>JAURCL010000023.1 GCA_030828465.1 Acidimicrobiales bacterium | reverse complement strand
CGCGCGCTCGCAACTACCTGACGATGGAGGACCCCGACGCGATCGAGACGGTCGGACTCGAACTCCGTCTCGAGGCCGAGGTCGGCCCGGTGACGCTCCGAGGCATCATCGACCGGCTCGAGCGTGACGCCGACGGACGGCTGGTGGTGAGCGACTACAAGACGGGACGGACGCCTCCTCCCGCCTATCAGAAGAAGTCGATGTCAGGTGTCCACTTCTACGCCCTGCTCTGCCGTGAGCGTCTCGGCGAGTCACCGGGCAGTGTCCGCTTGCTGTTCGTCCGCTCCGGCGAGGTCCTGAGCGCCGAGCCGACCGATCAGGCGATCTCCTTCCTCACCACCCGTGTGACCGCCGTGCACGGTGCGATCACCACAGCCTGCGAGCGCGACGACTTCCGGCCGAAGAAAAGCGCGCTCTGTCGGTCATGCGCCTACCAGCGCTGGTGCCCCGAGTTCGACGGCGATCCCGCTCGCGCGGCCGAGGAAGCGCCGGTCGTCTACGCCGGGGTGGCACCCCGATGACCGCGACGGACAGCAATGACGCTGCGCGTGCGGTTCCCGGCCTCGGCGGTCTCGGGCCGGGCGTCGCCCGTTTCGATGCCGCTGTCGACCAGTGGCTTGAGACGATTCGAGGCAATCCCGCGGTGGATCGGGTGGCCACCACCGCATCTCGGTTGGGCGATTGGAGCACGATCTGGCACGCCGCTGGCCTGGTCCGCGCACTCGCTGGTGGGCGGCTCCGCGAGTCGATCGCTCTCGACATCGGGCTCGCGGCTGAGAGCCTCATCGTCAACCAAGGCGTGAAGCGACTCTTCCGTCGTGAACGGCCGACCGAGAAGGGCGACGACCGCTACGAGGTGCGACGACCGAGCACTTCTGCGTTCCCGTCGGGGCATGCGAGCGCGGCGGCGTTCGCCGCGGTGACCCTTATTCGGTGGTCTCGTGGCCGCACTTCGCCGCTCTGGTTGACGATGGCCGTGGTCGTCGGAGCCAGCCGAGCCGTGGTTCGCATCCACCACGCGAGCGACGTGGTCGGAGGGGCGGTGACTGGAGCGACGCTCGCCCGATTGCTCGCTCGACCACTCGACCGGCTCGCCGGACGTCGCTGACTTCAGCCGCTGATCTCAGCTGGAAACGAGAACACTGCGCAGATCGAGCAGCACGTCGGTGACCTCGTTGGACGACACCAGCTCTCGCTGGAGCATGCGACCGAGCGCCTCGTCGACCAGCGCAAGAGCGGAGGCGAGCACCACGTCGGCGTCGCGCTCCGGCCGATCCTCAAGCGCCACTGCTCCCGGCGTCGAGTTGATGTTCCCGTCGTCGGTGTGGAGGCTTGAATCCGTCATCGCCCATACCGTATCGGGACGCTGGGTCCCCGGGACGCATCCCCACCTACGATGACGGGATGGATCTCCGAGATCGTCATGTCGTCGTCACCGGCGCCGCCGGAGGAATCGGGTCCGCGATCGCGCGGCGGCTTCATGCGGCCGGGGCGCGACTCTCAGTGACTGATCTGCGGGGTGCTGACATGCTCGCCGAGGAACTCCCCGGTGCCGTCTCGATCAGCGCCGATGTCAGCTCCGAAGCGGGCAATATCGATCTCATCGAGGCAGCTCGGTCGGCCCACGGTGAGGTCGACCTCTTCTTCGCGAACGCGGGTGTCGCGATTGGAACCGACCCAATGGATGCCGAGGGAACCTGGGAGACCGCCTTCGCCATCAACCTCCACGCTCATCGGTGGGCCGCCCGGCATCTGTTGCCCGCCTGGCTCGAGCGCGGGGAGGGCTACTTCTGCTCGACAGCCTCCGCCGCCGGATTACTCGCGCAGATCGGGTCGGCGCCTTACTCGGTCACCAAGCACGGTGCGGTCGCGTTCGCCGAATGGCTCGCCATCACCTACGGGGCGCGCGGTCTCCGGGTGTCGTGCCTGTGCCCTCAGGGCGTGAACACCAACATGTTGAACTCCGACGTGGTCGGCGGCGGCGGCGGAGACGTGGTTCGCGCGGTTGGCAACGTGCTCGAGGCCAGCGAGGTGGCCGAGGTGGTCCACGGCGCGATCGTTGAGGAGCGCTTCCTCATCCTTCCCCACCCCGAGGTCGGTGACTATCTCCGCCACAAGGGTGATGACCCGGCGCGCTGGATCGCAGGGATGCAGCGACTGCAACGGCGCACTCTCGGACTCTGACCAACGTGGCCGACCGGTTCGCTCTCCGCCAGATCGGCCTCATCCACGGCGAGGAGGTTCGCTTCAAGCCTCATGCGAATCGACGATGGGTGATCGGTCGCATTTCCGGGGTGGAAGCCGATGGGAGCATTTGTCTCCATGACCCCGATGGTTCGGCGCGTTCGCTGCGGCCCGAAGCGCTCGAGGTTCGCCGTCCGGGTCCCCGCGGCCGGCGGAGGTGGTGCAACGTCGCCGAGGTGGCGACCACCTGGGAGCAGTTGCCACTCTTCTGAGCGTCGACGTCAGCCGGTGGTCAACGTTCGACCGCTCGAGAGCCAAGCGATGGTCCCGCCTTCAAGCTCATAGATCGACTCGAAACCGAGGTCGGCCATGAGCGCCGTCGCCTGACCCGAGCGGTTGTCACTCCGGCAATAGACGAAATAGGTCGCGGAGCGATCGAGATCCTCAATCCTTGACACGAAGTCAGGAGCCGAGATGTCGATGAGTTCCGCCCCCGGGAGGTGACCCTCGGAGAACTCTTCCGGAGTCCGCACGTCGATGATCTCGACACCGCCTGCCGCGAGGATCGTCTCGGCACCTGCCGGATCGACCATCGCCAAGAAGGCTCCAGACGGTGACTCAACCTCGGTGAGCTGGGGCCTCGCGTCGGGAGTGGAGGCGCAAGACGCGAGGACCAAGAGAAGGACGAGCGCCGGGTAGCGACTCACGACGCCTAGGCGCAGTCCGCAATCGCGGCCTCGAGCGCCGCGAGTCCCTCATTCATCGTCGCCTCGTCGATATCGAGCATCGGTGACATGCGGATGACGTTGCCGTAGAGACCGCCCTTACCAACCAGCAGGCCGTGCCGTTTGGCCGCTTCGAGGAGCGCGGCGGTCCGCTTCGGGTCAGGCTCGACCGTTCCGGGGTGGCAGATCTCGAGCGCCCACATCAGCCCGCGACCGCGTAATTCAGCGATCCAATCGGTCCCCTCGACGATCGGCCGAATGCGATCAGCGAAACGCTGGCCCATACGTAGCGCGTTGCCCTGCAGATCGTTGTCGAGCACGTAGCGCAGTGTCGCGGCGCCGGCCGCGGCGGACAATGGGTTGCCCCCGAAGGTCGAGAACGACAGCACATCGATCGTGTCCATGATCTCGGCGCGGGCAACGACTCCGGCCAGGGTGATCCCGTTACCGACGCCCTTAGCGAACGTCAGGATGTCGGGAACGATCCCGTGGGCCTGATATCCCCAGAAGTGCTCGCCGGTGCGCCCCCAGCCGGTCTGCACCTCGTCGGAGATGAAAAGGATCCCGCGGTTCGAGAGTTCCTTCGCGAAGGCGCCGAACATGCCGTCGGGCGGAGTGGCGAAACCCCCGACACCTTGGATCGGCTCGGCGATCAGACAGGCGACATCGCCAGCCGAGGTCATGTCCAAGAGTTGCACGAGGTCTGCGGTGCAGGCAGCCGTGTACGCGTCGTCGTCGAGATGCGAAAACGGCGAGCGCAGTCGATACCCACCCTGCACGAACTGCACCTGCAGCCCACTGATCGAGGTCGACGACCAACTGGAGTGCGAAGTGATGGCCTGAGCGGTGAACGACCGGCCGTGGTAGGAGTTGCGGACGGCGAGCACTTGATTCGACTTGCGGAAACTGGTTGCGAGGAGCAGCGCCGTGTCGTTGGCCTCGGTGCCCGAGGTCGTGAAGAAGACCCGGGCATCGGGGATTCCGGACACCTCAGCGACCATCTCGGCGAACTCGATCATCGGTTCGGACAGATAGAGGGTCGAGGTGTGGAGGACTTTGCCGGCCTGCTCCCGGATCGCGGCGGTGACGTGCGGGTTGTCGTGACCGATCATCGTGGTCAGCACCCCGCCGAAAAAGTCGAGGTACCGGTTGCCTGCCGAATCCCACACTTGCGAGCCACTGCCACGATCGATCTCAACCGGTTCGGCGTAAAGCGGGGAGACGAACGACGGGAGGACGCCTCGGTAGCGGTCGAGGAGGGTCTGTTCGGCGGACTGCGTGCTCACGCCATCGAAACTACCGATCCCGAACCCGCGGGACCCGAATACCCGCCCGATTCACCTGCGCGAGGGTGGTTGACCTGAAGAGCAAATGTCCGTACATTTACTCCCGTGAGTTCCGGTCGCCCTCCTCTCCCCGCATGGATCCGCTCGTACCACCGAGCCAACCTTCGCCCGGACCTGTCCGCTGGCTTGACCATCGGGGCGATGCTCGTCCCCCAGGGCATGGCATACGCGCTCCTAGCCGGACTGCCTCCGGAGATCGGCCTCTACGCCTCCACTCTCCCGCTGCTCGCCTACGCCCTTCTCGGCACCTCACGACAACTCGCCGTCGGCCCCGTCGCCATCGTCTCGCTGCTCACGGCCTCCGCGCTCGCTCCCCTCTACGAGCAGGGAACCGCGGGGTACATCTCCGCGGCCGCGCTGCTCGCCCTGCTCGTCGGTGTGGTTCACCTCGTGCTCGGGTTCGGTCGCCTCGGATTCATCGTCAACTTTCTCTCACACTCCGTCCTGGTCGGCTTCACGGCCGCCGCTGCGATCATCATCGGCTTCTCACAGGTCAAACACCTGCTCGGCGTCTCCTTGCCTCGAACCGATCACTTCCACGAGACCGTGCGTGAGATCGTGACCGCGCTCGACCAGATCCACTCGACGACGCTCGCTCTCGGCGCAGGCAGCGTCGCCCTGCTCCTCGTCCTCAAGCGGGTCGCCCGCCGAGTGCCGGGCGCTCTCGTCGTGGTCGTCGCCGCCACCCTCATCGTCACGATCGCCGATCTCACCTCGAAGGGGGTAGCAACCGTCGGTTCGATCCCCGACTCGCTCCCGATGTTCGCGCTACCCGATCTCGGCGGCGGAGCCATCGCCGACCTGCTACCGACCGCGCTGGTGATCACCCTCGTGGGATTCATGGAATCGATTGCTGTCGCCAAGGTGTACGCCCGACGACACCGGTACGACGTTGAGGCGAACCGCGAGCTCGTCGCCCTCGGCGCGTCAAACGTGACGGCGGGACTCTTCGGCGGCTACCCGGTGACCGGTGGATTCTCGCGCACCGCGGTCAACGACTCGGCTGGGGCGAAAACCCCGCTCGCGAGCGTCATCACCGCCGCGATCGTCCTGATAACCATCGCGCTGCTCACGCCGCTCTTCGAGAACCTGCCGAAGGCGGCGCTCGGCGCAATCATCATCGTCGCGGTGGTCAACCTCGTCGACATCGCTGAGATGCGGCATATCGCCGCGGTGAAGCGGACCGACCTCGTTGGCCTCAGCGTTGCGTTCTTCGCCACCCTGATCCTCGGAATCGAAGTGGGCATCGCGGTGGCCGTCGTGGCGTCGATGCTCGTGGTCTTCGCCCGGATGTCCAAGCCCCACACCGCGGTGCTCGGCCGGATTCCGGGCACCACCAGCTGGCGAAACCTCGAACGGTTCCCCGATGCCGAGACGATTTCCGGCATCGACGTCATTCGGATCGACGCCGCGCTGTCCTTCGTCAACGCTCAGCACGTGAAGCGCCTTCTCGGAGATCGGGCAGCCCGCCTCGTCGACGAGCCGCGAGCGCTCGTCCTCGACTGCTCGGGAATCAACGACATCGACGCGACCGGCGCCGAGACCCTCGCGGAGGTCCTCACCGATCTCGATGAGTCCCCGGTCGTGTTGCACCTCTGCGACGTGAAGGGTCCCGTGCGCGACGTCCTTCGGCGCGCTGGGCTCTGGGACCGTCTCAACGACCGAATTCACGCCACCGCCCATCAAGCGGCCGAGTTCATCACCGGCTCAGCGGAACCCGCCCCCGGCGATCTCCGCGCCGCCGGGTTGCAGGAGCGCGATGTCTGAGCGCCACGATCCCGAGGCGGTGTGGACGGAACTCGTCCGACGCCACGATGAGCACGTCGCGACCCACGGCTACGACGGCACGGTGGCCGACCACAGCCCATCGGCGGCGGTGCTCGCCTGCTCGGACGCGCGGGTCCCACCCTCGGTCCTGTTCGGCCAGGACGCTGGAAGCCTGTTCGTCGTTCGGATCGCCGGGTCGAGCGCGACTGCTGGGGCCGTGGCCTCGCTCACGTTCGCCGTCGAGCACCTCGGTTGCCCGTTGGTGATCGTGCTGGGTCACACCAACTGCGGGGCGGTGCGAGCCGCGCTTGATGAAACGCCCGATCCGGTGCTCGCACCGGTGCTCGCCCCGATTCTCGCGCCGATCGACGAGATGCTCGCCGCCTGCGGGTCGTGCAATGGCGACCTCGATGCGGCCGTGGCGGCAAATGTGGCCCACAACCTCCGTCGGCTCCGACGCAACCGGGGACCGCTCGGACGCGCGCTCGCCGATGGGCGCGCTGTGCTTCGCGGAGCGGTTCACGATCTCGCGAGCGGCCGGCTCGTGGAGATCACCGAGGAGGATCCGACAAACGGCCCAACGGCATTGTCCGTACCAATGCCTTGACCCTAAATGTCCGTACCTCTAGATTCACCAGCACACTACGAAGGAGTTGCGATGAAGTTCCAGCAGTACTACCTCGAATGCCTGTCACATGCCTCCTACCTCATCGGGGATGACACCTCGGGACGCGCAGTGGTCGTCGACCCGCAACGCGACATCGCCCAGTACCTCGCCGATGCGGAGGCGAGCGGTCTCACCATCGAGATGGTCATCGAGACCCACTTCCACGCCGACTTCCTCTCGGGACACCTAGAACTCGCCGCAGCCACTGGCGCGGAGATCTGCTACTCGTCGGTGGCGAACCCCGAATTCGACCATCGCAAGATGTCCGACGGTGAGCGGGTGTCGCTCGGAGACGTCACCCTCGAGTTCCGCCATACCCCCGGACACACCCCCGAATCGATGAGTGTGGTCGTCTTCGAGCACGCCGACGACAACGAGCCCTACGGCGTGCTGACCGGTGACACGCTCTTCATCGGCGATGTCGGACGCCCCGACCTGCTCACCTCGGTCGGCTTCACCCAAGACGAGCTCGCCGAGAAGCTCTACGAGTCGCTCCACAACAAGTTGATGACGCTTCCCGACGTCACCCGGGTGTTCCCCGCCCACGGGGCTGGATCGGCGTGCGGGAAGAACCTCTCCACCGAGCTCACCTCCACGATCGGCGACCAGAAATCGACGAACTACGCCCTTCGCGCCCCGAGCCGCGATGCCTTCATGGAGATGGTCACCGCCGGCCAACCGCCGGCTCCCAGCTATTTCGTCTACGACGCGGTGCTCAACCAGCGCAAGCGGGAACTACTCGATGAGGACGCTCTGCCCGCTGCCCTCACGCTTGAGGAGGCCGACCGCGCCGTCGCCGCTGGTGCGCTGCTCCTCGACGGACGCACCCCTGAGGAGTTCGCCCTCGGACACCTCGAGGGCGCGATCAACGTCGGTCTCGGAGGCCGCTACGCAGAATTCGCCGGATCGATCATCCCGAGCGACACCGACATCGTGCTCTTCGTGGAGGACCGTTACGAGCTTGAGGCGAAGAACCGCCTCGCCCGGATCGGATTCGACCGAGTCGTCGGAGCGATCAGCGATACGACCCGGGTGCTCGTTGAGCATCCCGACCGCGTCCGCCGGGCGTCACGGCTGACCTCGCGGGCCTTCAACAACCGTCACGCCGAGGTCGAGAACATTCAAATCGTCGACGTCCGCAACCCGGGCGAAGTCGAATCGGGGATGGTGCCCGACGCGGTCAACATTCCCGTCGGTCAATTGCCCGCGCGACTCGCTGAGCTCGAGGCCACCCGCCCGACGGTCATCTACTGCGCGGGCGGCTACCGCTCCTCGGTGGCCGCGAGCCTGCTCCGCCAACGCGGTTTCGGTGACGTCAGCGACGTCCTCGGCGGCTACGGCGCTTGGATCGAGACCACTCAGAGCGCCTGACCGATAGGCGGATCACCATTGGGGGGAGCATGACAACCACAGGGAAACACCGGATCGTCATCGTCGGTGGAGGAAGCGCCGGCATCTCCGTCGCCGCCCGCCTCATCAAGAAGGGCCACAGCGACGTGGCGGTGATCGAACCCTCCGACAAGCACTACTACCAACCGCTGTGGACCCTCGTGGGAGGTGGTGTCTCGCAGGCCAGCACTTCCGAGCGCAGCGAATCATCGGTCATGCCGAAGGGGGCCACCTGGATCAAAAAGGCGGCAAGCGCCTTTCGTCCCGACAACAACGCCGTCGAGTGCTCTGACGGCTCAACGTACGAGTACGACGCGCTCATCGTCTGCCCCGGCATCCAACTCGACTGGGACAAGATGGACGGCCTGAGCGACACCCTCGGACACGAGGGGGTCTCCTCGAACTACCGGTTCGACCTCGCGCCAAAGACCTGGGATTTCATCCGCAACACCAAGTCGGGATCAGCGGTGTTCACCATGCCGACCGGCGCGATCAAGTGCGCCGGAGCGCCGCAGAAGATCGCCTACCTTGCCGCCGACTATTGGAAGTCCCAGGGCCTCCTCGGGAAGATCGACATCCACCTCGTCATTCCGGGCGCTCGTGCGTTCGGCATCCCCGAGATCGCCGACGAGCTCGACAAGGTGATCGCGGGGTACGGGATCCATCTCCACACCGAGGCCGAGGTCACGGCCGTCGACAGCGGAACCAAGACGGTCACCGTCACCAACCTCGGCGAGGCCAACGGCACCAGCACGCTCTCCTATGACCTGCTCCACGTCGTCCCCCGTCAATCGGCACCCGATTGGGTGAAGGCCAGTCCGCTGGCGACAGGCGAGGGACCCGGCTACGTCGAGGTGGACAAGCACACCCACCAACACGTTCGATATCCAAACGTGTTCTCTCTCGGCGATGCCGGGAGCACCCCGAACTCGAAGACGGGCGCCGCGATTCGCAAGCAGGCCCCTGTGGTGGTGGAGAACGTCGACTCGTACCTGTCGGGACGGGCAGTCTCCGCCGAGTATCACGGCTACGCCTCCTGTCCTCTCACCACCTCGCGCCAGGCGATGCTGCTCGCTGAGTTCGACTACTCCATGAAGCGGACACCATCGATTCCCGTGATCAACACCGTCAAGCCCCGTCGCGACATGTGGTACCTGAAGAAGTACGGCCTGCCGTTCCTCTACTGGAACCTCATGCTCAAGGGCCTCGCGTGACCCACCGACCGCAACACACCCAACTGGGGGAACCATGACACGACTCGGATTCGTCCTCGCCAGCGACTCCTGCATCGGATGCCACGCCTGCACCGTGGCCTGCAAGAGCGAGCACGACGTGCCGCTCGGCGTGAACCGCACGTGGGTGAAGTACATCGAGTCGGGATCGTTCCCGAACACGGGCCGCTCCTTCTCCGTGATGCGCTGCAACCACTGCGACGACGCGCCGTGCATGACGATCTGCCCGACGAGCGCCCTTCACCGCGCACCGAACGGTGTCGTCGACTTCGACGACGGCAACTGCATCGGCTGCAAGGCCTGCATGAACGCCTGCCCCTACGACGCGATCTACATCAACCCCGAGACGAACACCGCGCACAAGTGCAACTTCTGCAACCACCGTGTCGAGGTCGGTCTCGAACCCGCCTGTGTGACGGTCTGCCCCACCCACGCCATCATCACCGGTGACCTCGACGACCCGAACTCGGAGATCTCGAAGATCGTCGCCCGCGACAAGGTCGCTGTTCGAGCCCCCGAGCAAGGCACCAACCCGAAGGTGTTCTACCGCGGGGTCGATCAGGCGTCCCTCGATCCGACGAGAACCGCCATCTCCTCCGACGGCATGATCTGGGCGGACACCACCCCCGACCATCCAACGATCACCGACGTCATGCGCGAGCACAGTGGCACGGGAGTCGTCGCGAGGACCGCCTACACCACATCCCACGGCATCACCTGGAAGTCGAAGGTCTCGGGTTACCTCGTGACCAAGGCCATCGCCGCCGGAGCGATGATCATGGCCGCGGTCATGGTCATGCTCGGGCATGGCGAGTCGGCCACCGCGGCGGGACTCCTTCCCGCGGTCATCGCCAGTGTGTTCACCGCGATCACGGGCGTGCTTCTCATCGCCGACTTGAAACAGCCAAAGCGCTTCCTCTACATCCTGACTCGGTCGAACACCTCCTCCTGGCTCGTTCGCGGAGCGTGGATTCTCGGCGCATTCGCCGGCGTCACCGGACTCTGGGGGCTACTCGGCCTCATCGGCTCGAGTGGCGCGTTGCCGTGGCTCGTGCTGCCGCAGGTGCTGCTGGCCGCAGCCGTGGCGGGCTACACCGCCTTCCTCTTCGGACAATGCGAGGGACGCGACCTCTGGCAGACCCCGCTGCTGCTGCCCACCCTGCTCGCCCAGGCCCTCGTCGCTGGCGGCGCTACGTACAGCGTCATCGACCTCGCCGTCGACGTCCCCGAGCCCGATGCGGTCGGTATCGCCTTCCTGATCGGCCTCGGCGTGCTCGCTCTGCTTCTCGCCACCGAGATCTGGTCGAAGGGCTCGCGATCGGTGGAACTCGCCACCCTCGAGATGACGCGGGGTGCGCAGGCACGCAAGTTCTGGATCGGCGGGATCCTGATCGGCATCGCCGCCCCCGCTGCGATCGTCTACATCGACCTCGCCACCGGCCTCGCTGACGGAGTCGTCGCCCTCGGCGGCCTGCTCGCCCTGATCGGCCTCTTCAGCTACGAGGACGCCTACGTCCGCGCCGGACAGTCCGTCCCACTCTCCTGACCACCACACCGATCGCTAACGAGGAGTCCCCATGACCCTGATGAACCACCCGCCGCACGAGCAGTGGCACGATTGGACCGAACTGGACGCCAAGGCCTGGCCAGAGCGCGTCGAGCGCCACTACACGCTCGTGCCGACGACCTGCTTCAACTGCGAGGCCGCCTGCGGCCTCGTCGCCTTCATCGACAAGGAGACCGGCGAGGTCGCGAAATTCGAGGGCAACCCCGAGCATCCGGCGAGTCGGGGGCGCAACTGCGCGAAGGGCCCAGCCACCCTCAACCAGGTGCAGGACCCTGAGCGGATCCTGTATCCGATGCGACGGGTCGGCGAGCGGGGCTCAGGACAGTGGGAGCGGATCTCTTGGGAGGAGGCGCTCGATCAGATCGGCAGCCGTATCCGGACCGCCATCACCGAGGGGCGCGGCAACGAGGTGATGTACCACGTCGGCCGACCCGGCGAGGATGGCTACACCGAGCGAGTGCTGTCGGCCTGGGGAGTCGACGGACACAACAGCCACACCAACATCTGCTCGTCGAACGCCCGTATCGGTTACCAGTCGTGGATGGGGCTCGATCGCCCGTCCTCGGACTTCGCGAACGCCGAGGTCATCTTCCTGATCTCGGCGCACCTCGAAGCCGGCCACTACTTCAACCCGCACGCCCAGCGGATCATGGAGGGCAAGGCGCGCGGCGCGACGGTCATCTGCGTCGACCCACGGCTGTCGAACACCGGAGCGAAGGCCGACTACTGGCTCGCCCCGTGGCCCGGCACCGAGGCGTTCATGATGCTCACGATCGCGAGGCTGTTGATCGCCAACGGCACCTGGGAGCGCGACTTCGTTCGGCGCTGGGTGAACTGGGAGACTTATCTCCAGAAGCGCCGGCCCGATCTGCCCTGCGAGTTCGAGAGCCTCGAGCAGGCCCTGCTCGACGAGTACGCCGAGTACACCCCTGAGCGCGCCGAACACGTCTGCGGAGTCTCCGGTGACACGCTTCGCGAGATCGCCGAGATCATCGGACGCCACCCCACGAAGTTCGCCTCCCATAACTGGAGGTCGGCCGGTGCTGGCAACCTCGGTGGCTGGCAGGTCGCCCGCACGTTGTTCTTCGTCAACGTCTTGACCGGCTCGGTCGGCACCCCTGGTGGCACCAGCGGAAACGGTTGGAACAAGTTCACCCCGGCTCCCCCCAAGGGTGGGCAGCCGATCAAGGAGTGGAACGAACTCAACTGGCCGATCGAGTACCCGCTCGCCTACCACGAGATGTCGATCCTGCTCCCCCATTTCCTGAACGAGGGCCGAGGGCGCCTCGACACCTACTTCACCCGTGTCTACAACCCGGTATGGACCAACCCCGACGGATTCAGCTGGCTCGAGGCGCTGAAGGACACCGACCGCGTCGGCTGCCATGTCGCGCTCACGCCGACCTGGTCGGAGACCTCCTGGTTCGCTGACTACGTGTTGCCGATGGGTGTCGGCAGCGAGCGTCACGACATCGCCTCCTACGAGACCCACGCCGGCCGGTGGATCGGGTTCCGGCAACCGGTCATGCGGCGCTACGCAGAGCTCAACGGTGAGGAGGTCGGACCTGACTCCCGGTCCCATCAGTTCAACGTCGGTGAGGTCTGGGAGGAGAACGAGTTCTGGATCGATCTCTCCTGGCGGATCGACCCGGACGGCTCGCTCGGCATCCGCAAGTTCTTCGAAAGCGATGAGCGCCCCGGCACCCCGATGGGAGTCGACGAGTACTACGGCCGCATGTTCTCCGACAGCGTCCCCGGACTCGTCGAGGCGGCCAACGAAGCCGGCCAGAGCCCGCTCGAGTACATGCGTGACCGTGGTGCCTTCGCCGTCCCCGGCGATCCGTACCGCCCCTATGAGCGCGCGGTGGACCCGTCGGCGGTCGAAGGATGCGACAAGGACTCGACCGGAGTGTTCCGCAAGCCTGGGACCGAGGGCACCTGGGACGGATCGAGAGAATCGCTCAGCGGGCTGGCCCTCGCCAAGCTCGGTGACGGATCCCCCGCGATCGAGGTCGACGGCGAGTTGAAGGAGGGCTTCCCGACACCGTCGAAGAAGCTCGAGCTCTTCTCGACGACGCTTAGCGACTGGGGTTGGGATGAGTACGCGACTCCCAAATGGATCCCCTCGCACGTGCACTGGGAGGATCTCGACCTTGAGGGTTCCGAGCGAATTTTGCTCCCCACGTTCCGCATCCCGACCCTGATCCATACCCGGTCGGCGAACTCCAAATGGTTGAACGAGATCTCGCATCGCCATCCGCTGTGGATCCATCCGACCGACGCGGAGCGACTCGGCATCGCTGAGAATGGCCTAGTCCGAGTGTCGACCAGGATCGGTCACTTCGTGATCTCCGCCTGGCGCACCGAGGGTATCCGTCCCGGTGTGGTCGCGGCCTCGCACCACATGGGCCGCTGGCGTATCGAGGAGGAGAAGGCCCGTTCCTGGGGCAACGGCCTCGCCATGATCGACAACGATGGCACCAGTTGGCGGCTCCGCCGCACGAAGGGCATGAAGTCGTACAGCTCCTCGGATCCCGACACCGAGCGCATCTGGTGGAACGACACCGGCGTGCACCAGAACCTCACCTTCGCCGTGCAACCGGATCCCATCTCGGGCATGCAGTGCTGGCACCAGCGGGTGCACGTGAGCCCGGCTGAGGAGGGCGATGAGTACGGCGATGTCGTCGTCGACACCGCGAAGAGCCGAGAGGCGTACCTCGACTGGCTGACCAAGACCCGCCCGGCTCCGGGTCCGAATGGTCTCCGACGTCCGCTGTGGTACGCGCGGCCGCTTAAGCCGGTGCCGGAGGCCTATCTCGCCTGAGCGAGGGGGAAACGACCATGACAGCCGACGGATTCGCGACCGGGGCGGTGACGCTCTCGCGAGACAGCGCCACGCCGCTCTGGGCGCAGCTCGAGGACGAGTTGCGTCGGCGCCTCGACCTCGGGGACTTCGCTGAGAGATTCCCGACCGACCGGGAGTTGATGACGGTCTACGGGGTGAGTCGACACACCGCGCGTCAGGCGGTCGGACGATTGGGGGCCGACGGCATCGTTCGACGGGCCCGTGGAGTCGGAACGTCCGTTGATCCGGCGCGTTTCGAGCAGTCACTCGGCTCGCTCTACAGCCTGTTCCAGGTGGTCGAGGAGACCGGACTCGTCCAGACCTCTCAGGTCCTCGCCCTCGAGACGACTCGCGACGCGGAGGCCGCTGGACGCCTCGGACTCCCCCACAACAGCGATCTCGTTCTGCTCGAGCGCCTCCGGCTCGCCGGGGGTGAGCCGCTCGCCGTCGATCGGGCGTGGATGCCCGCCTCGGTCGCCTCGGGCCTGCTCGACGTCGACTTCTCCCACACCTCGCTCTACAACGAGCTCGAGCGAGTATCGGGGTGCCGGCCGGGTTCGGGACGCGAGCGGATCATCCCGCTGATGCCCGAGCCCGAGGAGCGCGAGTTGCTCGGCCTCGCCGACGGCGAGGCGGTGTTCTGCATCGATCGACTCGGCTGCCACCTCGGGCGCCCAGTGGAGTGGCGCCGGACCGTTCTACGCGGAGATCGCTTCTCCTTCGTCACTGACTGGGCGGCGGGCCGAATGAGCGAACTGCGCCCCGAACATCGAAGCGAAGCCTGACACGCGTCTAACACCGCGCAGCCAGATCGCTCCCCGAGCCGCCCGCCACCTAGCCTTCGGCGATGGCATCACAAGAACGCGCTCGAGAGGTCGTCATCGTTGAGGCGACTCGCACCCCGGTCGGCCGGCGAAACGGTTCCCTCGCCGGCGTCCACCCCGCCGACCTGCTCTCAACGGCCCTGTCAGCGCTCATCTCTCGAAGCGGGGTCGATCCCGCCGAGGTCGAGCAGGTCGTCGGAGGCTGCGTCAGCCAAGTCGGCGAGCAGAGCTTCAACATCACCCGAACGGCCTGGCTCTCCGCCGGATTGCCCCTCACCACTGCTGCGACCTCGGTTGACACCCAATGCGGCTCCAGCCAGCAGGCCACCGGGCTCGCCTACTCACTCATCGCCTCCGGAGTCGTCGACATCGCGGTCGCCTGCGGTGTCGAAGCGATGTCACGGGTTCCGATCGGATCCAACTCTTCCCGCAAACTCGGCCTTGGCGTACCGATTCCGAAGGACTACTTCGAGCACTACGAATTCACCTCGCAGTTCGAGGGAGCTGAGCGAATCGCCGAGCGCTGGGGCATCACTCGCGACGACACCGATCGTCTTGGGCTCTCGTCTCAGGAGCGCGCCGCGACTGCCCGGGCGGAGGGTCGATTCGATCCACAGATCGCCCCGGTTGTGGCGCCGGTGCTCGGCGAGGACGGGGAGTCCACCGGCGAGACGGTCACGCTCGGCCACGACGAGGGGATTCGAGACACCTCGCTCGAGCGCCTCGCGTCGTTGAAACCCGTGGCCCGGGAGAACGGCGTGCACACAGCCGGCAACTCCTCGCAGATCTCCGACGGCGCGTCGGCCCTTCTCATGATGACGGCTGACCGAGCCAATGCGCTCGGCCTGCGGCCCCGCGCCCGTGTGGTCGATGCCTGCCTCGTCGGCGTCGACCCAGTCCTCATGCTCACCGGACCGATCGACGCCACGCGCCGTCTCCTCGACCGGAACAGCATCGGCATCGATGACATCGACACCTTCGAGATCAACGAGGCGTTCGCCTCCGTAGTGCTCGCTTGGGCTCGGGAGTTGGGGGCCGATCTCGACCGGACCAACCCAAACGGAGGTGCGATCGCCCTCGGACATCCCCTCGGCGCCACCGGCGGCGTGCTCCTGACCAAGGCGCTGAGCGAACTCGAGCGCACCGGTGGACGTTATGGCTTGGTGTCGATGTGCTGCGGCGGCGGGCTCGGAACCGGCACCCTGATCGAGCGCCTCTGAGACTCGGCCTCCTCGCATTCCTCTGCTCGGCGTGCGCCGTCTCGTCGCCGACGACGAGCTCCCCGTCCGCCGTCATCCTCGCCGTCACCGACGGCGACACCGTCGTCGTCTCGCTGGCGGGCACCACGGAGCGCGTTCGTTTGCTCGGTATCGACACCCCGGAGGTGGCCCGCGATGGGCTGCCAGCGGAGTGCGGCGCGGATCTCGCCAGCGAAGCCCTCTCCGCCATCCTTCCCATCGGGTCGACCGTCTCACTTCGTCGAGAGGTCGTCGCGCGCGATCACTACGGCCGACTCCTCGCCCACGTGCTCCCCGCCGGGTCGAACCGACCGAGCGGCCTCACGATGGCCGAACGAGGATTCGCCCGAGATTTGCCGATCGAACCGAACACCGCCCTCGCAGAATCCATCGAGCGCGCGGTCTCATCCGCGATGGCCGCGCGACGGGGAATCTGGGCGCTCTGCCCCACTAGCGACCGATAGCGTCATCGCGGTGAGCGAGCTCGCGGAACGTCTCGGCCACGACACCGATGCGCGCCTCCTCATCGTCTCGTGCGACGACCTCGGCTCGTGCCACGCAGCCAATCTCGGCGTTATCGACGCCATTCGAGGTGGCGCAGCGACCTGTGCCTCCATCATGGTTCCCGCCCCGTGGGCCCGCCACGCCACGGATTTGCTCGAACCGAGCGACGACATCGGCGTGCACCTCACCCTGAACGCCGAACACGACATCTACCGCTGGGGTCCGATCACTCACGCGCCATCTCTCCTGTCCGGCGAGGGTGGATTCCCGAGGAACACCGCCGACCTGTGGGAGCACGCCGACCTCGACGAGGTGCGCCGCGAATTGCGCGCTCAGGTCAACCGCGCCCTTGCTTGGGGTGTCGACGTGACCCATCTCGCCCCGCATCTCAGCGCGATCACCCTGAGGCCGGAGTTCTTCGACGTCTATGTCGACCTGGCAGTCGAGTTTTCCCTGCCGATCCGTCTGCCTTCGACGGTCACCGAGTCTGAGGCGGGCTTCCCCTACCGGCGCCGAGCCGCCGAGGAGGGTGTCATCTTCCCGGATCACTTCGATCACGACTGGCGACCGGGCTCACGGGACCGACTGCTCCGCTCCATCGCCGAGCTCGCCCCCGGGGTCACCGAGGTGCACATCCAACCAGCCATCGACTCCCCTGAGGTGCGCGCGCTCTCCTCAGCGGCGGAGTCGTGGATCGACGACCATCGTCTCGCCGTCGACGGCACGCTCGCCGAGGCCGTGAACGAGGTCGGCGCGGTGCTCATCGGCTACCGCGACCTGCGCGAGGTGATGCGCTCGAGTTGAGGGCCAGTTCAGTCGGCGATGAGCCGGAGAACCATCTCGTCGATGGTGCCGTCGGAGAGCGCGTCGAGGATCGTCCCCGTGTGCCCCTTCGCCTTGAGGCGACCGCGCATGTACTCAACCGTGGCCGAAAACCCCTCCTCGGTCGCGACCTTCAATGGAACGGTCACCACCACGTCCGCGTTCTCGGGACCCTCGCTGCGATCCTCCGCGCGCGGAACTTCGACCGTGCAACGGATGCTCATCCGGACGCCTCCACGACAGCGGAGATACCAGTGAGGAGATCGAACTCCTCATCGTGC
This sequence comes from Acidimicrobiales bacterium, assembly GCA_030828465.1. Classification (GTDB taxonomy): domain Bacteria; phylum Actinomycetota; class Acidimicrobiia; order Acidimicrobiales; family Ilumatobacteraceae; genus Casp-actino5. Next base: position 7,242 of record JAURCL010000023.1, on the reverse strand, counting down.
CCAGGTATCGGTCCGACTTCCGAGCGGGCGAGGATCCAGTCCTCGTAGGGATAGACCGACTCCAGTTCGGAGTCCTCGAGGCCGAACCAGAACGGCGCGTGCGGATCGATCTGGGTGGCGTGCGCGCGGAGCGCACCGCTCCGGGCCCACATGAACCCGGTGACATCGATCCGAGTGGTAATCCGATCATCCTGATCCAGGCGATCGAACCACGATTCGTCGAAGGGGGACTCCCCGAGTTTGGCAGTGAGCGCTCGGTGCACGGCCTCGATACGACGCCGCGTCCAAGTTGAGTAGTACAGCTTGAGCGGCTGGAACACGGGGCCCCGATCGGGATACCACTGCGGATCGCCGGCGCGATCAAAGGCGAGGACCGAGATGTCATGGACTCGGATGTGGTCCGGATGCGGGTAGCCGCTGTGATCGTCCCCGTAGGTGATGATGACGGCGGGCTGCTCGCGGCGAATCACCTCAACGAGATCGCCGACCGCCGTGTCGAGGTCGGCGCAGTGGAAGCAGTCGGGATGCGAGTTGGCCTCTGAGTCGGCCATCCCTGAGTCGCGATAACCGAGCATCACCACCTCGTCGAAGCCGATCACCTCGGCCGATCTCGCCAATTCGAGCGGACGCAACTCCGCCAAAAGGCGGCGCGATTCCACCTCGTCGAGGCCGTGGAAGGGCTCTCCAGGCTCGGCGAGCGACGGATTCTGCAGGTCGCCCTCCTCGCCCCCGGTGCAGCACACCAGAACGGTTCGAATCCCACGCGCGCCGTACATCGCGAGGGTCGGCGCACCCTTGGACGCCTCATCATCGGGGTGAGCGTGCACGGTCAAAATTGTGGTGGGTCGACCGCCGGGCACGCCCCGAAGGCTACCGGTAGCCTCGGAGGGGTGCGAGGACGTAACGGGTTCGCCGTGGCGTTGATGGTGACGGTGCTTCTCACCTCCGTATCGGCGTGCGACACCGGCGACGGAAGGGAGTTGCAGGATCCCGCCGTGCCGTACGTGCCCCCGACCGAACCGGTGGAGAGTCCGTGACCGTCGCGGTCGTCGACGTCATCGTCGACCGGGAGCGATCCCTCGGCGTCGCCTGGGAGGACGGCCGACGACTCGATATCGCGCTCGGTGAGCTCCGGTCCCTGTGCCCGTGCGCCGGGTGCATCGGCGTCAGGGAGCAGGGCGCCTCGATACAGCTCCCGTCGAGCCTGTCGGCCATCTCCGCGGAGCTCCACGGCAATTGGGGCCTCGCTATCCGCTGGTCTGATGGCCACGAAACGGGCATCTACGGCTGGGAGATGTTGCGCTCACTCGCGGGCGAGGTCGGCGGGTGAACCTGCCACCTCCGACCACTCCCCCGGTAGAGATCATCTCGTGCTACCGGCATCCCTCCCGCCCAGCGGGTCGGCGCTGCACGCGCTGTGGTCGGCCCTGTTGCGATGACTGCCTCACCCGAGCGGCAGTCGGATCGAACTGCCCCGACTGCCTGAAGGCGTCGCGTCCGGCCGCCACCACGAGGGTTCGTCACTGGCAGGCGCGCCACGCCGCCCTCGTCACCCGCTCGTTGATCGCCATCAACCTCGCGGTGTTCGCCTACATCACCCTCGCGGAACCGGCCAGCCTTGGCGGCGGGATCTCGCGGGGGCAGTTCGATCTCGGACTGAGCGCGCGTTTCCTGCTGGAGTCTCCCGCGGAGTGGTACCGCCTCGTCTCGTCGGGGTTCATCCACTTCGGTCTCATCCACATCGGCTTCAACATGTACCTGCTGTTCCAACTCGGCAATCTGCTCGAGCCCGAAGTGGGTCGGGTGCGGTTCGGCCTCGCCTATCTCGCCGCCCTCCTCGGGGGCTCGGCCGGCGCGATGGTGCTCCAACCGAACGGCCTCCACGGCGGAGCGTCGGGGGCCGTCTTCGGGCTCATGGGCCTCGCCTTCGTCGGGTTCCGTCTCCGCGGCATCAACCCGATGAACACCGGCATTGGGTCGCTTCTGATCCTCAACCTGATGATCACCTTCGTCATCCCCGGAATCTCGGTGGGCGGTCACCTCGGCGGAGTCCTCGTCGGAGCCGCCGCCGCGCCGCTGCTGCTATCGCCACGGCGAGTTGCACCAGTGAGGGCGATCGCCGGTCTGGTGATTCTGATCGTCGCTTCGGCGCTGGTCTCTCTGGCGTCCGCAGGCGCCATCTGACGACTGTCACACCCCTTTCGCATGATGGGGATATGGCTACACAGACAGTCAAGACCACCGCCGCCGAACAGGCTGACGACACCGCCAGTCAGCCCATCGATCACCTCCCCGAACCGGTCCAACTCAGCCTGCTCGGCACCAGCCGGCTCGATCCGAGCCTGCGCCTCGACCTCGAGACCCGCCGACGCGGCATGCGCCACATCGCCGAAATCCGAGCGATGCTCGACCAGCGTCGTCATCAGCGACTCGACAGCCGCGACGCCGCGTGAGTTGAGCTGCTCAGCCAGCGCTCGGTGAGAGCGACCGCACCGCCTCGAAGAAATCGAGTTCTGGGTCGAGCGGCAGGATCGCGAGCGAGGTGGTGGTCACCCCGTTCTCGAAGTAGTCCGAGATCCGAGATCGGCAGTGCTCCGCGCTTCCGTGAATCACCAGAGCGTCCACCACCTCGTCGGGGATCACCGCCAGCGCTCCCTTGCGGTCACCGGCTGCCCACGCCTCCCACATGGGCCGAAGGGCATCCCCTCGGCCGAGCCAATCTTGGAACGCGGCATAGACCGGCACGTTCATGTACGCGGCGATAGCGCGGCGAGCACCCTCTCGCACCACGTCGGCCCGCTCGCTCGGGCAAACGAAGATCCTCGCCACCACTTCTCGGGCGTCGCCACCGGCCGCGCCGTGCACCACGGAGGCGACGGTCGGCACGTCCTCGGGAGCTAGCCAGTTGATGATCACGCCGTCCGCCTCGCGCCCGGCCATCGCCAGCATCTGCTCGCGGAGCGCCGCCACCAACACCGGGGGTGCCACCTCCGGCCGCACGCCCAACCGGAAGCCATCAACCTCGAAGGTGTCGAACTTTCGCGACACCTTCTCCCCCGAGAAGGCCTCTCTCAAGAACCGCACCATGTCTCGCACCCGACGATACGGCTGCTCGAAGGGGATGCCGTTCCAACGCTCGACGATGACATTGCTCGACGATCCAAGCCCTAGAGCGAATCGACCCGGTGCGGCATCGGCCAGTGACGCCGCGCTCTGAGCCATACACGCGGGCGCCCTGGTGTAGGCGGGGATGATCGCTGTTCCGAGGCGGAGCCGGGGCTCCCAAGCCGCGGCGAGCGCGAGCGGGGTGAACCCGTCAGCGCCATCGCTCTCGGCGCTCCAGATATCGGTGTAGCCGAGATCAGCGAGTTCGGACAGACGGTCGCGCTGCGCGTGGAGGTGCCCCGGGAGTGGCACCGTCATACCCGGTCGGCGTTGATTCATGCCGCGACCCTAGGTGCCAATCGCCTAGCGACCGGAGACGGGGCATGCAACACCTGCGCTACCGCACGCATCGTGGCGACCGTCATCGTGCTCCGAGCCGCCGACTAGTTTGACGGCCGTGAAAGTTCCGATGACCGTCAACGACTTCATCCGACGAGCGGAGCTCGTCTACCCCGATCGCGTCGCGGTCGTGGACGAGCCCGACCAACCCGCTGCCTCGTGGGGCTCCTTCGACTACGCCGAGATGGCGCGGCGGGCGAGAGCCATCGCGGCTGGGCTTGATGCCCTCGGAATCGGGGTCGGCGAACGAGTCGCGATGGTCTCCCACAACTCCGCCCGACTCCTTACCGCGCTGTTCGGGGTCTCCGGTTCGGGCAGGATCCTCGTTCCGGTGAACTTCCGGCTCGTCGCCGAGGAGGTCTCGTACATCGTCAAGCACTCCGGGGCCCGAATTCTTCTCGTTGACCCCGAACTGGAGGACGCCCTCGCCTCCGTGGAGTGCGAGATGAAGTGGACCATCGGCGCCGAGACCGACGCCGAGCTCATGCGCTACGACGTCGAGCCGCGAGCCTGGGAACCCGACGAGGACGCCACCGCGACGATCAACTACACCTCCGGCACGACCGCTCGGCCCAAGGGTGTGCAATTGACGCACCGCAACGTTTGGCTCAACGCCGCGGTGTTCGGCTGGCATATGGGGGTCAGCGACCGCGACGTCTACCTCCACACTCTTCCCCAGTTCCATTGCAACGGCTGGGGCATGTTGTACGCGGTCACCGGAATGGGAGCGCGCCACGTCATCATCCGCAAGATCGACGGCGCCGAGATTCTCCGCAGGGTCGAGGCGGAGGGGGTCACGCTCATGTGCGGCGCTCCCGCCGTGCTCAACATGATCCTCGATGCCGCCGCCGACTGGACAGGACCGATCCCCGGGGCAGGTCGCGTCCGCATCGTCGTGGCCGGAGCGCCTCCTCCTACGCGCACGATCGAGCGGTGCGAGACCGAGCTCGGCTGGGAGTTCGTGCAGATCTACGGACTCACCGAGACCGCTCCCGTCCTCACGATGAACCGCGGGCGGGCCGAATGGGATGACCTCACGGCGAGCGAGCGCGCCACCTTGCTCAACCGGGCCGGTGCGCCGGTCGTTGGGTGCACGATGGACGTCGACGCCGAGGGTGAGGTGCTCGCCCGAGGCAACATGATCATGGAGGGCTACTGGGAGCAGCCTGAGGCGACCGCCGAGGCGATCCGCGATGGCTTCTTCCACACCGGAGACGGCGGCTCCATCGATGCGGCGAACTACGTGACCATCTCCGACCGCAAGAAGGACGTGATCATCTCCGGAGGTGAGAACGTCTCCTCGATCGAGGTGGAGGACGCGATCTTCCAACATCCCGAGGTGACCGAGGTCGCCGTGATCGGCATCCCCGACGAGAAGTGGGGTGAGTTGGTGACCGCCCTCGTCGTCACCGTCCCCGGGTCCGAGATCTCCGAGGAGGATGTGATCTCGTGGACGCGCACGAAACTTGCCGGCTACAAGTGCCCGAAGAAGGTCGAGTTCCGCACCGAACTCGCTCGAACCGCCACGGGCAAACTCCAGAAGTTCAAGCTCCGTCAGCCCTTCTGGGACGGCCACCAACGTCAGGTGAACTGAGCGCCAGATCGCCGGTCAGCCGGCCAAGACCGCTCGGGCCACGAGATCCATGCCGAAAGCGGTGAGGATCGCGAGGTAGAGCAGGCCGGTGGCCGCCATGACCGCCGAATACTGCCGTTCCTTGAGCGCCGCCCGGGTCACGACGACCAGAGCGATCGTCGTGATGGTGCACGCGAGCCAGAACCAGCCCAGTTGACCGCCCCACCCGTCGTCGACCGAACCCGAGAGCACGCTCAACATGCCCGTCGGCAGGAGCATCACGATGAGCTCGGCCGGCCAGAGAGCGCCGACGGCTCCGACGATCTCGTTGAGGAGCGACCGAGGCAGACCCGGCTGAACCAGGTACCAGTGCCCGAGCAGCATGGCGTCGGTCACCGCGCCAAGAAAGAGCGCCCCGACGAGAACCCGCAGCACCGAGACCACGACGTCCTGACCCGATCCGTCCGCTGCTGAGAACGCCCCCGCGACGAGACCGATCACTCCGAAGGCGACGGGAAACAGGTCGAGAATCGGTGGGAACTCCGCGCCACGAGCAGACCCGTCGCGCGATCCCCGCTCGATTCCGGTCATCGCCGCCACCCTCGCCGATCGACGATCATGATCGGCCACCGCGAGCGCGACGCCGGCGTGACGGCGCGCGATGGAGAGCGCGAGCACCGCGCAGCAGGCGATCACCACCGCCAGAGCCGACGCCTCGCGCAAGCCGAACCCTCCGGTGCGGAGGCCGGCGGTGAGCCCGAGCCCAGCGAGCACGGCGTAGACACCTCGAAGAAGCCACCCGTAGCCAACGCCCACGACGCGGCGTCGAGTGGTGAACCAGCACATCGCCATTCCGCCGACCGACCACTGGAGAGCGACGGTCGCGGCGTCGAGACGGATCACGCCGGCGGAGGGTAACGCCCCTAGCCTTCGGACAGGATGGTTCGTCGCTTTGCCTTGCTCGCCGCGGCGGCGGTTGTGACCGGATGCGCCACCGGACCTCGTCCGACTTTGGTCGACACTCCCCCGGTCGCCGACCCAGGTGCGCTCGAGGTGCTCGAACTGATGACGGGTGCGGATTCCGCGGAGTTCACAGCCTCGTTTCTTATCGTCACGAAGTTCGGGGGTGCGACCACCCCTGCGGTGGTGACCCAGAGCGGCTCCCGACGCTCGGTCACTGTCGGCCACGTTCGCTTCCTGGTCGATGGGGAGCGCACCGCGACCTGCGACCTCATCAGGGCCTCATGTGAGAGCGGCATCAACGACGCCGCCATCAGCGATGTTCAGGTGACCCACCAGTTTTGGTCGCGCGCTATGGAGAACCGGCTGCGCACCGACGCCAACCGCTCGATCGGCCCAGGCACGGTGACCGACTACTCGGTCGCCGGCATGACCGCGCGTTGTGTCGCCGTGCCGGTGGTCGGCGGGGACAAGTCGTACTGCGCTCTTCCCTCCGGCGTTCTCGCCGGCTACGACGGGGCTGATCTCACCATCGATCTCGTGTCCTACGAGGAGCGGGCCGACGAGTCCTTGCTCGCGACTCGCTGAACGCGATCAGACGAAAGCGAGGGCGTGATCGGCGCGGTTCAGTCGTCGTGGACCCTGATCGGTGGCAACGACGATGTCCTCGAGGCGCATTCCCCAGCGACCGGGCACGTAGATGCCCGGCTCCACGCTGAAGGCGTGCCCGGCGACCAAAGGTCGCGAGTTGCCCTCGACCATGTACGGGTCCTCGTGCTCCTCCATCCCGATCCCGTGTCCGGTCCGGTGGATGAAGTACTCGCCGTAACCCGCATCGGCGATCACCTGCCTCGCGGCGCGATCGACCTGCTCGCACGGGGTGCCGACCACCGCCGCCTCGACCGCCGCCTGCTGGGCGGCGCGGAGCACCGACCAGGCCTCGACCACCTCGGGATCGGGTTCCCCGACGACCACGCAGCGAGTGATGTCAGAGCAGTAGCCGGCCATCGTGCCCCCGAAGTCGCACAACACGAGATCCCCCTCCGCGATTACCCGTGCGCCGGGATGGTGGTGAGGGCTTGCCGCGTTCGGACCCGTGGCGACGATCGCGAAATTCACCCGCTCGTGACCAGCCTCGAGGATCCGACGCGACAGGTCGGCTGACACCTCGGCCTCGGTGCGACCGAGGAGCGGGATGCGTCCGG
>JAURCL010000022.1 GCA_030828465.1 Acidimicrobiales bacterium | reverse complement strand
CGGTTCATCCACCACCGACTCGCCATCCTCGGCCTCGTCGGGCTCATCCTGATCACCCTCGGATTCATCGTCGGCCCGATGATCAACTCCTATCCCTTCGACAAGCCCGATGTGCTCAACCGCCTCCAGGGCCCGTCGCGGGAGCACTGGTTCGGCACCGACGAGATCGGCCGCGACCTCTTCGTGCGCACCGCCCGAGGTGGTCGCTACTCGCTCGCGATCGGTCTGCTCTCGGCGATCACCGCGACCGCCATCGGCACCATCATCGGATCGCTCGCCGGCTACTTCGGTCGCGCCGTCGACGCGGTCATCGCACAGGTGATCAACCTGTTCCTCGTGGTGCCAGCCCTCATCGTGCTGTCGGTGTTCGCCCTCAACTTCGGCTCCAACTGGTGGCGGCTCTCGATCGTGCTCGCCGGTCTGCTGTGGGTCCGCATCGCCCGTGTCGCCCGAGGGGTGGTGCTCTCGATCAAGGAGCAGGAATACGTGATGGCGGCGCGCGCCGCCGGCGCGTCTCACCTGCGCATCATCACCCGGCACATCCTCCCCAACGTCGTTGGTGCCGTCACGGTGGAGATCACCCTGTTGCTCGGCTCGGTCATCGTGCTCGAGAGCACGCTCTCGTTCCTCGGCCTCGGCGTGCGTCCCCCCGACACCTCCCTCGGACGCCTCGTCGCTGACGCCAAGGGCAACATCGACAACGACCCGCTGCGGGTGCTGACCCCCGGACTCGTGATCGTGTTGATCGTCCTATGCGTCAACTTCCTTGGCGATGGCCTGCGTGATGCCTTCGATCCGCGGGCGCGCACTGAGAGGGCGGGCAGTGATGACTGAACCACTCCTCGTCGTCGAGGGGCTCAACGTCGGCTTCCCGTCGAAGGCGGGCATCGTTCAAGCGGTCAGCGATGTGAGCTTCGAACTCCACGCCGGTGAGGTGCTCGCCGTCGTTGGCGAGTCGGGCTCGGGTAAGTCGGTGACCGCGCTCACCCTCATGCGCCTCCACGCCAAGTCGACCCGCATCTCGGGCCGGGCCACCTTCGAGGGGCACGATCTGCTGTCGCTGTCGGATCGCGACATGCGCTCGGTGCGTGGCAACGACATCGCGATGATCTTCCAAGATCCGATGACGGCGCTCAACCCAGTGTTCTCCGTCGGTTCGCAAATCATCGAGGCGATCCGAACCCACCGTGACGTCTCCAAACAGGCAGCGAGGGCGCGAGCGATCGAACTGCTCGACCTGGTCGGCGTGCCCGAACCCCGACGACGCGTCGATCAGTTCCCGCACGAGTACTCAGGTGGCATGCGACAGCGGGCGATGATCGCGATGGCGATCGCCAACGAACCGAAGGTCCTCATCGCCGACGAACCCACCACCGCTCTCGACGTGACCGTTCAAGCCCAGGTGATGGAAGTTCTCCGCGACGTCCAGGAGGCCACCGGATCGGCGATGCTGCTCATCACCCACGACCTCGGTCTCGTCGCCGGCACCGCCGACCGGGTGCAGGTCATGTACGCGAGCCGCCTCGTGGAGACCGGCGCGGTCGACGACATCTTCTACGGCTCTCGTAACCCGTACACACGGGCGCTGCTCGAGTCGATCCCCGACCTCGTCTCCGACACCGAACGGCTGGTGCCGATCCCGGGCAACCCACCGAGCCTCCTCAACCCGCCGTCGGGTTGCCCGTTCCGACCGCGGTGCTCGATGGCGACGGACACCTGTGCTGAGAGCGTGCCCGACCTCACCACGATCGGCGACGGCCACGCCACCCGCTGCCATCACTCCGACCGACTCGTGACGGAGGGTGCGTCGTGAGCGCAACTGGCGAGGTCCTCCTCAGCGTCCGCGATCTTGTCACCGAGTTCCCGATCCGAGCTGGGGTGTTCCGTCGCGAGGTCGGCCGGGTCCAGGCAGTGAGCGGGGTCTCCTTCGATCTGATGGCCAATGAGACCCTCGGGGTGGTCGGCGAGTCAGGTTGCGGCAAGACGACCCTCGGACGCTCGCTGCTTCGCCTCGTGCCGCCCACGTCCGGTCAGGTCATGCTCGGTGAGAGAGATATAACCACCGCTGGCCGACAGGATCTGCGCGAACTCCGCCGCGAGATCCAGATGGTCTTCCAAGACCCCTACGCCTCGCTGAACCCGCGTATCCCCGTCCGCGACATCATCGGCGAGCCGATGCGCATCCACGGCGTGCCGAAAGAGGAGGCCGCCGACCGCGTCTCTGATCTCCTCACCCGGGTCGGCCTGCTTCCCGAACACGGCAACCGGTATCCACACGAGTTCTCCGGAGGGCAGCGCCAACGCATCGGCATCGCTCGCTCACTGGCGTTGCGCCCCAAGGTGATCGTGCTCGACGAACCGGTCTCCGCCCTCGACGTCAGCATCCAGGCTCAGGTGCTCAACCTTCTCGGCGAGGTCCAGGAGGAGTTCGACCTCTCCTACATCTTCATTGCCCACGACCTCTCGGTGGTTCGCCACACGAGCGACCGAGTTGCGGTGATGTACCTCGGTCGGATCGTCGAGATCGGACCGCGCGCCTCCATCTACGAACGCCCCAGCCACCCTTATACGCACTCGTTGCTCTCCGCGGTACCGATCGCCGATCCACGCCGCGAACGGGCGCGTCGCCGGATCCTCCTCCAAGGCGACGTGCCGAGCCCCGCGTCACCTCCACCCGGCTGCCGATTCCACACCCGTTGCCCGATCGCCACCGATGTCTGCCGCAGCGAGGTTCCCGAACTGCGCGAGGTGCCCGGCGGGCAGCAGGTGGCCTGTCACTATCCGCTCGCCCCGGGCGAGACCTTGGTCGACATCACCTCGCGATGACCGACCGAGACCCCTCGGTCACCCTCCACTCCAGTTGGCGCGGCATCGCGAGCGGTCTCATCGGCTCGACCGCGCTCACGGTGCTCGGTCTCGCAGGGCTTGCCGCCGGGGGAGGGGTGACACCCACCGTCATCACCGTGGCCGGCGGTCTGCTCCTCGTAGCCGTCGCGCTCGACCTCCCGGTGGCCTGCCGCCTCGACAGCGACGGGGTGCAGCGCCGCATGATGCTGAGGCGTCAACACATCTCGTGGTCGCGGATCACCGCGCTCAGCCGAGGTCGGCCCTCGCTCTCTGCTCGGCGGCGTGACCTCGACCCCGGCCCACTCGTCGCACTCATCGGCCGCCGTCGCTACCTGCTCGTGGATCAGAGCGAGAGCCTCCACGAGTACGAGGACCTCCTCGACGTGCTCCGCGCGAGCGGACGCGACGAGGATGTCGAGGCGCTCCTCCCACCAGCCGACGGTCGCACCCCGACGTGGACCTACCGTCGGCGACGCTGGCATCCCTGAGCATCGTCGCGTGGCACACGCTCCCGGTTAGCGTGCGGCGCCGTGCCCGTAATCGCCGCCACATCCGTCCACAAGTCGTTCGGGGACTTCGAGGCGGTCCGAGGGGTCGACTTCGAGGTCGCGCGTGGCGAGTTCTTCGGTTTCCTCGGGCCGAACGGGGCCGGCAAGTCGAGCCTTATGCGCATGATCGGCTGCGTCTCGCCGACGACCTCCGGGGAGTTGCGCATCTTCGATCTCGACCCGGGTGTCGACGGGGCGGCGATCCGCGCGCGCATGGGTGTCGTTCCGCAAACCGACAACCTCGACCAAGAGCTCACCCTCCTTGAGAACCTCGTCATGTACGGGCGGTACTTCGACATCCCGAGACGCGAGTGCCGTGACCGTGCGCGCGAACTCCTCGAGTTCGTTCAGTTGGCTGATCGAGCCGACTCGCGGGTCGAGCCGCTGTCGGGAGGGATGAAGCGGAGACTGACCATCGCCCGCAGCCTCATGAACCGCCCCGAACTGCTGCTCCTCGACGAGCCGACCACCGGCCTCGACCCGCAGGCCCGTCACGTCCTGTGGGAGCGGCTGTACCGGCTGAAGGAGCAGGGGGTCACGCTCGCGCTCACCACTCACTACATGGACGAGGCCGAACAACTCTGCGACCGGCTGGTTGTCATGGACCGGGGTCGCATCGTCGCCGAGGGAACACCGCGAGGGCTCATTCTCGAGCACTCCACCCGGGAGGTGCTCGAGCTACGTCTGTCGTCGAGCGCCCCCGATGACATCGCCGAGCGCCTCGCTGGAACCGGCGAGCGCGTCGAGGTACTGCCGGATCGCGTCCTTGTCTACGCGAACGATGGTGAGGCCGCGCTCTCGAGTGTCCACCAACTCGGCATCGAACCACTCGCCTCGCTGGTACGCCGCAGTTCGCTCGAAGACGTGTTCCTCAGGCTGACCGGTCGGAGCCTGGTCGAGTGAGCGCGACCGTGATCCGTCGGAGCACACCCGCATCGATCCGCGTGTGGGAAGCACAGGTCGTCACCGTGTGGAGAGCGTGGAAGTCCTCGGCCCTGCTCAGCATGTTGCAACCCCTGGTGTTCCTCGGCGGCATGGGCTTCGGCGTGGGCGCGCTCGTCGACGAGCGCGCGGGCTCGACGGCCGCCCTCGGCGGACTCGGCTACCTCGCCTTTCTCGGACCCGCCCTCATGGCGACCACCGCCATGCAGACCGCGACGTTCGAGGCCTCCTATCCGGTGATGGACGGGTTCAAATGGCGGCGAGCCTTCGAGGCCATGACGGCCACGCCGGTCTCCCCGCGAGACGTCGTCGACGGCATGGTGCTTTGGTGGGTGAGCAGGATCCTCGTCGGTGTCACCGGTGTCGCCCTCGTGCTCGCGGTGATCCCGACGACCCGTGGATGGGGGCTCATCCCCGCCGCGCTCGGCGCGACGCTGTGCGGCATGGTGTTCGCGACCGCGATGGGAGCGTGGGCCTCGACACGGGAGAGCGAGGCGTCATTCGCGGCGGTGCAACGCTTCGTCATCATCCCGCTCTTCCTCTTCGGCGGCGCCTTCTATCCGATCGATTCGCTGCCGTCGGCGCTGCGCCCCGTGGCTTGGCTGACCCCGCTGTGGCACGGCGTCGAACTCACCCGAGGGTTGACGACATCGGAGATCTCGCTCGCTGCCACCCTCGGCCACATCGCCTACCTAAGCGCGCTGACCCTCGTCGGCTACCTCATCTGTCGCGTCACCTTCCACCGGAGACTCACCCGATGAGCGCGACCACGGCGGAGAAGTCGGTGACCGCGCCCACGCTGCGGGTTGTGCCAGGCACCCTTCGGGGAGCGGGAAGGATGGTCGAGCGGAGCATCCTCGTCTACCGACGTACCTGGTTGATCATCGTCAGTGGATTCTTCGAACCGCTCTTTTATCTCCTGTCGATCCGCATCGGCTTCGGTGCCCTTGTCGGCGACGTCCAAACCCCCAATGGCCCCGTCGACTACGCCGTGTTCGTCGCCCCGGCCCTCATGGCCTCCTCGGCGATGAACGGCGCGGTCTACGACTCGACCATGAACATCTTCTTCAAGCTCAAACACGCGCGCCTCTACGAGACCGTGCTCTCCACGCCGCTCGGACCGAGCGCCGTCGCCGTTGGGGAGATCACCTGGGCGCTCATGCGTGGCGTCCTCTACTCGGTGGCGTTCCTCGGGTGCATGGCGGCCCTCGGCATGGTCGTCAGTTGGTGGGCGCTGCTCGCGCTGCCGGCCTGCGTTCTGATCGGGCTCGCTTTCGCTTCCGCGGGCATGGCTGTCACCACCTATATGCGTGGCTGGAACGACTTTGAGTTCATCCCGGCGGCCACCCTCCCGATGTTCGTGCTCTCGGCCACCTTCTACCCGCTCTCCTCCTACGGGGGGCTCTCGTGGGTGGTGCAGCTCTCGCCGCTCTACCACGGGGTCGCGCTGGTGCGCGCCGCCTGTCTCGGCGACGGGTCGTGGGGACTCCTCGGGCACGTCGCCGTGCTCGCCGTGATGACCGTGATCGGCTTGCGCGTCGCCTCACGGCGTATCGGCACCCTGCTCCTGACCTGAGCGCGGGTGGGCTGCGGGGCCCGATGACGGGTACCGTCTCGCCCGTGGACGTACGCATCGGAGTGACACAGGCCCCCCGCGAGGTGACCGTCGAGGTCGACGACTCAACCCGCGACGAGTTCATGAGCCGCGTTGAGGCCGCGATGTCGGGAGCGGCCGACGTGCTCTGGGTCGACGACCGCCGCGGCCGCCGGGTGGCGATTCCCGCCACCAAGATCGCCTACGTCGAGATCGGCTCCGCCGACGGCGAACGGCGCATCGGCTTCGGCGGCTGAGCCGGGTGACCCGGCGACGGCTGCTCATCGTCACCGGCAAGGGCGGTGTCGGCAAGACCTCCGTGACCGCCGCGATCGCGATCGCGGCCGCGCGCGCCGGCGCGAAGGTGCTCGCCTGCGAAATGGATGGCAGCGGGCGACTCGCCGCTTCGCTCGGGTCGGCTCCCGTTGGATTCGAACCCTCGACGATCACCCTCGGCGACGACGTCTCCGTCGATGCCATGTCGATGGATACCGAGCGGGCACTCCGCGAGTACGTCCGCCTCTTCGTCAAGATCCCCTTCGCTGACCGCGTCGGCTCGCTCGCGCGCATCTTCGATTACGTCGCCGACGCCGCTCCCGGAGTCCGTGAGATCCTCGCCATCGGCAAGGTGTGCCACGAGGTGCGGCGCGACAACTACGACCTCGTCGTCGTCGACGCCGAATCGACCGGCCACGTCGTCTCCCAGATCGACGCGCCACGAGCGATGTCGGAGTTCGTGCACTCCGGGGTGATCGCCGAGCAGACCGGCTGGATGTCGGAGATCCTCGAGGACCCCGAGCGCACCGGGGTAGTGGTGGTCACCGTCGCCGAGGGGTTACCGGTGTCGGAGACCGGAGAGCTCATCGACACGATCACCGGGCGCACCGGGGTGTCGGTCGCCTCGGTCATCGTGAACCGCGTGCCTGAGGCGGGCCTCGACCGTACGTCGGTCGAGGCGCTGGCGGCGGCTCGCGATCTCGGCATCACGTCGGCGGCGGGGGTGCTTGCCGCGGTCGAGCGGGCCGACCGGGCGAGCGGACTGCTCGGCGACCTCCTCGGCATCAGCGGAGTCGGTGTCGCCGGCGCCGTCCTGCCTGAGATCGATCTGGCTGACGACGAGGCGATGATCGCCTCGGGCCTAGCCGAACAGATCGACGCTCTCGTCGCCCATCTCACCAGCGAACACGACGGCGAAAATGAGTGACGCCGGGCTCGACGCCGTTGAACGACTCCTCGCCGAGCGCGAGGTGCTCCTCGTGTGCGGACCGGGCGGGGTCGGCAAGACCACCACCGCCGCCTCGCTCGCCGTGCGCGCTGCCGAGGCAGGCCGACGGGTGCTCGCGATCACCGTCGATCCGGCGCGCCGCCTCGCCGATGCCCTCGGACTCGACGGAGACGGACGGGTCGATCTGCCCGGCGGAGGCGCCCTCGAATCGATCATGGTCGACACCCGCGAGGGCTGGGACGATCTTGTCCGTCGACTCTCACCCGACGAGGCATCAGCCGAAGCGCTCATCGCCGATCCGCTCTACCGCAACCTCACCGACCGCTTCGCCCGAAGCCACGACTACCTCGCTCTCGAAGCCGTCTACGAACGGCACCTCTCCGGGGAGTACGACCTCATCGTCGTCGACACCCCACCGGCCCGCCACGCCCTCGACGTGATCGATGCCCCCGATCGCATGCGAGAGTTCTTTGCCTCCCGGCTGGCCCGACTGCTTACGTCGCCGGGGCGAAGCCGCCTCGCGGCGCTCGCCTCACGCGGATTCGACCTCATCGCCGACGTGATCCTCGGGGCGAGATTCCTGCGCGACATCACCACCTTCTTCGACCTGTTCATCGCGCTCGAACCAGAGTTCGTGCGCCGCGCCGGCGGAGTCGAACGGCTCCTGCGCAGTGAGCGCACCGCGTTCATCGCCGTAACCACCCCCGAGCCGAATCCGATGCGGGAGACCCGAGAGTTCGCCGCCGAGCTCGTCGCTCGGCGACACACCCTCGACCTCGTGGTCGCCAATCGGGCCCCGGTGCCCGTCGATGTCGAGGCGCTGGTCGACGGACTCGGCGAGCTCGATAGCGAACGGCGCGAATCGATCCGGATCGTCGCTGACCGCCTCGCCCGATCGGCCGACACCCGACGGGAACGCCTGAGCGGCCTCGCTCTCGATGCGCCGGTGCTCGAGGTGCCCGAGTCGACGATCGAACCGGTCACCGTTGACGCGCTCGCCGAACTGGGCGGCACCTGGCGATGAACGCCATCGACGCCCTCCCCGCCCGAGGTGAGCGCCGGGTCGCGGTGCACGCCACGCCAGCGGGTGCCCGAGCCGTTCGCTCGGGGGACCCCTGGCTCTTCGACGGTTCCATCAGCCGCTGCGGTGAGGGTTCCGCCGGTGACCTCGCTGTGGTGTTCGACCCGGATCGCGACTTCGCCGGAATCGGCCTGTTCGACCCCACCTCACCGATTCGGGTGAGGATGCTGCACCACGGTCGCCCCACCGAGATCGACGCACGATGGTGGTCGAGCCGGGTCGACAGCGCCCTCGCAAGCCGCGAATCGCTCGACGCCGACCCCGGCACCACCGCCTACCGACTGATCCATGGGGAGAACGACGGACTTCCGGGCCTCGTCGTTGACCGATACGCCGACACGCTCGTCGCCAAGATCTACACGGCGGCCTGGCTCCCGAACCTGCGAGATGTCCTCGTGCCGCTCGTCGATCGGACCGGAGCCGAGCGGGTCGTGCTGCGCACGTCCCGAGCGCTCTCCGCCGAACCGTCCGACGGCGCACCGAGCGACGGAGCGGTGCTGCTCGGCGCGCCGCCTGCCGGTCCGATCGAGGTGCTCGAGCGCGGATTGCGCCTCGGGGTCGATGTCATCGCCGGCCACAAGACCGGACACTTCCTCGACCAGCGCGACAACCGCGCCCTCGTCCGGTCGCTCGCCGAGGGCGTCGAGATGCTCGACGTGTTCTCCAGCACTGGCGGCTTCTCCCTCGCGGCCGCCGCCGGGGGAGCCCGATCGGTGCACATGGTCGACGTGAGCGGCCCCGCCCTCGAGACCGCCGAGGCGAACCTGCGGCGCAACCGTCACCTCGCCGAGGTCGCTGGCTGTCGGGTGACCAGCACCCGCGGAGATGCCTTCGAGGTGCTCGAGGGAATGGTCGCCGCCGGACGGGCCTTCGATCTCGTGGTGCTCGACCCTCCATCGTTCGCCCGCGCCGCCAACCAGGTCGACCGGGCAGTCGCGGCCTATGAGCGACTGGCCGCGCTCGGTATCGCCCTTACCCGATCGGGCGGCACGCTGGTTCAGGCGTCGTGCTCGGCGAGGATCGATGTGGACACCCTCTCTGGGGCCGTGTCACGAGCAGCGGGACGCAGCGGTCGACGGGTGCGCGAGACACGGCGCACCGGTCATCCCGTCGACCACCCGATCGGCTTCCGCCACGGGGCCTACCTCAAGGCGTTGTACGTCTCGGTGGTCGACTCGGGCACGAAGAACTGACGGATCAGCGGCTCGAAGTGCTCGAGGGGAGCGCTCACGTACTCCGGGTCGAAGGCCGCTTGGTCGTACTTGGCGCAGAACTCCTCGGTGTACTCGAAGAACTCATGGCCCCGGAAGTTCTCTCGAGCGTCGCGATTCAGACCGATGTGATGCCAGAAGTAGTAGCCCTGGAAGATGCCGTGGTGCTGCACCATCCAGTGATTGGCCGGTGACACGAACGGCTTGAGGATGCCAGCGGCGATATCGGGATGGTTGTAGGGGGCGAGGGTGTCGCCGATGTCGTGAAGGAGCGCGCAGAGCACGTACTCGGCATCGCGACCGTCCTCTTCGGCCATGGTCGCCGTCTGCAGGCTGTGCTCGAGACGGGTGACCGGGAATCCGCCGTGGTCGCGCTCGAGCATCCTGAGTTGCTCGATGATGTTGGCCGCTGCGATCGCCTGAGTGACGGGCAGTTGGGAGGCGATGACCGACCAGTCGGCTGCGGTGCTCTCCTCAAAGGTGGTGAACGACGCGCGCTCGGCATCGTGGGCGACCGAGGCGCGAATGTCGGCGACAGCGGGGGAGACCGGAGAACTGTCCATGGGGAAACGGTACTACCCGATGGGGATGCTGTCGCCGGGTGTCGATGTCGGGCAGACTCGGAGGCGATGTCGACGCTGACTGACCACGTCCGCGAGCAGACCGACCTCGACCGGGACCAGATCGCTCATCTCAACCGGCTCGTGTCGGAGTGGGGGATCCTCGCCGACTTCTCGTTCTCCGATCTCCTGCTCTACGTCGAGACGCGCGACGGAGGCTGGCTGACCATCGGACAGGTCCGACCCGCCACCGGACAGACGATCTTCGCCACCGACTTCGTCGGTGTGACCGCCAACGACAGCGAGGTGTCGCTGCTCGCCGTCGCCAAGTCGACCGGAGCGATCACCGAGGGCGAGGTCGAGGTGGAGGACATGACCGACCCCTCGCGGATGCTCGCCATCCCGGTGCGTCACGACGGGCAGGTCATCGCCGTCATGACCAAGGAGTGGGTCGAGCTGTCCGGTCGCCGCCCCGGGGAATTGGAGCGGGTCTACACCGAGATCTTCGACCACTTCGTCGACATGATCGTCGATGGTGAGTTCCCGTTCTCGGCCCGAGTCGGCGACTCGAGCGCCGCCCCTCGGGTGGGTGACGGCGCCATGTTCCTCGACGGAGACGGTGCCGTCCGGTACGTGTCGCCGAACGCGAACTCCGCCCTCCACCGCGTGGGTATCCAGACGAGCGCGGTCGGTCTACATCTCGCGGAGATTGGCTTCCACGACGGACCGGTGCGGCAGGCATTCGAGCGTCGTGTGCCGGTCATCGAGGAGTTCGAGCAGGGCGCCGACGTCACGCTGCTGTGCCGGTGCGTTCCGTTCCTCACCGCCGGTCAGGTCTCGGGAGCGGTGCTGCTCGTGCGCGATGTCACCGAGTTGCGTCGACGCGACCGGCTGCTGATGTCGAAGGACGCGACGATCCGCGAGATCCACCACCGAGTGAAGAACAACCTGCAGACGATCTCATCGTTGCTGCGTCTGCAATCTCGTCGCCTTACGCACCCCGAGGCCGTCTCGGCGGTTGGCGAGTCGGTGCGTCGCATCCGAACCATCGCTCTCGTCCACGAGGCTCTCTCGCGCGAGCCCGGTGACGATGTCACCTTTCTTGAGATCGTGCGACCACTCCTGCGCCTCGCCGAGGAGGGGCTCCAGTCGCCCGACCGTCCGGTGCGCTTCACCGTCGATGGCGACGGCGGACGAATCCCGGCGACGATCGCGACCCCGCTCTCGGTGGTACTCACCGAGTTGCTCCAGAACGCCGTTGAGCACGCCTTCGGTGAGGGATCGAGTGGAGGCTCGGTGGTCGTTCGGCTCGCCCACGATGACGACCACCTGACGATCACCGTGGTCGACGACGGTCGCGGAGTGGCGAGCGGTTTCGATCTCGAGCAGGCCACGGGACTCGGGTTGTCGATCGTGCGGACCCTGGTGACGACGGAACTCGCTGGGACGATCGAGTTGAACCCGGCCACGGCGGACGACCTCGCCGACGCCGGCCTCGGTAGCGCCGGGGCGCACGGCACGGTCGTCCGGCTGCGGGTGCCGACCGCCGAGGAGTGAGCCGACTCGGGTAATCGACCTCCCGTCACTCGGGTGACGGGAGGCACAGGGCGGTGACGCGTCGCGCTGTCACGGCGCTGGCATGCTTCGCGCCATGGAAACCGTCTCCCGCCCGGTGCTCGTGGGCATCATCCTCATCGCGGCCTGGATGCTGACCCGGGTGACCGGGTTCGTCATCCGTCGCATCGTGCGACGCCTCGCTGACCGCGCCGTTCGTCTCGAGACCGGACCCTGGAGGGTTCGCTCGATGCGAGGTGAGGACGAGTCGCTGATGGTGCGCGAGCAGCGCCGCCGTCAGCGCATCGACGCGGCCTCACGAATCCTCAATCACCTGGTCTCGGTTGTGGTGTGGATTATCACCCTGATCGTCGTGTTCCACGTGCTCGAAGTTGATGCGGCGTTCTTCCTCTCCTCGGCCGGCTTCCTTGGTGCCGCGGTGGCCATCGGCGGACAGCACAAGGTGAACGACTATCTCACCGGCCTGTTGGTGCACTTCGAGGACCGCTATGGCGCCGGTGATCTCATCGAGTGCGAGACCGTCAATGGCAGCCGCGTTCGCGGGGTCGTCGACCACATCGGCCTCTTCAGCACCCGCCTCCGCGACGATGAGAGCGCCGTGCACCTCCCCAACCACGCGCTCGCCCACGTTCGCAACCTGTCGCAGGATCCGAGCATCACCACGCTGAAGGTCCGGGTGTCCGAGCGCATCGATGACGAGCGCGTCCAGGCATCACTACGAGGCTTGGCCGGCGGCCCCGGACTCACCGAGGTGATTCTTCTCGGTGACATCGAGACCCATCAGGACGCGACGGGTGAGATCGAGATCGACATCAGCACCCAGCGGCCGCTCGATCACCGGGAGCGCGCGCGACTGGTCAGCGGCGTCGAACGGTCACTTACCGACGCACAACGTTGACAGTCGCGAAGAGTTGAGCGACCAGCGTCGCTTGCTGAGTCAGGTCGCGGCGGCGGCGCGCTCAGCCCGGCGGATGGCTGCCCGCTGTCGACGGATGTCGCGGCGCTCCTCCTCGGAGAGGCCGCCCCAGATACCCGAGTCTTGATTGGTCGCGAGGGCGTAGTCGAGACATTCGCTCACCACCGCGCAGCCTGAGCAGATGCGTTTCGCTTGCTCAATGGTGCCGACCGCATGGCCGGTGGTGCCGATGGGGAAGAAGAGCTCCGGATCGGTCTCCCGGCACAACGCCCGGTCCCTCCAGGTGTCATCGGCCTGGTCGAGAGCGGGGTTCGGGGCGACGATCATCGGCGTTCTCCTGACTGGATCTCGGGGCGTTTTCGGGCGATTCCTCGCCGTGTGAACCGGTTGGACCGGGTGGCCATCAAGTGAACGGACATCACCGGAGGACGGCGGAGAACCTATGACCTGCCTCGCGCCGGCACAAGATGTCATGCGGGGTTCACATAGGGCCATCGGAAGTGGAGATGGAGTGCTGTCACCGACGGCGATACCGGTAGGGGGCGCCTCGCCGGCCACCCTCCACAGGGCTACGTTCCCGCTGTGCATCAGCCCCAATCCGTCAACGTCATCGCCCACCGGGGCGCCAACCGACACGCCCCCGAGAACACCCTCGAGGCATTCCGCATCGCTGTCGCCCTCGGCGCGGATGGCATCGAACTCGATGTCAGAGCCACCGCCGACGGCGCGCTCGTCATCCACCACGACGCGCACCTCCCCGACGGCCGGGCCATCGCGGACACCGCCCGGGCCGAGCTCCCAGCGACCGTGCCGGAGTTGGGGGAGGCCCTCGACGCCTGCTCACCCATACTCGTCAACATTGAGATCAAGAACTCCGAGGGCGAACCGGGATTCGACGAGAGTCGACAGATCGCTGACCACGTCATCGAGGAGCTCCGCGGCCGCGCCGAACCCCTCGACCGGTGGCTCATCTCCAGCTTCGATCGGGCCACCGTCGACCGGGTGAGAGCTCTCGACGGGCCTCGCACCGCGCTGCTCACCGAGGCGCCCGCGGTCGACGCACTCGAGCACTTGCTCGCTGACGGCCCGCCCGCTCACCCGGTGTGGCACCCCTGGTTCGGCGACCTCGACGACGAGACCCTCGCCCGCGCTCACGCCGCTGGAGTCGAGGTCAACGTATGGACGGTCGATGGACCCGAGCCGATCGGCGCGATGATCGACCTCGGGGTCGACGGGATCTGCACCGACGAACCCGACCTCGCCCTGTCGCTGCTCGGTCGATCGAGCTGACGCTCAGCGCGGGCGCACGAGACGGATCGCGGCCGGGGTGTGCTCGACTTCGAGCACGGGCATCGAGCCCAGATGGTCGCCGTCGACCTGATAAGGCATGCCGGCCTCGGCGTCACAGGCCTCCACCCTCACGGACGAGATGTCCTCCCAGACCACCACCCCGTCGCGCTGACACGGCCGACCACGCACCGCGTCAAGGAAGGTGCCGCCGAGGGTGCCGAGATCGAACCTGGTCAATGAGACCACCGTCAGCGGACGCTCGAGCGTGGCGGCCGGAGCGATGTCGACCGGTCGATTCCCGAGATAGGTGTACGGACTCGAGTTCAACAGCACCGTCAGGAAGGCGCCGTCGATCGAACGACCGTCGGAGGACACCACCGAGTGATTCGGCTGCGTCCGGTCGAACCCCCTGGTCCACGTGGACACCGACGACCAGATGAACAGTGGATGGCCGAGCCATCGCTTGAGCGAGGCGTGGCGTTCCACCGCGGCCACCACAGCGGCATCGAAACCGACACCGGTGTGAAAGCAGAACTGGCGACCATTCACCGAGCCGAGACCGACCGGATCGATCGAGCCCGCCAGCAGAGCCTCGGCCAACGTGTCGGCGGCCGCCACCGGATCGTTCTCCAGTCCGATCGTGCGAGCGAACACGTTGGTGGACCCGCCTGGGAGCACGCCGAGCGCCGTCTCGGTGCCCGCCACGCCCGTCGCGACCTCGTTGAGCGTGCCGTCGCCACCGAAGGCGACGACCGCGTCGAGACCACGCCGTGCCGCGTCGTCAGCGAACCGGGTGGCGTGCCCGCGACGGTTCGTCTCGACCACCTCGACCTCGTGATCGCGGCTCAGGCGACGGTGCACCACCACGGTGTTTCGCGGCGTCACCGATGAGGCGAAGGAGTTCACCACCAGCAGGATCCGCACGCCCGCGCACGGTACCAGTGGCCACGATCGCCTCCGGTTGGGCACACAGGTAACCGGCCGGTAACAATTGCGCCATGAAGGTCATCGTGTGCGTCAAGCAGATCCCGGACCCCGCCCTCCCCGGCGAACTCGATCCGGCGACCAACACGCTCAAGCGTGATGGAAAGCTCATTCTCGACGAGTCCGACAGTTACGGCGTCGAGATGGCCCTGCAGCTCGTCGACGCCGCCGGCGGCGGAGAGGTCGCCCTCGTTTCGATGGCACCCAACGGAGAGGTATCCGGTCTGCGCACCGCCCTCGCAATGGGAGCCGCCCAGGGCGTGCTCGTCTCCGACCCCGGCCTCGCTGGATCGGACGCCCTCACCACCGCGAAGGTGCTCGCCGCAGCGGTTCAGCGTCTCGGCGGAGCTGATCTGGTGCTCGCCGGCACCGAATCATCCGACGGCTACACCGGCACCGTGCCCGAACAGATGGCCGAGGTGCTCGGTCTCCCCTCGGTCACCTTCGCGAAGAGCGTCGCCGTCGAGGGGGGCTCGCTCAAGGTCAATCGCCAGACCGAGGCGGGCTACGACGAGGTCACCTGCCCGCTGCCCGCGGTGGTGAGCGTCACCGCCGGCGTCGTCGAGCCCCGCTACCCGAGCTTCAAGGGAATCATGGCGGCCAAGTCCAAGCCACTCGACACGGTGACCGCGGCTGACCTCGGCGTCACCGCCACCGGGTGGGACGCGGCCGGTCAGCAGATCACCTCCGTGACCCAGGCGCCGGCCCGCGAGGCCGGCGAGGTCATCGAGGACGACGGAGAAGCCCACGTGAAGATCGTCGAGTTCCTCGAGGGACTCAAGGTCATCTGAGCGGAACATTCGAGCCACGGAACGAAACAGGGAACGGACGGAGAACGACATGACGATCTCGAACATCTGGGTGTTCGCCCAGGCCAACGACGGAGCGGTCACCACCGGAACGCTCGAACTGCTCACCAAGGCGCGCTCCCTCGGCGCCACCGTGTCGGCCGTGGTGGGCGGTGACGCCTCCGCCGTCGCCGGCACCCTCGGCGAGTTCGGCGCTACCCGCGTGTACGCCACCGGCGACCTCGGGGGATCCCTCCCTGGAGCGGCCATCGCCTCAGCGCTCGCTACGGTCATCGAGGGCGGCGATCGTCCCGACCTGATCATGTTCCCCCAGAACTACGAGGGTCGCGACGTGATGGCCCGCCTCTCGGTCAAGCTCGACCGCACCGTGATCACCAACAACACCGACATCTCCGTCGACGGTGACGCGGTCACCGTGATCACCCCGGTCTTCGGCGGCAACACGCTCGTCGCCACGACCTTCTCCGGAGAGGGCCCCTTCCTCGCCGCCTTCCGCCCCAAGTCGTTCGCCGCTGAGTCAGCCGGTGGCGGAGCAGCCGAGGTGGTCGCCGCCCCGGTGCCCGACCTCGGGTCGACCGGTGGAGCCACCGTCACCGCTGTTCACGTCGAGGAGTCGACCGGACCGAAACTCGACGAAGCCGAAGTGGTCGTGTCCGGTGGCCGCGGCCTCGGTGAGGCCGACAAGTTCGTCATGGTCGACGACCTCGCCAAAGTGCTGAAGGGCGCAGCCGGCGCGTCGCGAGCCATCGTTGACGCCGGATGGGTTCCGTACTCGATGCAGGTCGGTCAGACCGGCAAGGTCGTGAAGCCGAACGTCTACATCGCCGCCGGAATCTCCGGTGCCACCCAGCACATGGTGGGCATGAAGGGCTCCAAGCACATCATCGCGATCAACAAGGACGCGGAGGCGCCCATCTTCGGCGTCGCCGACCTCGGCATCGTCGGCGACGTGCACAAGGTGCTGCCCAAGCTGCTCGAAGCGCTGCAGAGCCGCGGCTGAGCCGAACTCAGGCCTCGTCGGAGGCCGACATCACCCAACTGAGGCCCGACTCCCGGTCACAAGCCGAGAGCGACAACCGCCAACCTGACGACGGCTCGAAGCCGTCCCACCACGACCACTCGAGCGCCCCGGCCGCGGTCCCGAGCCTCAAAGGATCCGGCGGCCAAGGCTCTCCGAGATCGCAGAGCGCGCCGAGGAGCCACCACACCCCGAATCGACCGAGCGCCGCGCCGCGCCGACGTCCGCGCGCTGCGCCGGTGGCACCCGCCCACGCCAGCAGATCGAGGGCATCACCGAACGACACGGGAGCGGTGCGCGCCCGACGCAGTCCGAGCGCGGCCACCGCGTCGAGCGAGTCGCCCTCCACGCACACGAACCCGCACCGACCCGTCGACGAATCGGTCCAGGTCTCGACTAACTGACGGAAGGCGCGAGCCGACTCGTCATCATCGATGACCGTCGGGCTCCGGCCCCCGAGGTCGTGCTCGGACCAGTCGAGGTGGATCGGCGGTGCCCCGTCGTCGATCCCGTCATCGGAGTAGTCGGGCACCGTGTAGGGGCGCTCCCACGAGGCCAAGGCGAGGGGTAACTCGATCACCGGAGGCACCACGAGGCCGGTCAGGTCCTCTCCGCGCGCCACCCGCTCGTGGGCCACGCCGGCTGCCACCGGACCGGTCACCAGACCGTCGAGATCCGCCCAAGTGAGCCGACTCGCCACCACCTCGGCCAACGGACCGATCGTGAACCTGCCCGACTCTCCGTCGAGCACCCGAGCAGCCCATTCCGGAGGGGAGTGCAGGGCCAGGCGGTACTCGGCGAGGGTCGCCGCGGGCCATAGCTGCCGTCCGGTCTCGACCGCCGCCCGTGCCCGATCGCGGAGACGGAGCAACTCCGACCACTCGCGGGCCGAGGTGAACGAGTCGACCAGGCGGACCAGACCGTCAAGATCGGCGCGATGCACCAGATCAGTGACCGGGTCATCTCCGAGATCGGCCGGTCCGCTCATACGAGCGGCCAGGGATATCGACGGCCGGTCTCGTCGTGGGGGAGCTCACCGAGGTCGAGCAACGCGCGGGTGCGATCCACCATCGCCTCTACCTCAGGCTCGGAGAGGAGCGCCGCGAGGTCGAGGGGGACAGGGTCGATGAGGCGACGCAGACGCTCCACGAGCGACTCGGGCAGCGCCTCCCCAGCGAACTCCCAGATGACCGTGCGCAACTTGAACTCCTCGGCGAAACAGAGACCGTTGTCGATCGCCCAGACGCCGTCATCGGCGAGCAGGCAGTGACCGCTCTTGCGATCGGTGTTGTTCGCCACGATGTCGAGCGCGGCGATGGCCCGGAGACGATCGTGCAGGTCGGGTCGATGCTCGTGGATCGTGAAGTAGTGCTCGCGGTGGTCGGCGTCGACGAACCACTGGAGTGACCCCTCGCCGAGTGGGCCCTCACGGATGACCGTCGGCGGCACCACGCCGAGCGAGAGATGCTCGCTCAGCAGATAGGCGGCGCGCTCTCGTCGGTGAAGACCCGGTTCGAAATCCCACAGGGGACGCTCACCGCGGATCGGCTTGTAGATCGCGCGATGGTTCACCCCGTCGAGCGAGGTCGACACGAGGAACGTCGCGTTCGAACTCCAGGGCATTCGCCCCTCCACCTCGAGGGAGGCCCGCTCGAGGTGATCGATCCGGTCGACGGTGGCGAGAGGACTCAGTTCATCCGCGGGCACGGGTGACCGTCCGGGTCGATGGGCTGGTCGCACCAGCGGCAGTTCGGTCGTCCGCTCGCCACGATCCCATCGGCGTGATCGCAGAACGCGGCGGCCTGCCCGCGGGTGACCTGCACGCGGATGCGTTCGTGGTCGTCATCGATCGGTTCACCCTCCTCGTCGACCTCGTGCATCTCCTCGAACTGCAACACGACCATGTCGGCCCGCGGGTCGTATCCGAGGCCGATCGGACCGAGCACGAACTCCGCCGCCGGTGGTGGAAGCAACTCGAGTGCGCCGTCGAGCGGCCGATCTTCGGGAGGTGGCAGGTCTTCGAGCACGTGACGCAGGTGGTCGACCATGGCGGCAACCTGCTGCTTCTCGCACTTCATGGTGAACTGCGAGTCACCGGAGCGCAACTGCAGGAAGAAGATGCGCGAGCCCGGCCGACCGATCGCCCCCGTGGTGAACACATCGACGGGATCGAGGGGATCGAACTCGCTCACGCCAGCTCCCCGATCGCACCGCCGGTCGTGTTGACCGCGAGCACCACCGGCCCACCGTCGAACCATGAGAGCGCCGAGATCGAGCACGTCGACACGACGATGCGTTGGAAGAGATCGATGTGGGTGCCGACCGCGTGGGCGATGACCGCCTTGATCGGATCAGCGTGGCTGACACACACGATCGTTCCCCCAGGATGCTGAGCTCGTAGCCGGTCGATCGCCGAGACGATCCGCACCTGCATCTCCGTGAAACTCTCGCCGTTCGGAAACCGGAAGGTGCTTGGTGCCTGCTGCACCGTCCGCCACTCGGGCAACTTCGAGAGTTTCGCGAGCGACTCCCCGGTCCAGTCACCGAAGTCGCACTCGAGCAGACCCCGGTCCGCAACGGCGCGCATGCCGAGCGCCTTCGCGATAGGGGCCGCGGTTTCGCGGGTGCGCTCGAGCGGCGAGCAGTAGAGGGCGTCGACCGAGCCGAGCGCCGCGATCCGCTCCGCCGCGGCTTCGGCTTGGCGTCGACCCTCGTCGGCGAGATGGAGGCCGCGGGCGCGACCCGGCAGCACCTTGCCCGTCGTTGGCGTCCGCCCATGGCGCACGAGGAGCACGGTGGTCGGTCGCCGCGGGGCGCCACGGGAGGTCGACTTCGCTGCCATTGCCGTCTCAACCTACTGTCCGGTTGCATGTCGGGCATCGGCGAGCGGGCACCTCTCGACGGGCTCGCCGAACGCATCGAGGCGTGTCGCGTATGCCCCCGGCTCGTCGACTGGCGCGAGCGGATCGCGCGTGAGAAGCGAGCCGCCTATCGAGATGAGATCTACTGGGGGCGGCCGGTCAGCGGGTTCGGCGATCCGAACGCCCGCATCGTGGTGCTCGGCCTCGCCCCGGCCGCTCACGGCGCCAACCGGACCGGTCGGGTGTTCACCGGCGACCGGAGCGGTGACTGGCTTTTCGCGGCGATGCACCGGGCCGGCCTCGCCAATCAGGCCGAGTCGACCAGTCGTGGGGACGGCCTCGCGCTGACCGACGCCTGGGTCACCGCGGCGGTGCGCTGCGCGCCCCCCGGCAACAAGCCGAGTATCGACGAGCGTGATCAGTGCGCGCCGTTCTTGGCCGAGGAATTCGCGCTCCTCGAACGCTGCCGGGTTGTCGTGTGCCTCGGAGCGTTCGGGTTCCAGGCGGCTTGCCGGCACTTCGACCTGCGTCCGCGACCACGCTTCGGTCATGGCGCCGAGTACGCCGTCGAAGGCGGACCGACCCTGCTCTGCTCGTTCCACCCGAGTCAGCAGAACACCTTCACCGGTCGCCTCACCGAGGAGATGCTCGACTCCGTGTTCGCTCGCGCTCGCGAGCTGACGCTCCGGTGAACGGTGGCCGGCGATAGCCTCGCGGCCGTGCGTTCCGGACTGATCCAGCGGGCCCTCGCCGTCGCGTCGATGACCCTCGTGTTCGTCGGCGTCGGCTGCTCCTCGCCGCCCCCGCCGAAACTGGTCGCCCTCGAGATGATCCAGACCCTGGATGATCCGGCGATGGGTTCGATGGCCGTCAGCAGCCAAGTGGTCGATTGCATGACGGCCAAAGTCGAGGCCATGACCGAGGAGTACGTCGCGGCAATCGCTGCTACCCCAGACCAACTCACGGTCGACGCCTTCAGCGCGGAACTCGCGCAGTGCCTCGCGGCTGACTCCTGAGTGGGCGCGCTCTTTGGATCGCTGACCGCGCTCAGCATCGGGCTGTCGGACCTCTTCGGCCGACACGTCGTCAACCGGCGCGGCCCGGTCATCGCGTCGGTGGTGGTGCAAGCGGTCAGCATCCTCGCATCGGCGATCACGCTCGCGTTCGTCTCCAGCGAGCTCATCGGCGTCGACCTCCTGATCGGCCTGGTCTCCGGGCTCGGTCTCGGCGTCGGGCTGTGGGGCTATCTCTCGGGCCTCGCAGTGTCGTCGTCGGCGGTGGTCAGCCCCATCGTCGCCACGATGAGCGCCGTCTTCCCCTACGGCTACGCGATCGCGCGCGGAGCTGACGCGACCGGCTGGTCGCTGCTCGGAGCCGCGGTCGCTCTGGTCGGGCTGATCCTCGTGTCGTTCGGAGGGGGCCCGATCGCCAACATCGCAGCTGGAGTTCGGTGGAGCGTCATCTCGGGTTTCGGCTACGGATTCGGTCTCTCGGTCATTATGGAGGCATCCGAGTCGAGCGGCGCCTGGCCCGCGGTCACCCAACGCGCCGCAGCGCTCGGTCTCATGGTGTTGGTCGCCTCGCGAACCGGAACCGGCTTCGCGCTCCTCGGCGTTCGAGCGGCCGGTATCGCCGCCGGGATCTTCGCCGCGGCGTCGACCATCTTTTATTTGCTCGGCGTTCAGGCCGATGCGACACCCGCGGTCGTGACCGCCTCGATGTTCCCCGCGGTCACGGTGATCGTCGGTCGACTCGCCTATCGCGACAGTGTGAGCGGACTCCAGGTGCTCGGGATCGCGGTCGCGTTGGTCGGGATCGTCGGCGTCGTCGCTCTGTAGCGCCCGGTTCAGCCGGCCGGCACCGGCGCGGCCGCCTTCTTCTTCGGCGGGGGAACCCCGATCGCCGGGGCCGCGTCGGCGTCCTTCGGCCACCGTCGACGACTGACGATGGAGAGCATCCGGAGGAGCTTCATCGCCTTCTCGTCCTCCTGGGCGGGTCGGGCGATGATCGAGCCGTCGGCGATCATGCGCTCGATCACCTCCACACCGAGGTCGGTGCGCACGATGGTGAGCGTCCAGTCGTTGTCCTCACCGATGCCACCCGTCGACACGTCGGCATGTTCGGCCGCGAAGTCGGGGCAATGCAGGCAGCCGGACCGCGTCCATTGATGGCACTCCTTCAGATCGATCTCGTGATACGAGCCGTCCTTCATCCAGATCTGGAAGACGCCTTTGATGTTCATCTTCACCATGTCCTGCTTGGCGAGGCCGTACTTCGCCTCGAAGAGCTCGGTGAAGATCGCGTCGTCGAAGGTCTTCGAGCAGAGCAGACCGATGTTGAACAGGAATGGCTTGGACACCTTGCCTGCCTTGCGATCCCACATCGTCGGTGGCGAGGACGTCTGACACCCCATGCCGACCAGCGCGAGCCGTTGGTGCCCCGCCTCCTTCGCTTCGCGAAGGGCGAGAGGATTCGCGCAGTAGGTGTAGCGCGATCCCGCGGTCGCGAGGATCTCGTCGCGGGTCGACACGACCGCCGGCTTGGCCTTCCAGGCATCGTCGTCCTCGACACCGGACACGAGGGCGGCATCGATGTAGTCGTTGTCGCGGAGCCAGATCAGCATCGCCGATACGAGACCGCCGTCTTGGCCCATGCGGTGCACCATGTCGTCGCTCGCCCGGGTGAGTAGCAGTTGCTGCCAGATTCCTGACATCTCGTCGGGTTCGCGTTGACGCCCGAAGAGATGCATGTCGGCTGAGGGCTCCCACGCTCGGAATCGCGGGCAAGCCCGGGTGCAGGTGGTGCATCCCTTCTCACCGTGCACGCAGTTGTCGAGGCCGAGCTCCTCCTCGAGATGGAAGGGGAGGTACTTGCCTTCCTCGTGCTCGTAGCCGATCACGTCATGGGGGCAGGTGACGACACAGCCGGCGCACCCGGTGCAGAGCCCGGTGGTGATCACCTCGGAGTAGAGCTCCTTCCACTGGGCGGTCCAGCGGGCGGGTTTGGCGGGCGCGTCGGTCATGGGGTCACGCTAGGTGATCGTCGCCGCGGCGGGTGAGCCGGTCGGCGAACGGGGCTCCGTCTTGATCAGACGGCGTCGGGGCCCTCATCGCCGGTCCTGATCCGCACGATACGACCGACATCGGTCACCCAGATCTTGCCGTCACCGATCTGACCGGTGGCCGCCGCGCCGCGGATGGCGTCGACCACGGCGTCGACCGCCGAGTCGTCGACCACGATCTCGATGCGCACCTTCGGCACGAAGTCGACCCGGTACTCGGCGCCGCGGTAGGTCTCGGTGTGCCCTCCCTGCCGACCGAAGCCGCGCACCTCGCCGACGGTCATCCCCGCGGTGTCGAGCGACCGGAGGGCGTCCTTCACATCGTCGAGCTTGAACGGCTTGATCACGGCGGTCACGAGCTTCATGACGCCATCATGCCCCATTCGCCGGGTGACCCGTTACGCTCGCAGACGCCGGTGGGGACCTCCCTCCGGTGGGTTCGCCGAACGGGATGTGGTTCCTCCGGTCTGCGTGAGCCAGACGATCCCCCCGACCCTCGCCGTCCGGCCCGGGCAACCGAACCCACCGAATCCGCCTTCGCGGAGCCAGGAGATCCCATGTCCGACACGCTCGTGTCCCCACCCGTCCCCATCACCTTCCACGAACTCGGTGTGCCCGACTTCGTCTGCGAAGCCCTCGAGGCTCGCGGGGTGACCCATCCTTTCGCCATCCAAGCCGCCACGATCGCCGACGCGCTCGCCGGTCGCGACGTCTGCGGAGCGGCACCGACTGGATCGGGCAAGACCCTCGCCTTCGGTGTGCCACTCGTGGCGCTCACCGAGCGCGGCCGTCCCCATCACCCGAAGGCCCTCGTGCTCGCCCCCACCCGCGAGCTCGCTGACCAGATCAGCGAAGAACTGTCGACGCTGTCGAGGCGCGTTCGGGTCGCTCCCGTATACGGAGGCGTCGGCTACGGCGCGCAGACCAAGGCGTTGAAGGCCGGGGTCGACATCCTCGTCGCCTGTCCGGGCCGACTCGAGGATCTCATCGCCCAGGGTCGCGTCCGGCTCTCCGAGGTCGAGCGCGTCGTGCTCGACGAGGCTGATCGAATGGCCGACATGGGGTTCATGCCGGCGGTGCGACGCATCCTCGACCTCACCACCGGTCGTCGCCAGACCGTGCTGTTCTCCGCCACTCTCGACGGTGACGTCGCTCGACTCATCAGCGAGTACCAGGACGATCCGGTCCGTCACGAGGTCGCGATCGACACCACCGACGTCGTGCCGGCTCAGCACGTCTTCTGGACGGTGCCGCGCACCGAGCGGACCACGCTGCTCGCCGACACCCTGCGAACCGTGTGGCCGGCGATCGTCTTCTGCCGAACCCGCCACGGCGCCGACCGGCTCGCCAAGCAGCTGTCGAACGCCGGAGTCTCGACGGTCGCCATTCACGGTGGGCGCAGCCAGCAGCAGCGCACCCGCGCCCTCGAGGACTTCACCCGCGGTCGTGTGCAAGCCATGATCGCCACCGACGTCGCCGCCC
This sequence comes from Acidimicrobiales bacterium, assembly GCA_030828465.1. Taxonomy (GTDB): domain Bacteria; phylum Actinomycetota; class Acidimicrobiia; order Acidimicrobiales; family Ilumatobacteraceae; genus Casp-actino5. Next base: position 1,207 of record JAURCL010000022.1, on the reverse strand, counting down.
GAGGCATTCACGTCGACGATGTCGCCACCGTCGTCCACTTCGATGTTCCCGAGGACCACAAGGCCTACATCCATCGTTCGGGTCGTACCGCTCGCGCCGGTCGCGGAGGACTGGTGATCTCGCTCATCGAGCCGAACGGCACCCGCGCCGCGCGCCGCATGCAGCGCGAGGTCGGCATCGAGGCCGAGATCACTGCCCCCGACCAGTCGGCGATCGAGTCGCACGGCGATCCGTCGCGGGTCATCCCGCGGCCCGGCGAGCGCGCCCGCACAGAGCAGCAGACACCCTCGGGTCGCTCCGAGCGGTCTGGCCAGGGCAAGCCCAACCGGAACGGCAAGCCGAACGGCCAGGGCAAGCCCAATCGGAACGGCAAGCCGAACGGCCAGGGCAAGCCGAGCAGTCACGGCCGGCCGAGTGACGGCCGACAGGAGGGCAACGACGGCTCGCGCCGGTCGAAAGCCCGCGCCTCGGGGCGCCCCGATCCCCGCAAGGGTTCCGGTGGCCCGAGCAGCGCCGACGGACGCCCGTCCTCACATCGCGGGCAGCGTCCGAAGGCCGGAGCCGGTCGACCCGGTCAGCAACGACGTTCCCGGCCCGCGCGCTGACCCCAGACGCGACACACCCCCGGGCCCCTCGTCGGTGACCCGGGGGTGCCCCTACCCCGCACGAGCGGGACGGGCGGGCGGTCGCTGCGTCAGATCGCCTGAGCGCCTTCCTCACCCGTGCGGATGCGCACCAGCCGGTCGACTGGGGTGACCCAGATCTTGCCGTCGCCGATCTTGCCGGTGGCGGCGGCCGAGGTGATCGTCTCGACCACCTGATCTGCGTTGGCGTCATCGACGACGACCGACAGGCTGACCTTCGGCACGAAGTCGATCTGGTACTCGGCGCCACGGTAGGTCTCGGTGTGACCTCCCTGACGGCCGAAGCCGCGCACCTCGGAGACGGTGAGGCCGGCAATGCCGATCGCCTTGAGGGCGTCCTTCACGTCGTCGAGTTTGAACGGCTTGATGACTGCGGTGATGAGTTTCATGACTCTCCTTCGTTCTCTCTGTGTCGTCCGGATCAGGCGCCGGTGGTAACGGTCTCGTTGGCGTAGCCCTGGAGTCCGTGCTCGAGGACATCGAGACCCTGGGTCTCCTCCTCGGCGCTGACGCGCAGGCCGATGGTGGCCTTGATGATGCCGAACAGGATCGCGGTGGTAGCG
>JAURCL010000021.1 GCA_030828465.1 Acidimicrobiales bacterium | reverse complement strand
CAGCGCCAGCCGACCCGCTGGCGGAATCCGGTTGGCGAGCAGACCATCGAGGAACTCGCGCGCCCCGGCGCCTCGGAACTCGTATTTCGCGTAGCCGGTGATCTCCATGAGGCCGACCCCCGAGCGCACGGCGGCGACCTCCTCGGCCACCACCTCGAAGGCGTTCGACCGTCGGAAGGTCGGCGTCTCGAACGGCTCGGCGCCCGGACGCTGGAACCAGAGCGCCTGCTCGAGACCGTACGAGGCGCCGAAGACCGCGTTGCGATCGCGCAGCCGCCCGTACAACGGCGAGGTCAGGTGCGGGCGCGCCGCGGGTAACTCCTCATTGGGGAAGGTGATCGTGAAGCGACGCCCGTAGTTCTCGCGCACCTTCGCGTTCGTGTACACCGGCGTCGCCCAGTCGCCGAACCGGGCGTGATCCATCCCCCATACGTCGAACCCCGGGTCACCGGTGGTGATCCAGTTCGCCATGGCGAGGCCGACACCGCCTCCCTGACTGAGACCGGCCATCACCCCGCAGGCCAGCCAGTGGCCGGGCTGCGAGCGGACCGGCCCGATGAGCGGGTTGCCGTCGGGGGCGAAGGTGAACGGACCGTTGATGGTCTGGCGGATACCGATCTCGTTGAAGATCGGGAAGTGGGAGAAGCCGACATCGAGGCTCTCGGCGATCCGCTCGAGGTCGGGGGTGAGCAGTTGCGCCTCGAAGTCCCACGGGGTCGTCCTCGTCGACCAGGGCACCCCGCCCTTCTCGTAGGTGCCGAGCAGCAGGCTGTTGCCCTCCTCGCGCATGTAGATCTCTCCGCCGAGGTCGACGACGTGGAAGCCGACCATCTTGGATGACTCGCGCCACTCGGCGAGCTGAGGCACCTCCTCGGTGAGGAGATACATGTGCTCCATGGCGAGCACCGGGATCTCGAGGCCCGCCATGCGGCCCACCTCACGCGCCCAGAGGCCCCCGGCATTCACGAAATGCTCGCAGTGGATCACCCCGAGATCGACATCGTCGCGGGTGTCGTGCACATGCAGATGCCAGCCGCCGTCGGGAGCGCGCGAGATGGCGTGCACCCAGGTGTAGCGGTTGATCTCCGCTCCGCGTTGCCGGGCGCAGTCGGCGTAGGCGTGGGTGACGCCGGACGGATCGACGTGACCCTCGTGCTTGTCGTACATCGCCCCGACGAAGTACGACGGATCGAGGAAGGGCACGAGCTCGTGGGCCTCCGACGGGGTGACGAGCTCGGTCTCCATCCCGAGATAGCGACCACGGGCATGAGCCATGCGCAAGTAGTCCATGCGCTCGGGAGTGTCAGCCAACTGGAGGCCACCGGTCATGTGGATCCCGCAGTCGCGACCCGACTCGGCCTGGATCTTGTCGTAGAGCTCGACGGTGTAACGCTGCAGGGCGGCGACGTTCGGATCGCCGTTGAGGGTGTGCATACCGCCGGCCGCGTGCCAGGTGGATCCGTGGGTCAACTCGCGGCGCTCCACCATCATCACGTCGGTCCAACCGGCGAGCGTGAGGTGGTAGAGCACCGAGGCGCCCACCACTCCCCCGCCGATCACGACCACCTGTGCCTGTGTCTTCATGTCGCTCCCCCCGAGCGTCGCGCCGGTCGAACCGGCGGTGTTCAGAAATCGGTGGCGACCCCGCCCTCGGCCACCCTACGGTCGACGAACTCGCGCAGTTCAGCCCGGATCGCCTCGCCGAGACCGGGATCGGTGTGCGCGGCGATGAGTTCCCGCGCCAGCGCGTTCGCTCGCGAACCCGCGTCCGGCGAGCCAGCGAGTTGCCATGACTCCCAGTTGCGCCAGTCGCTCACCATCGGCGACAGGAACTCGGTGGTGTAGCGGCTCTGGGTGTGCTCATCACCGAAGAAGTGGCCAGCCGGGCCGACCCGATCGATCGCGTCGACCGCGAGGGAGGACTCGTCGACGATCAGCGGCTCCAAGAACTTCGAGACCATGTTCAACAGATCGGCGTCGATCACCATCTTCTCGAAACTCGCGTGCAACCCGCCCTCCATCCACCCGGCGGCGTGCATCACCATGTTCGCCCCACCGGTGATCGCCCCCCACAGCGCCCAAGCGCTCTCGTAGCCCGCCTGAGCATCGACCACATTCGAGGTCGACACGTTCGACGAGCGATACGGGATGGAATAGCGCCGGGCCAACTGCCCACCGGCGATCGCGGCCTTGGCGTACTCCGGGGTGCCGAAGGCCGGGGATCCCGACCGCATATCGACGTTCGAGGTGAAACCGCCGTAAACCGCCGGCGACCCGGGACGAACCACCTGAGTGAGCACGAGGCCGGCCAACGCCTCGGCGTTCTGCTGCACGAGCGCCCCGGCGAGCGTGATCGGCGCCATGGCACCGGCGAGGGTGAACGGCGTGATGATGATCACCTGGTTGCGCTCCGACATCCGAATGATGCCCTCGAGCATCGGATCGTCGTATCGCAACGGTGACGAGGCATTGATGATGCTGCACAGGCTCGGTTCGACCTCGAAGGTGTCGTGATCGACACCGCGGGCGATTCGCGCCATCTCGAGCCCGTCGAGGTTGCGGTCGCGACCGAGGCTGTAAATGTGGAACGGCTTGTCGCTCAACGTGTAGGCGTCCCAGGCCGTCTCCAGATGACGGATCGACGGGTGCAGGTCGACGGGCTCGACCGGGAAGCCGTTGAACATGTGCACCGCGTTCAGCATCTGGCCGAGCCGGAGGAAGTCGCGGTAGCCGTCGCGGTCACCGGCGCGGCGGACACCGTCGAGGGTGACGTAGTTCGGGGCGCTCGCCACCGACGAGAACACGATGTGGCCGGCGCCGATGACGAGATCGCGATGGGGCGCAGTGCCATGCAGGGTGAACGACGACGGGATCGTCGACAGATGCTCCATCACCATCTCGGAATCGAAGCGCACTCGGTCACCGTCGACGCGAGCTCCCGCGGCAGCGAACCGGGCGCGAGCATCGGCGTGCAAGATGTCGATCCCGGTGCGGTTCAGCACCTCGAGGGACGCGAGATGGATCGCCTCGACCTCGTCGTCGGAGATGACGCGGGCCAGAGGCTGCGAGTATCGCGGCTGGATCGCTGCCGGCTGATCACCGACGGCTGATCGGGTGCGGCGCTCACGTCGCGGACGGCTCCGCACCTCGGTCACTGCGACAAGGTACTTCGCGCGCTACCCCGACCGAAAGGGGCCTCTTGGGAGCGTCTCACAGGGTCACGCGCTCACCGACCCGAGCCAACGACACCCCGGCGGCCTCCACGAAGGCGCGCTCCGGCGAACCCGGCCGGAGCACCGGATTCGTGTGGTTCAGATGCACCAACCGAAGGCGCGAAGCGAGTTCGGGGGCACGGTCGACGAAGCGACGCACCGTGTCCGTCACCCGCGGATGTGGAATGAGGCTCATATCGCGATCGAGTTCCCCATCGTCGAAGAACGTCGCATCGACGAAGGCGACATCGACCGCCGCGACCTCCTCCACGATGTCGCGATCCCAGGCCTCCCACGAGTCGATATCGGGTAGCCACAGCACACTCCCGGTGGGGCCCTCGACGCGGAACGCCACCGTCTCGGAGATCTCGTCGCGGTGCGGCACCGGCAGCACCTCCACCAAGAGACCGCCGCCGAGATCGATCGGGTCATCACGGAGCACGACATGATCGTGCTCGACCAACAGCGACCAGGGCGCGTCGCTCGCGAGCACCGACCGAAGCCGTGGCTGCGCCCAGACCGGGATCCCGTTTGCGGCGAGCGCCTCGCGACCCAACTGAGCGAGGCCGGTGAAGTGGCCGAGGTGACCATGGGTGAGCAGGATCCCGTCGATGGCCGAGTCGTCGATCGGCCTCGGCGCCAGGTCATCGAGGAGGCGCAGCTGCTCACCGATCGCCGGTGTCGCGTCGATCAGCCATCGACGCCCATCGGAACCGATGAGGGCGAGGCAGGCCGGGGTCACCGGGTCGGCGTCGGCACAGCACGCGCGGCGACAGCCGATCTGGGGGCGACCACCGTCTTGGCCGATACCGAGCACGATCGCCTCGGGCGCGCGAACCCCTCCTGCGACCGGCGCACTCGACACGCGTGAACCGTAACGGGCCGGAGGCCGACCCTCGGTAACGTCCACCCCGTGAACGACTCACCCCCCGTCGTCTACGGCGCCGAATGGTGCAAGGACTGCCGACGCTCGAAGCAACTCCTCACACGGCTCGGGGTCGAGCACATCGACGTCGACCTCGAAGCTGAACCGGACCGGGCCACCGAAGCCGAGACCCTCTCGGGGCGCAAGCGGATCCCCGTGGTCCACTTCGCCGACGGGCTCGTGCTCTCCGAGCCGAGCGACGACGAACTCGAACGCGCCGTGCGCGAGCGCGGGCTGGTGCCCGAGGGCTCATGACCCGTCAGAGGAGGCTCGTCCTCCCGCCTCTCGGGGCCCGTCACCCCCGACTCGCGATCGCCCTCGGCGCCTTCCTTGGTGTCGCCGGCATCTCCCACTTCACCAATCCGACCTTCTTCGACGACATCGTGCCGCCATGGTTGCCGCCCTCCGAGCGGTTCTGGACCTACCTGAGCGGAGTGGCCGAACTGCTCGTCGCCGCCATGTTGCTCCGCCCGCGTTGGAGACGCCGGGGCGCGTTCGCCGCGGTCGCGCTGCTCATCGCCGTCTACCCCGCGAACCTCTATATGACCTGGGACTGGCGCGACCGGTCGGTCACCGATCAGATCGTCTCGTGGGTTCGTCTGCCGCTGCAGTTCGTGCTCATCGCGATCGCCCTCGCGATCGCCGGGCCGACCGACCGCCGCGCACCGCGCGACGCCTGAGCGTCAGGCCGCGACCGCGGCCGCCTCGACCACCAGTCCGAGGGTGCGCAGACGACCCTCGGCGGTGGGCGCCGCCAGCGACAGCACCAGTTCGTCGGCATCAGCGAAGGCGCGGAACTCCTCGAGCCCCGCTGCGACCTCGCTCGGCGTGCCCACCACCGTGTGGCGCATCATGTCGAGCACTTGACGACCCTGCGGCGAAGCCACGAGTCGATCGAGGTCATCCTCGGAGAGATCGAGACCGCGGCCGACGAAGAACTTGACCCGATCCCTCGCCGTCCGCTCGAACTCGGCGAGGGCGTCCTCGCGTCGATCAGCGCAGATCACATTGACCGCGGCGTACACGTGCGGCCGCTCGAGCCGGCGCGACGCCGTGAACTCGGACCGGTGCAGTGCGACCGCCTCGCGTAGCGCCGTCGGGGCGAAATGCGAGGCGAACGCGAACGGCATCCCCAACAGGGCCGACAGGCGTGCCCCGTAGAGCGAGGAGCCGAGAATGAACAACGGCACATCCGTGCCCGCGCCGGGAACCGCCGACACCCCATCCACCCGGCTCTCACCGCGGAGATACCCCTCGAGTTCGAGGACATCCTCGGGAAACGAGTCGGCTGATGAGTGGTCGCGCCTCATCGCGCGCAATGTGACCTGATCACTTCCGGGGGCCCGTCCGAGGCCGAGTTCGATACGGCCCGGATGAAGCGTCGCGAGCATGCCGTACTGCTCGGCGACCACCAGCGGTGAGTGGTTGGGCAGCATCACACCCCCGGCGCCCAGCACGATGCGCGAGGTGTGGGAGGCGACGTGGGCGATCAGCACCGCCGGTGACGACGAGGCCACCGTCGCCATGTTGTGATGTTCCGCGTACCACACCCGCGAGCAGCCGAGCTCCTCAGCGTGACGCGCGAGCGCCACCGAGTTCGCCAGCGCATCAGCGGCGCCCTCACCCTCGCCGATGCGCGCTAGGTCGAGCACGGAGAACACCCGGGTCACCAATCCTCGGGGATCCGGTAGGCGGGAACACCCGCTTCAGGGCGACGGGCGGAGGCTCGCGAGTCGAGCACACATCCCTCGTGCATGAAACGGTCACCAGCCGCGATGACCCCGTCGGGGACGCAGCCGGCGAGGAGTTCGATCACCCCTCCGCAGCCGAGACATCTCGCGGTCGCCATAGTCCGATGGTACCGATCTCGCGGATCGCCCACCCGACCGGTGGATGAGACGTCAGAGGATCTGGCTGAGGAACAACTTGGTGCGCTCCTCGCGCGGGTTGGTGAAGAAGTGCTCGGGCGTTCCCACCTCGACCACGTCACCCGACTCCATGAACACGAGACGATCAGCGACCTCGCGGGCGAAGCCCATCTCGTGGGTCACGACCATCATCGTCATGCCGCCGCGGGCCAGATCCTTCATCACGTCGAGGACCTCGGAGATCATCTCCGGGTCGAGGGCGCTCGTCGGCTCGTCGAAGAGCATGATCTTCGGCTCCATCGCCAGCGACCGGGCGATCGCCACGCGCTGCTGCTGACCACCGGAGAGCTGGCCCGGGAACTTGTTGGCCTGCTCGGGGATGCCGACACGCTCGAGGAGCTCCATCGCCTTGGCCTCAGCCTCGACCCGAGCGCGCTTGCGAACCCAGATCGGCGCGAGCGTGATGTTGTCGAGAACGGTGAGGTGCGGGAACAGGTTGAACTGCTGGAACACCATGCCGACCTCGGAGCGGATCTTCTCGATGTTCCGCATGTCGTTGCTCATCTCGACACCGTCGACGACGATCTCACCTTCCTGGTGGACCTCGAGGCGGTTGATACAGCGGATCAGGGTCGACTTGCCCGATCCCGACGGGCCGAGCACCACCATGACCTCGCGGTCCTTGACGGTGACGTCAACCCCGGCGAGCGCCTGGAAGTCTCCGAACCACTTCTTCACCCCGCGGCACACGATCATGTCGCGGCGCGAGGCCATCTCCTCGGTGAGTGCTTGATCGGCGATGCTCATCTCAGATGCTCCTGGTCTGGTCGGTCGAATAGATCGGTTCCATCAGCGCGCCTGCCCCGCTTGGAGGCGTTCCTCGAGGTTCCTCGACGCCCTCGACATCGAGTAAGCGACCACGAAGTAGACGAGCGAGATGAAGAACAAAGCCGGACGCTTCTGCCCGAGGAAGTCGGGCTGGTTCGGGATGGTCGAATTGGCGATACGCAACAGGTCGAAACCACCGACGATCGCGATCAGCGACGTCTCCTTGAAGGTGGCGATCGCCTGGCCAACCAGGTTCGGGATCGACACGCGGAGCGCCTGGGGCAACACGATGAACGCGGTGCGCTGCACCGTGGTCAAGCCGAGCGCGTCCGCCGCCTCGTACTGTCCCCGGCGCACACTCTGGAGTCCGCCACGAATGTTCTCCGCCATGTAGGCGGCCGAGAACACGGTGTAGCCCGCGAACACCGCAGCGAGGTCGCTGATGCCCATACCTCCTGGAAGGAAAAGCGGCAGCATGATCGAGAAGAAGAAGAGCACGGTGATGAGCGGCACGCCGCGAACCACCTCGATGTAGGTGGTGGCGAGCACGCGGAAGATCGGCATCTTCGAGGTACGCGCGAGCGAGAGCAGCACGCCGAGCGGGAACGAGGCGAGCATCACGTAGTAGGCGATCGACACGGTCAACACGAAGCCGCCGAGGAAGGGCGGAGCCGCGATGTCAAGGGTGGACGGGGTGTTGATACCGGTGAGCAACCAGTGGAAGAGCACCATGAACCCAAACCATCCGCCAGCGAAGCGCAGACGCGCCGCGCGCTCACCGGCGAAGGTCGGCGCGAGCAGCGCCGCCACCGCGATCAGGGCAAACGAGAAGCGCGCCTTCTGCAACATCGGGTACCAGCCGAAGAACGCGGCAACCCAGTGGAAGAGGGCGAGGGCGACGAGGAGCGCCCCGATGACCCGGGCGAGCTCGGATCGGCTTGGCTTAGCCAACAGGTAGAGCAGCGCACCGCCACCGAGGGCAAACGCGGCACCCATCGGAACGTCGACCGCGAGCACGTACCCCCAGTCAAACTCGGGGTCGCGCAACACCAGAAACACGATGAACGCGGGACCGATCACCCACCAGCCGATCATCGTGCGACGCAGCCAACCGAGGTCGATCATTCGAGCGAGCGCGCGACCGGCGAGGTACGTGCCGATCATGATCAGGAACATCACCGTGACCGGCAGCGAGGTCGACGAGTCGATCGTGCCCGACTCGGCTGTCGGCGCGCCGTCGGCGAAGCCGTAGTCGCCGAAGGGGAAGAACCACAGCACCCCGCAGATGACACCGGCGACCCCGGCGAGCAGCCCGATGAACGGAATCTGACGACGATGCGGCTCGGGAACGACCTTGAGCACGGCCAGCGCCAGGGCGACCAGCCCAATGCCGACCACGAAGAACCCGGTGCGTACCGCCGAGGGGGTGGTGTCGGGGGCGATGAGCCCGACCACGAGCGACACCGCACCGGTGCCGGCTAGGGCGACCCCGACCCGACGGACGGTGACCATCGGGTTGAGGTTCCAGGCGGCGAAGCTCGCGCCAACCGCGAGGAACAGCGCACCGGCGGCGAACCAGATCCGGACGAACTGCTCAGTCGGATAGTTGTAGGTGAAGAGGAGCCGCATGTTCGTCGCGACCGACGTCCAGTTGGCCTCCTCAGAGAAGATCTGCCCCAGCACCCAGCGCAACAGCCCGAGGAGCACGAGGCTGAAGAACATCGTCTGGATGGCGTTGGACACCGAGGAGAACAGGTTCTCCCTCACCCAGCGGCCAGGAGAGACCGACTCTGCCTCGGGTGCGCGCTGCGCGGCGGGAACGGTCACTTCGCTCATGTCAGCGCTCCACGATCGCGAGTCGACGGTTGATGGTGTTGACCACTGAGGAGATGGTCAGCGAACACGCGAGGTAAAAGACCATGTAGATGCTGAACACCGCCAGGGTCTGAGAGTTCTTGTTGTAGACGGTCTGCCCAACCTGGACGATCTCGGAGAAGCCGACCGCGATACCGAGGGAGGTGTTCTTCGTGATGTTCAGGTACTGGTTGCCGAGCGGCGGCATGACCACCCTGAAGGCCTGCGGCAGCACCACCTTGCGGAGCGCCTGACCGCGGCTGAGCCCGAGGGCGGCGGCCGCCTCGCTCTGTCCGGCCGGCACGGCGAGGATGCCGCCGCGGACGATCTCGGCGATGAAGCTCGAGGTGTAGAAGACGAGACCGAAGAAGAGCGACGCGTAGAACACCGTCATCGTCAGGCCGGTGGGTCCGTAGTTGACGAAACGCCCCTCCGACAGGGTGGGCCTCATCGCGTCGATCGGGCGTGAACCGCGGCCGTCGCCGAACTTGTCGGCGATCACGCCGAAGAGGTCGCTGCCCGAGTTGATGATCCAGCTCGACAGCCCGGGCCACCCGCGGACGACGACCAGGACGGCGAGCAGGGAGGCAACCACAGCGAAGATCATCCGGAACCAGTCGTCGTCGATGAGCTTCGCGAGACCGGCCGGGGTGCGACGACTGTCGAGGAACCGCCTGATCCACAGCACGGCGCCGCCGAGCGCGGCGACGCTGAGCAGGAGTTGCATGAGTCCCTGGGGAATCGAGCCCCACGCGGACTCCACGGAGCCGAAGATCGGACCGAGGAAGGCCATGACCGGGTTCGCGAACCAAGCGACCACGGCGATCACAGCGAGCGCTGCGAGGGTGAAGCCAGTGGCATGGGTGTTGCCACCCTCTCGATCCTGGCGACGCTTCAGTGACCGACGCACGAACCACACGGGAACCATCGCGACGAGCACCATCGAGACGAATTGGTAGAAACCGTCGGCGAGGAACACCCGCGGGAGCGAGATGCCCTTCTGGGAGACGATGACCCAGCCGGGGATGGGACCCGAGTCGGCGGTCAGCTTGCCGAGCGAGCCCAAGATGGCGAGCCAGAGGATGATCTGCACGAGCACCGGCACGTTTCGCAGGGTCTCGACGTAGATCGACGAGACTTTCCTTGCGAGCCAGTTCTTGGAGAGCCGAGCGATACCGACGGCGATGCCGATGATCGTCGAGACGATGATGCCGATCGAGGCGATACGAAGGGTGTTGACCATGCCGACCCACAGTGCGCGGCTCATGGTGAGGCGGCGCTCCTCGGTGTCGACGGTCTGGATGCCTTCGCCGAGCTGGATGTTGGCCGGCTCGTCGAGCCAGTCATAGGAGACGGGGATGCCCTTGGCAGAGAGGTTGGTGCGCGCCTGGGCAGCAAGGAACCAGAAGACAGCAAGCACCGCGACGAGCACGACGATCTGGACCAGCCACTTGAGCACGCTGGTGTTGCGCCAGATCGGCGGTCGGGTGTGACCGGTGAACACAGCGGTTCCCGAGTCGTCGGTTTGAGAAGTCACAACGGCTGATCCCCCGGGAGTCGTTGGACGGACGGACAGTAATGCGGGTGGCCGGGCCCCGAAAGGCCCGGCCACCCGTCAGAAGGTGTCAGGTGTGACTGATCAGCGGGCAGGCGGCGGGTACATGAGACCGCCGTCGGTCCACAGCGCGTTGGCCGAGCCCTCGCGCACCAGGCCCACCGGGGCCAGGTTGGCGTCCCAGATCTCCTGGTAGTTGCCCACCTGCGAGACGACGTTGTAGAAGGCGTCGGCGTCGAGACCCATGAAGGTCTGCTTCTCGCCCTCGCCACCCATCAGACGCTGCATCTCGGCGCCGAAGTCACCCGCGAGGGCGGCGTCGGCGTCGGCGGAGGTCACGCCGTTCTCATCGGCGATGAGGGTCGCGTAGACGGTCCAGTTGACCACGTCGGCCCACTGCGAGTCGTTCTGCGCGTACACCGGGCCGAGCGGCTCCTTCGAGATCGGGGTCGCCGGGAAGATGACCCAGGTCTCGCCCTCGGGCTCCTGAACGGCCTTACGGCCGACGAGGCCCGAACCATCGGTGGTGATCACGTCGCAGGTGCCGGCGATGAACGCGTCGGTGACCTGGTCGTAGTCCTCGAAGGTGTTGAGGGTGATCGCGAGACCGAGCTCAGCGGCCAGCTCCGAGATGTTGGTCTCGGTGGTGGTACCGGCGTTGGTGCACACGATGGCGCCGTCGATGTCGGACACCGGCGAGGCGGAGGTGAATCCGTCGCTGGCGCGGCCCATGAGCTGCTGGCCGTCGTAGTAGGTGGTCGGGCCGAAGTCCATGCCCACCTCGGTGTCACGGCTCTGGGTCCAGGTCGAGTTACGCATCAGCACGTCGACCGCGCCGGTCTGCACGGCAGTGAAGCGCTCAGCAGCGGTCAGCGAGGTGAACTCGACAGCGGTCGCGTCACCGAGAACGGCGGCTGCGACAGCGCGGCAGTAGTCGGCGTCGATTCCGTTCATCGAGCCATCGGCATCGGTGTACGAGAACGCGACGGCGGCGCCGGAAACGCCACAGTTGAGAACGCCGCGGGCCTTGACAGCATCGAGGATGCCGCCACCCTGGGTGGCCTCAACCTCGTCGGCCGGCTCATCAGCGGCAGCCGGCTCATCGGCAGCGGCCGGCTCATCGGCGGCAGCCGGCTCATCGGCAGCGGCCGGCTCGTCGGCGGCAGCGGGCTCGTCGGCAGCGGTGTCGTCGTCGCCACCGCAGGCGCCGACCACGAGGGCCAGTGCAGCGAGGGCGCCGGCGGTGCGCTGCCAGCGGGTGGTTGAACGGATCATGAATTCCTCCTCGGTTGGTTGGATCCGACGACGCCGGATCCGAGGTTGTTCACGCGGCCTGCCCGCGACAGCGGGTTCACAGCGATCTGGGAAGGATAACAAGGTGTGAGCAAGGTCACGCCCGGAGCGAATGTCGGGCGGGTTAAGACCATGTTCGCGGCCCGTGCCCGCGGAACACGGCGCGAGCGCTCCCGACGGCTAGACAACTGCCGTGGAGATCGACGTGATCGACGTGAGCGGGCTGTATGGCCCCGATCACCCGAGCATCGTGGAGCGGCTCGTGGAGGCCCACACGACACTCGGTTTCTCACAGATCGTTGGCCACGGCGTTCCCCCGGCGGTCACCGACGCGCTGTTCGAGGTATCGCGAGGTTTTCACTTCTTGCCGATCGAGCGGAAGCGATCGGTGGCACTCGATCGCCTGCATCGCGGCTTCATCGAGATCGACACGTCTACCGATCGGCACTCGTCGGTCGAGACCGCCACTCGACCGAACCAGAGCGAATCGTTCATGGTGATGCGCGAGGCCGGGCCGAACGACCCCGACGTGCTCGCCGGCGCGCTCCTCGCCGGACCCAACCAGTGGCCCGACCTGCCCGGTTTCCGCGAGGCGGTCGAGCAGTACCAGCACGAGATCGAACCGGTGGCCCGAGCCATCGTCGCAGCGCTCGCCGAAGGGATCGGCGACAACGGGGCCATCATCGCCGACTTTGAGCGCCCAACCACCTGGCTCCGGTTGCTGCACTACCCCCCGGTCGCCCCAGATGCCCCCGTGAACCTCTACGGGTCGGCGCCCCACGTCGACTATGGCGGCGTCACCCTGCTGGCTCAAGACACCGTCGGCGGTCTCGAGATTCGAGGCCCCGGCGGCTGGCTCGGTGTCGAACCGGTTCCTGGAGCGCTGGTGGTCAACTGCGGGCAGATGCTCGAGCGGATGAGCAACGGACGGCTGTTGCCGACGGCACATCGGGTGCGCAACCGCGGGGGTCTCGAGCGCTGGTCAGCCGCGTATTTCTTCGACCCCCACGTCAACACGACGGTCACCCCGGCCGCCTTCGCGATCGATGATGCCCACCCACCGCGATTCGAGCCCGTGCTCTTCGCCGACGTGATCCGCGCCGAGCTCGGCGCCAGCTTCGAGTCGCATGCCGACCTAGTGAGGAAGTGAGCCAACGATGGCCGACTCCCCCGATCCACCGGTCTCCGTCGACCGGCCGCGACGGCGACTCGGCGACTTCCAACGACTCTTCACCGCCTCGACCATCTCGAACCTCGGCGACGGCATGGGCCAGATCGCCTATCCCTGGCTCGCCTCGGCGGTGACCCGCAATCCCCTGCTCATCGCGCTCATCGTCGTCGCCCAACGCCTGCCCTGGCTCGTGCTGAGCCTGCCGGCGGGCGTGATCACCGACCGAGTCGACCGGCGCCGCCTCATCGTCCGAATGGACCTCGCTCGCGGTGCCATCACCGCGGTCGTGGCAGTGGGGGTGATGATCGGCATCGACTCGCTGCCCGACGCCTCCGAGGTGACCGAGGCCGGCTCGACCAGCAGCGGCCTCTACCTCTTGGTGGTGATCGCCACCCTGCTCCTCGGATGCGCCGAGGTGCTCCGCGACAACGCCGCGCAGACACTCCTGCCGTCGATCGTCGATAACGAGAACCTCGAGCGAGCCAACGGGCGGCTCTGGGCGGCCGAGGCCACGGCGAACCAGTTCGCCGGACCACCCCTCGGTTCGCTCCTTCTCGGGCTCTCGTTCGCCCTGCCCTTCGTCGTTGACGCCGTCACCTTCCTCGTCGCCGGTGCGCTCATCGCCACGATCGGAGGAACCTTCCGGCCGGTCGCCGAGGCGGAGACAGAGCGTCGCCCCTGGCGGGAGGATCTGAGAGAGGGAATCACCTGGTTGCGAGGCAACCGTGTGCTGTGGCCCATGGCCCTCGTGCTCGGCGCCATGAACGGCACCGATGCGCTCGCGGGAGCCACCCTCGTGATCTTCGCTCAGGAGGTGCTCGGCGCGGGCCCCTTCCTGTTCGCGGTGATCGGCACGGGTGGAGCGATCGGCGCGATCGTCGGTGGATGGTTCGTACCCAACCTCTCGAAACGGTTCGGTGGGGGCACGGTCCTCGCCGTCGCGGTGGCGGGCCTCATGGTCGTCCCCTTCGCGATCGGGTTCGCCGGTGCCTGGCCGGTGGTGCTCGTCGGATTCGCGTTGACGGCGATGTTCGGCACGGCGTGGAACGTCGTGACGGTCAGTCTCCGACAGTCGGTGATCCCCGATCGGCTACTCGGACGCGTCAACAGCGTCTACCGCTTCCTCGCCTGGGGTTCGATCCCGATCGGGGCGGCGATCGGCGGGGTCGTCGTGGCACTGCTCGATGGGCCGCTCGATCGCGAGACTGCTCTCCGGGCTCCCTGGATCATCTCCGGTGTCGTGCATATCGCACTCCTCGTGGTGGTGCTTCGGCGCCTCTCCACGGCTGCCCTCGACTCGATCCGATCCCCCGAACCGCAGCACTGACACCGATACCGTTCGGCCCGTGGGGCACCGCCGCGACATCGAGGGCCTCCGCGCGCTCGCTGTCATCGCGGTGATCGCTTACCACGCTGGCGTGCCCTTCACCGGGGGCGGATTCGTCGGCGTCGATGTCTTCCTCGTGATCTCGGGTTTCCTGATCACGTCACTGCTCATCCGCGAGTGGAGCGAGACCGGCGGGATCTCGCTCGCTGGCTTCTACGCACGGCGGGCTCGCCGTCTCCTTCCCATCTCGGCGACCGTGCTCGCGGCGACCGCCCTCGGCTCGGTGATCTGGCTCGAGGCCACGCGACTCGACGAGCTCGGCATCGACATCCTCGCGGCCTCGGGGTTCGCGGTGAACTTCGTGCTCGCCGGTCGCGGCACCGACTATCTCGCCGCGGAACTCGCCCCGTCGGCGATCCAGCACTATTGGTCGCTCGCCGTTGAGGAGCAGTTCTACATCAGCTGGCCGGCCCTGATCCTCCTCGCTCTCGTGGGCGGTCGACGCCTCGCCACGTTGGTGATCGCGGCGGTGACGGCCGCTTCGCTGGCCGCCAGCATCACCCTGACTGGCCCTCAGCCCACCTGGTCGTATTTCGGGCTCCACACCCGCGCCTGGGAACTCGGCCTCGGCGCCCTTCTCGCCGTAATCGGAACCACCACCGACCGGGTGCCGGGTTGGGTCCGAGCCACGCTCGGCTGGGCTGGCATCGCAGCCGTCATCGTGTCGATCGGCACGTTCGACCGCGTAGAGCATTTTCCCGGCACTTGGGCGCTCCTTCCCGTGGTCGGCACCCTCCTCGCCCTCGCCGCCGGAGACGACAACCGTCTCGGACCGAGTCGAGCGCTCCACCTCAGCCCGCTGCAATGGGCTGGAGGACGTTCCTACTCCCTCTACCTCTGGCACTGGCCAGCCCTCGTGATCGGCGCCGCCGCCCTCGATCGAGTGCCAGGTCCCACCGCCACCCTCGCGCTCATCGCTCTCGCTGTCGTCCTCGCCGAGGTCGGCTACCGATTCATCGAGAATCCGATTCGTCGCTCACCCCGACTCATCCCACGACCCGGACGCTCCCTCATCTTGGGAGCCGGTCTGCTCACCATCGGCGCGATCGTCGGACTCGCCGTCACCACCGTGGACAGAACGGCCCGCACCGGCGTTATCGCCGCCGCTCCCGAACCGATCACGGCTCCCCCGACGGCCGGCGACTCGAAGGTCGAGCCCCCCAAACCCGACGACGAGCCCGCCACCGTGCTCTCCTCCAGCAACAGCAACCCAGCCGCAACCGCCGACGACGCCACGACGAGCACGACGACAACGACGAGCACCACCATCCCTCCTCCAACCCCCGCCGACGCGCTCACGCTCGCCGCCATCCTCGCCGCCCTCGACACCGAGTTGCTCCCCGACAACCTGCGGCCATCGATCCTGGAAGCCAACGGCGACACCAGTTCGCTCTACGGCACCGGCTGCCATCAGTACCTCGAGGAGCGAGCGGCCGAGGGCTGCGTCTTCGGCGATACCGACGGCGACCTGACCGTGGCCCTGTGGGGCGACTCGCACGCCGCGCAGTGGTTCTCCGCCGTCGACCGGATCGCCGAGCAGCGTGGTTGGCGCTTGATCGCGATCACCCAGGGAGGGTGCCCGGTGATCGAGGTCCTCACCTGGAACCGCTCGGGCGATGCCGTGTTCGACCACTGCGGCCCCTGGCGCGACAACGTCATCGAGACCTTCGAGAACGAAGGCGTCGACGTGGTCCTCCTCGGTCAGCACTACGGGCTGCTCGACGCCGCGACGCGCGCCTCGGTCGGAGCCGCCGTATGGGAGGAGCAACTGCCGCTCCTGCTCGATCGGCTCGACCGACTTGAGCGTCCGATGACCCCCATCCTGCTCATCGACTCACCGGACCCGCCCGAGGATGTGCCGACCTGTCTCGCCGAGCACCCGACCGAGATCTCGCTCTGCGAACCCCGCTCCCCCGGCAACACCGAGCGAGCCGTCGCGCAGGTGATCCGAACCGTGGCCGCTGAACGAGGTCTCGGCGCGATCGACCCGAGACCGTGGCTCTGCGTCGACGACCGCTGTCCCGTGGTGGTCGGCGACCTCCTCGTCTACCGAGACAGCCACCACCTGTCGAACACCTTCGTCAGTTGGTTGACGCCGGTGCTCGACGCCGAACTCGGCCCGTTCATCGACTCGCTCCGCGTCCCCTAGGGCGCGTTCACGCAGCGGCGACGATGACGCCGGCGAGCACGGCGCGCGCCGACCAACCGGCGGTTCGCACCCAGTTGCCCGACACCAACGACGACACGACCTCGCGGAGCGCTTCGGTGGAGTTCTCCTCGGCGAGACGGGCGTGCCGCGGCACCTGCACCAGGACCGTGCTGAGCAGTACCACGGCGAGCAGCACCCCAGAGATGAACGGCAACCAGCGACTCACTCCGGTTGGAGGATCCACGAACAACCAGATCGCCGTCACCCCCTCGACGAGCATCGCCGGGCCCACCACCCGCGCTGTTCGTGGCTGGTTGTCACGCGCGTAACCCACCGACGCTTCCGCGGGCACGGCTGCGAAGAGCGGGTAGTGCACCAATTGCACGAACCAGATCACCCCGGCCATGTACGCGGCAGCGGCGAGATGGACGATCGCGACGGTCACGTCGACTCCGACCGCCAGGCATCCCGGAGACCGCGCATCCCGATCACCTCGAACGCAGCCGCCTCCAACCACTCCGTCCACCGCGAGTCGGAGAAGATCCGATACTCGTCGGTGCGCACATGATGCTGATCCGGTTCGATCTCCTCGATCTCCCCCGGGCCGGGCCGACACGCATGGAAAGCGCAGTAGACGAGTTCGTCACCACATGCCGTCAACATCGCCGGATAGTCGGGCTCGGTGCCCCGCGGCCTCGAGAAGTCGGTCTCGAGCACTCGATCGAACACCGGCATGCCGGCCGATCTCGCTTGGGTCACGAACTCGGCGAAGGCCTCCTCGCTGACACCGGCGAGATGATTGTTGGGCCCGTACACCGACAGGGTGGCCGTCATCAGGACCGGTAGGCGGTACTCCACACCAAGGGCCACGTAACGGGCGCAGAACTCCGGCGCCAAGGACGAGCCCATGTGCGCGTCCAAATGCGTCACATCGACGCCGGCCGCGAGGGCCCGATCGATCTGCGCTCGCCACTCCCCCTCTACCGCGTCGGGGTGCGCGTGCTCTCGAACCGCCGCCACCCGACGCCACATGTAGCCGTCGGCATCCACCATGCCCGCTGCCGCTGAGCGATCGGTGAGCGGCGCCCAGCGGTAATGGTCCTGCTCGGCGTTCAGGGTGAGGTGCACCCCGAGGTCAAGCCCGGGATCTGCCGCGGCCCATTCGAGTACCTCCGACGACCACGGGCACGGCACCATCACCGACCCGGCCGACACCGCGCCTGAGCGAGACAACTCGGCGAAGGCGACGTTGGCGCCGTGGCACATGCCGACGTCATCCACATGGACCACGACCCGCTGCGATGACATGGCGCGATGGTACCGAGGTCGACCGAGGCCGGGTCTACGCTCCGGCCATGGTGCGCGTCGGCCTCATCGGAACCAGTTGGTGGGCCGAGGCCATGTACCTCCCGGCCCTCGCCGACCACCCTCACGGTCGCATCACCGCGATCTGCGGACGCGACCCCGACAAGGCCGCCCGGGTCGCCGCCGAATGGGACGTGCCCGAGGTCTACACCTCACCCGAGGAGCTCTTCGACCATGTCGATGCGGTGATCGTCGCCTCGTCGAACTCGAGCCATCACCCGCTCGCCCTCGCCGCCCTGGAGCGCGGTCTCCACGTGCTCTGCGAGAAGCCGCTTGGACTCGACGCTGCCCAGGCCGACGACCTCGCCGCCGCCGCCCGTCACCACGGCGCGATCACCATGACCCCGTTCACCTACCGGTTCATGCCGATGGCTCGTCAACTCCGCCGACACATCGACGAGGGCTTCATCGGGACCCCCTTCCACTTAGCGGCGCGCTACTACACCGGCTTCGCCCGCGACGGCGAGTACGCGTGGCGGTTCGACCTCGGTGAGTCGGGGTCGGGCGTGCTCGGCGACATCGGCAGCCACTGGATCGACCTGGCCACCTATCTCCTCGGGGCCATCGTCGAAGTCGGATGCGTCACCAACGCCACCGTCGAGCGCGAGCCCCGGCCCGACGGCGCGCCCTACGAACCCGGCGAGGACGTCGCGCTCACCACCGTCCGATTCGCCAACGGCGCGATCGGTCACCTCATCGTGAGCGCAGTGTGCTGGGAGGGAACACCGTTCAATCAAACCCATCACGTCGAGGTCCACGGAAGCGGCGGGACCCTGTACGCCCTCAACGACTGGGACACCGTGCAGGAGGTGCGCGGCCTTCGCGCCGGCGAGACCGGACCGGCGCGACCCCTCGAGCGGCCCGCCGACATCTGGGACGGCCTGCGCACCGGAACCGTGCACGACACCTACCGGGATGTCTTCCGCTCCACCGAGGCGATGACCCGTGGATGGGTGAGCGCGGTGCACCTCGGCGAGCAGGCCGAGCCCGACATCCCCCACGGCGCGCACATCCAACGCATCGTCGACACCGCGCTGCGCAGCGCCGCCGACGGCGGCCGGCTCCTCCCGATCGACACGGCGTCGAGCGCCTGACATGACCGTTCACCACTTCAGCGCTCGCGACGACGCGGAGCAAATCCGTGAACGACTCGACACCGACGGCTGCGCCATCATCGACGACCTCGCCGACCCCGAACTCCTCGATGCCCTCGCCGCTCAAGTCGCTCCCTACGTCGACGGCTCAGCGACGGGCCGCGATGACTACGACGGCCGTCACACCCGTCGCACCGGAGCGCTGATCGCTCGGTGCCCGGCCGTGCGACCCCTCGTCGCCGATCCGCTCGTGCTCGACGTCATCGGACGATTCCTTGATCGCGCCTCGACCTTCCAGTTGCACCTCACACAGCTCATCACCATCGAGCCCGGGGAGACTGCTCAAAAACCCCACCGCGACCAGATGGCCTTCGACAACTTCGACTTCCCCGTCGACTACCACGTTCAGTGCAACACGATGTGGGCGCTCACCGACTTCACCGCTGAGAACGGCGCGACCCATCTGTTCCCGGGATCATCGAGTATCGACGACTCGGCCGGCCTCGCCCTCGAGGAGGCTCGAGCCGAGATGCGACGCGGGAGCGTGCTCCTCTACGACGGCAAAGTGCTGCATGGAGGCGGGGCCAACACCAGCGGAGCGCCGCGCCAAGGAGTCAACATCACCTACGCCGTCGGCTGGGTGCGCCAGGAGGAAAACCAATACCTCGCATGCCCTCCAGAAGTCGCTCGCGAACTCGACGATGACCTCCTCCGGCTCATGGGTTACCGCCAAGGGGCCTTCGCCCTCGGCTACGTCGGCGACCAGACCGACCCGCTCGCCGCCCTGCGAGGCCGCGCCGACAAGGTGCTGACTGTCGGACAATTCGCCGAGACCAGCGCCAATTACCGCGAGTTCGTCGCCGACCTCCCGACCGACTGACCGATCCCGGCTTCCCGATCCCGGCTGAGGCGACGTCCAGTCGACACGACTCCCTAACCTGAGCGCCGATGAGCGACGACCTCCCCAGCACCGGCAACAGCGGCGAGACGTGGTGGCGCAACGCTGTCGTCTACCAGGTGTACCCGAGGTCGTTCGCCGACGCGAACGGCGACGGCACCGGCGACGTCCAGGGCATCATCAGCCGGCTCGATCATCTCGAGGCCCTCGGGGTCGACGCCATCTGGATCAGCCCGTGGTACCCGTCGCCACTGCTCGACGGTGGATATGACGTCGTCGACTACCGAGACATCGACCCCCGGTTCGGCACCCTCGATGATGCCCGGCGACTCACCGCCGAGGCGCACGCCCGCGGCATCAAGATCATCGTCGACATCGTGCCCAACCACACCTCGAGCGGTCACCATTGGTTCCGCGAGGCGATCGCTGATCCGCCCGGTTCGCCGTCGCGGGAGCGCTACATCATCAAGCCTGGCCGGGGACCCGAAGGCGCCGAGCCACCGAACAACTGGGTGGCGGTCTTCGGTGGGTCGGCCTGGACCCGCCTCGACGACGGCGAGTGGTATCTCCACCTCTTCGATGTCAGCCAACCCGACCTCGACTGGAACCACCCCGAGGTGCGCGCCGAATTCCAAGACATCTTCCGCTTCTGGATCGACCTCGGTGTCGACGGCTTCCGCATCGACGTCGCCCACGGCCTCGTGAAGCATCCGAACTTCCCCGACGTCGAAGTGACCGGCACCGTCCTCGAGAGCGAAAACCTCTCCGACGGATCGCACCCATTCTGGGATCGCGACGGCGTGCACGAGATCATCCGCGAATGGCGCGCCGTGCTCGACGAGGCGGAGGCCGCCGCGGGCCGCGATCTCATGATGGTGGCCGAGGCCTGGGTGCACCCGACGAGACTGCCCCTCTACCTGCGAGCCGACGAGTACCACCAGTCGTTCAACTTCGACTTCCTGACCTGCGGGTGGGATGCCGAGGAGATGCGGGGCGCGATCGACCGCGCCCTCGATGCCGCCATCAGCGTCGGCTCCACACCCACCTGGGCGCTCTCGAACCACGACGTCGTCCGCCACGCCACCCGCTACGGGCTGCCCGACGGCACGCCGTGGCGGACCTGGGTGCTCGACGGACCGCACGACATCCTCGATCCCGAACTCGGCCTCGACCGCGCGCGGGCAGCGACGCTGCTTCTCCTCGCCCTCCCCGGTTCCGCCTACCTCTATCAGGGGGAGGAACTCGGACTGCCCGAGGCCTACGACCTTCCTGTCGACGTGCTCGACGATCCGGTGTGGGAGAACTCCGGGCACACCGTCAAGGGGCGCGACGGCTGCCGAGTCCCGATCCCCTGGGAGTCGACTGGGCCATCACTCGGGTTCGGCAGCGCCAAACCGTGGTTGCCGCAACCTGCTGTGTTCGCGGAGCTCAGCGCCGACCAGCAGACCGCAAATCCGGAGTCGACGCTCAACCTCTACCGACGGGCGATCGAGCGGCGGCGCTCCGACTGGGTGGGGGCCGGTCCGATCGAATGGTTCGACCTCGGCGCGGGCATCCTCGCCTTCCGTCGCGGCGCGATGACCTGCGCGATCAACCTGAGCGCTGAGCCGGTCGACCTTCCAGCGGGCACACCGGTGCTGACGTCCGGGCCGCTCGACAACGGGAAACTCGGCGCGAACCGAGCGATCTGGTTGGCTGACTGACGCCCACGGCCACTCCGGGTCCGAGAGCGACCTCGAGTTCTGCGATGCTCGCGCCATGGGCACAGGAGAACTCTCGGGCAGCGTCGCGATTGTCACCGGTTCGTCGAGCGGGATCGGCGAAGCGGTCGCCCGGCGCCTCGGCGACCTCGGCGCGACCGTCGTCGTCAACTCGTCGAACTCGGTCGAGGCCGGAGAGGCGGTCGCCGCATCGATCCCCGGCGCCATCTACCTTCGCGCCGACATCAGTGATCGCGAGCAGGCGCGCTCACTGGTCGATCAGACCGTCGAGCGCTTCGGCCGACTCGACCTGTTGGTCAACAACGCCGGTTGGACGACCGTGGTGCCCCACGACGACCTCGACGCTCTCACCGACGAGATCTTCGAGAAGACCTTCTCGGTGAACGTCTTCGGAACCTGGTGGCTCACCAAACACGCCATGCCGCACCTGCGTGAAGCCCCCGATGGCCATGTCGTGAACATCACGTCGATCGCGGGCGTGCGCCCCGTCGGCTCCTCGGTCGCGTACTCGATGTCGAAGGCAGCCCTCAACCAGATGACCCAGCTGCTCGCCAAGTCGTGTGGTCCGGTGCGGGTCAACGCGGTCGCCCCCGGCCTCGTCGCCACACCGTGGACCTCGGACTGGGAGGCGCAGCACGCCTTCATCGGCCAAGTCGCCCCCCTGAAGCGCTCAGCGACCGCTGAGGACTGCGCCGAAGCGGTCATCGCTCTGGTGCGGACCCGCTACGCCACCGGTGAGATCTTCGTGCTCGACGGCGGGACCACCCTCGCCCTCTGAGCGCTCAGCCGAACGCTTCGGCCACAGCGGCCACGAAGGCGTCGATCTCAGCCGACGCCTGCCCATCGTCGATCACGCCCTCGACGATGACCTCGTGGCTCCGAGCGAGCCCGAGTTCCCGATCGAGCAGGCCGACGCCCATGTGATCGCACATGGCGCGCAATGACGCTCGACCGGTGGCACCACCCTTTGACGACGGGCTTGCCGAAGCGAGGGCGACCACGGGTCGCTGCAACACCGACCGATCGACCCTCGAGATCCAGTCGATCGTGTTCTTCAGCAACGTCGAAATGCTGCCGTTGTATTCGGGGGTAACGATGACGAGTCCGGCGTGCCGGGCGAGGAGGTCATGCAATCTGCGGGCAGCGGCGGGCACACCGTCGGCCGCCTCAAGCTCAGGGTCGAACAACGGCAGCGGGAACTCGCGAAGATCGACGAACTCAGCCGCGACCCCGCGGCCGACCAGACGATCAACGATCGCCGCCCCAAGCGCTGCGTTATGCGATCCGGCTCGGGTGCTCCCCGGCATGACGAGCACGCTGTCGGCCATGTCGCGAGGGTAGAAGCCGTCGGCGTCGAATCAGATATCGAGCGGCTCAGAGACCGAGCGACTTCGAGATGATCGTCTTCATAATCTCGTTGGTGCCGCCATAGATGGAAGTGACCCGCGCGTCGGCGTAGTTGCGGGCGATCGGATACTCAGTCATGTACCCGTAACCGCCGAAGAGTTGGAGGCATCGGTCGGCGGCGGTCTTCTGGAGATCGGTGCACCAGTACTTCGCCTTCGCCGCATCGGCGGCACTCAGCTTGCCCGCGTTCAGCGCCATCACGCACTGATCGACGAAGGCCTGCGCCACATCCACTGCGGTCGCCACCTCCGAGAGCACGAACTTCGTGTTCTGGAACTCGGCGATCGGCTTCCCGAAAGCGGTCCGCTCGCGCACGTACTCGACGGTCCACTCGAGCGAGGCCCGCGCCGAGGCCACCCCGGAGATCGCGAGCGACAGCCGCTCCTGGGCCAGGTTCGACGAGAGGTAACGAAAACCCTCTCCCTCGGCACCGAGACGGTTGGCCACCGGCACGCGGACATCGTTGAAGAACAACTCGGCCGTGTCCTGGGAGTGCATGCCGATCTTGTCGAGGTTGCGGCCCCGCTCGAAACCCTCCATGCCGCGCTCCACCACCAACAGCGTCATGCCCGAGTGCCGGGCCTCCGGATCGGTCTTGGCGACCACGAGCACCAGATCGGAGTTGATCCCGTTGGTGATGAAGGTCTTCGATCCGTTCAGCACGTAGACATCGCCGTCGAGCACCGCGGTCGTCGCCACCCCGGCGAGGTCGCTGCCCGTGCCAGGCTCGGTCATGGCGATGGCGGTGATCGCCTCACCGCTCGCGATCAGGGGCAGCCACCGGCGGCGTTGATCGTCGTCGCAGAGTTCGAGGTAGTACGGGGCGGTCACATCGTTGTGCAAGGTGATGCCGAGTCCCGCCCCGCCGATGCCGGCCATCGCGAGCTCCTCAGCGAAGATCTGGTTGAAACGGAAGTCATCGCTGCCGCCGCCACCGAATTCCTCCGGGATCTGGAAACCGAGGAAGCCGTTCGCCCCGGCGAGGGCGAAAATCTCTCGAGGCGCGATACCCGCGGCCTCCCAATCGACGTAGTGCGGCACCATCTCCTTGGAGATGAACGAGGCGACCGCCTCTCGGAAGGCCTCATGGGTCTCGTCAAAGATCGCGCGCATGGACGGACTGTAGATACCGCGCTCCCCGCCACCCGAAGCGGCCGGTACGGTTTGCGCGTGTCCACGGGGATCGTCACCCTCTCCTCGGCGAGGGCTGTCGCCAACATCGACCTCGCCAACGGCGGGAGGATCGCTTCGTTCACTGTCGACGGCGATGAACTCCTCCATACCGAGTCGACCGACAGCGATCCGATGTCGTGGGGTTGCTATCCGATGGCCCCGTTCGCCGGCCGCGTCCGCGACGGCGTGCTCACTCACGCCGGGCGCGCGCATCGCCTTCGGCTCAACATGGCGCCGCACTCGATCCACGGCACCGCCTTCGACCGCGAGTGGCAGCACGAGGGCGGCAACCGCTTCGTGTGCGATCTCAGCCCCGAGTGGCCGTGGCGTGGCCATGCCGTTCAGGTGATCGACGTCGGCCAAGAGGCCCTGAACCTCCGCCTCGAAGTGCACTCCCACGGTGAGGCGTTCCCGGCGAGCATCGGCTGGCACCCCTGGTTCCGCACGCGGCTGTGCAGCGGTGAGCAACTGTTCCTCGAGGCGGCCGTTGGCCAACAGATCCTGCGTGACGCGACGGGGATGCCGACCGGCCAGTGGGTCTCCCCTCTGCCGCGCCCATGGGATGACTGCTTCACCGACGTCGACTGGCCGATCACCCTCGACTGGGCCGGCCGTCGCCGTCTGCGGATCCACTCAGACTGCGACTACGTCGTGATCTACGACGAGCGCGCCCACGCCTGGTGCGTCGAACCCCAAAGCGCCCCACCCGACGCGGTGAACCACGGCGCACAACTCGTCACCCCCGACGAGCCACTCATCGCGACCACCACTTGGGCCTGGTGAGCAGGTCGGAGGGCGCCCCGGTCGACCCGACCCGTGACCGGCATACTGGCTGGGTGGAAGCGCCAGGTTCGGACCCCGTCGAACGAGAGAACGCCGACTTCGTCCGCGAACTCGTCCGACGCGACAACGCCGACGGCACCTACGCAGGCCGGGTGCAAACCCGCTTTCCTCCGGAGCCGAACGGCTACCTGCACATCGGGCACGCCAAGGCGATCACCCTCGACTTCGAACTGGCCCGCGAGTTCGGCGGAACCTGCAATCTGCGATTCGACGACACCAACCCCGACACCGAGGACACCGCCTTCGTCGACGGGATCCTGGAAGACCTCGCCTGGCTCGGCTACCCGATCGAAGGCGAGCCGCTCTACGCGAGCGACTACTTCGAGCAGCTCTACTCCTGGGCAGAGCTCCTGATCGAGCGGGGGCTCGCCTACGTCGACGACTCCGACAGCGAGACGATCTCGGCCGGTCGCGGCGGCTACGGGAAACCCGGCGTGGAGAGCGAGTGGCGCGACCGAAGCGTCGAGGAGAACCTCGACCTCTTCCGGCTCATGCGCGCCGGCGAGTTCGCCGAGGGGTCGAGGGTGCTCCGCGCAAAAATCGACATGCAGCACGAGAACATGCAGATGCGCGATCCGGTCATGTACCGCATCCGCCACGAGCACCATCACCGCACCGGCGACTCCTGGCACATCTACCCCACCTACGACTGGGCGCACGGCCAGAGCGACGCCATCGAAGGGGTCACCCACTCACTGTGCACCCTCGAGTTCGACAGCCACCGTCCGCTCTACGACTGGTATCTCGAGCAACTCCCCCTCCCCGGTGACACCCCCCGCCAGACCGAGTTCGCCCGGCTCGAACTCACCCACACCGTGACATCGAAGCGACGCCTCGCCGGCCTCGTCGCTGACGGCGTGGTCGACGGTTGGGACGACCCCCGCATGCCGACGCTGCGAGGGCTGCGACGGCGCGGCTACCCGGCAGCGGCGATCCGCGAGTTCTGCGCCTTCATCGGCGTGTCGCGCACCAACAGCCGCCACCAGATCGAACTCCTCGAATCATTCGTCCGCCAGCACCTCAACCGCACCGCACAACGCCGCATGGCGGTGCTCGATCCGCTGCGGCTCGTGATCACCGACTGGCCCGAGGGCCGCATAGATGAGGTCGAACTCACCAACAACCCCGAGGACCCGACTGACGGCACCCGCCGCGTGGCCTTCACCGGAGAGCTCTGGATCGAGCGCGACGACTTCCGGGCCGACCCGCCGCCCAAGTACTTCCGACTCACCCCGGGTCGCGAGGTGCGACTCCGCGGTGCCTACCTGATCACCTGCACCGGCTTCGAGGTCGGTCCCGACGGCGAGCCGACCGTCGTCTACGCCACCCACGACCCCGAGAGCCGAGGCGGGAACGCGCCCGACGGTCGCAAAGTGAAATCGACAATGCACTGGGTGTCGGCCCAACACGCGATCGAGGGCACCGCCGCGCTCTACGAGCGGCTGTTCTCCGCCGAGGTGCCCGGCGAGGCAACCGGCGATCCGATGGACGACCTCGACCGGGCATCACGCGACCTCCGAACGGGATGCCGATTCGAGCCTTCTCTCGCGGACACACCCCCCGGAGCCGTCGTGCAATTCGAACGGCTCGGCTATTTCGCGCACGACCCGCGCGCGCCGATGCTGTTCCATCGGACGGTCGGCCTCCGCGATGAGTGGGCCCGCCTCCAACAGCGGACCTAAAACCTCGCGTCGTTCAGAGGTGGGGCCAGGGGGACGCTGACTCGAGTTGCGCGGCCACTGCGATCAGCAGGTCCTCGCGCCCGTAGCCGGCCACCAGCTGTGCGCCGACCGGCAGACCCGAAGCGGTGCGGTGCAGCGGGAGGCTAATGGCGGGCTGCCCCGACATGTTGAAGGCCGTGGTGAACGCGATCCACTCCCCCGCCCGCCGCATCGGAGCGAGCGGGTCGCCCTCGCGATGGTCGTGCTCGCCGATGAGCGGTGCCACCTGAGCGGTGGTCGGTGTGACCAGAAGGTCGAATCCGTCGTGCCACCAACGCTGACAGTCGCGTCGGAATTTGGCGGCGGCGGCGAGCGCGGCGCCGTAGTCGACCCCGGACATGCGTGAGGCGAACTCGGCCTGCAACCAGTTCACCGGTTCCACTTCGCTCTCCAGCAGAGGACGGCCGAGCAGATCACCGAGACCGGAGCGTCCGAGGGCGGCCTGCACCGCCCAGAGCGCCATGAAGCGGTCGCGCGCTCCCTCATCAGCGAGAGCCAGAGGGAAACCCGGTTCGACCGCGTGACCGAGACCCTCGAGGAGGCGAGCCGTGCTCCGCGCCGCCTCGGCGCAGTCGGGATCGATTTCTCCACCGAGGGGGTGATGGTCGAGCAGGCCGATTCGGAGGTGACCCGGGTCGGATCCGACGCAGTCAGACCACGTACCGGTCGGGGCCGGCGCGATCACGGTGTCGCCGACGCCCGGTCCGTGCACCGCGTCGAGCACCAAAGCGGTATCGCGCACCGAGCGGCTCACGACGAGCTCGACGCCGAGGCCGGTCTCGGAGCGGAACGGCGCGGTCGTGATCCGCCCTTGAGAGGGTTTCAATCCAACGAGCCCCGAACACGACGCGGGGATCCGGATCGACCCCCCGCCGTCGCTGGCGTGGGCGATTGGCACCATGCCCGAGGCCACGGCCGCCGCGGCGCCGCCTGAGGATCCTCCCGGTGTGCGGGCGGTGTCCCACGGGTTACGGGTCGGCCCGAAGGCCATTGGCTCGGTCACTGGAAGGGTGCCGAGTTCGGGGCTCGCGGTGCGACCGAGGGTGACGAGGCCGGCCGAGCGGAACCGGGCGACGAGATCGGTGTCGGTAGAGCAGGTGAATTCTGCGTCGCGAAGCGCCACATTGCCGTTGGTCATCGGCG
>JAURCL010000020.1 GCA_030828465.1 Acidimicrobiales bacterium | reverse complement strand
CGGGTCCGTCGGCATCGACGATGTTTGGGCCGCGGCGAATCTGCCCGGTGAACGACTCCTCCTCAACGAGTCGATCCGCATTCGAGCCCGCTGTCACAACGGCGTCAACGACGCGCTGCGCGCTGCGCTCGCCGAGGTCGCCGCCACGGGGCGAGCCGCCGCGATCGACGTGACGAACTCCAACCGCTACGGCGGCTGCTTCCAGGCGCGCTTCAACCGGATCGCCGGCGACATTGGAATCTTGTCTCGGCACACGTGGGGGATGGCCCTCGACGTCAACACCGCTGACAACTGCCAGGGGTGCCGACCGGTGCTCGACTGCGAGGTGGTCCGCATCTTCAGACGTCACGGTTTCGCCTGGGGAGGCACCTTCACCCGTCCCGACGGCATGCACTTCGAATGGGTGGGTGAGCCAAGG
The DNA here is from genome assembly GCA_030828465.1 of Acidimicrobiales bacterium. Lineage (GTDB taxonomy): Bacteria > Actinomycetota > Acidimicrobiia > Acidimicrobiales > Ilumatobacteraceae > Casp-actino5. The sequence goes on along the minus strand of JAURCL010000020.1, from coordinate 27,347 downwards.
GATCAACTCGACTACCCGTCGCTCTACTGCCCGAACATCGTCACCGCTCCGCCACCAGCCGATACGACCGACGACGCGGTCGATCTCGATCCGGGCGGGGACGGCGGTGGGGAGGTGTCGGACGCCTCCCTCGACAGCACGGACCTCGAGATGCTCCACCTTCCCGATGCGACCATCTGGGCCCTTCGGTAGCCTGCGGGCGTGGCACATCGCTTCGTGATCATCGGCGGCGGACCCGCCGGCAACCAAGCCGCCACCTACGCGGCGCGGCTCGGCGCCAAGGTCGTGATGATCGAACGCGACGTCGTTGGAGGCGCAGCGCACCTCTGGGACTGCATCCCGTCCAAGACGATGATCGCCACCGGCGGTGCGATCAGCTTCTCCCATCGAATCGGTGGCATGGGGCTCGCCGAGACCACCCCGACGGTCGACATCGAGTCCCTCAACCGGCGGATCTCGGGCATCAAAGATCACATGCGCGACGACACCACCGAGCTGCTCATCAGCCAGGGGGTCGAGATCGTCCACGGTTCCGCTCGTTTCACCTCGCCCAACTCAGTCGCTGTGATCACCGCCGATGGAGAGCGCACCATCGAGTTCGACTCCGCCCTCGTCGCCACCGGAACCCGACCGCGTATCCCCGACTGGTGTCAACCCGACGGCGACCGCATCCTCACCACTCGCGATTGCTACCCGCCTCGCGTCTTCCCCGAGAGCGTCACCGTGATCGGCTCCGGCGTCACCGGCGTCGAGTTCGTCCACATGTTCGCGTCGTTCGGAGCCGCGGTGTCCCTCGTGGTCAGCCGTCAGCAGGTTCTCCCCGGAAAGGACCCGGAAGCAGCGGCGGTGCTGGAGGACAATTTCCTCTCGCGCGGTGTCCGGCTCCTGAAGGGGGCCCGCGCCACCGAGATCGAGCGGAGCGACGACGAGGTCGTGGTGCGTTGCGACGACGGACGCCAGGTGCGTTCCACCCATGCCGTCTTCGCGATCGGCTCGGTGCCGAACACCGACGGACTCGACCTCGCAGCCGCCGGAGTCGAGGTCGACCCCTCGGGGTACATCCCGATCAACCATCACTGCGTCACCAACCAGCCGCACATCTACGCCGCCGGAGACGTGAGCGGAAAGCTGCCGCTCTCTTCGGTCGCCTCGGTGCAGGGCCGCAAGGTCGCTGAGCACGTGATGGGGTTGCACACTGTCGAGCACCGCCACCTCGACTACGACAAGGCGGCCTCAGCGATCTTCACCGAACCTGAGATCGCCGACGTCGGACTGGCCGAAGCCGAAGCCTTCGCCCTCGGTCGGAAGATCCGCGTCACCAAGGTTCCCTTCGCCACCACACCCAAGGCGCTGATCAACAACGATCCTCGTGGCTTCGTGAAGATCATCTCCGACCCGGCCACCGGTGTGGTGCTCGGCGGTTCGATCGTCGGGCAGCACGCGGCCGAACTCATCTCGGTCATCGCCCTCGCGGTCACGGCCAACCTCACGGTCACCGACATCGTTGAGAGCCTGCTCGTACATCCAGCGCTCTCCGAGGCGCTCGCCCAAGCCGCCGAATGACCGGGCGGCTCAGCCGCTGATTACGGCGAGCACCTCTCGGTGCAGCACACCGTTCGACGACACCGCCGTCGGGCCCGCGTGCGAGGGTGCCCCCGTGTGATCGGTGAACATCCCTCCGGCCTCCTCGACGATCAGCCGTGGTGCGGCGACGTCGTAGACCGCGAGGCCGACGGCGTCGACGGCGACATCGATCGCACCCTCGGCGACCAGGCAGTGCTGCCAGAAGTCGCCCACGTTCCGTGAGCGCCGAGCACCGAGGGCCCACTCCTCGAGTCGACGGCCGGCTCCGAGATCGTGCCAGCCCTGATTCACCGCAAGGCTCACTTGGGCCTCGGTGAGTGAATCGACGTCGGAGACGCAACACGCGACCGAGTCATCGGAGGTGAACGATGAGGTACATGCCCCTCCGCCTCGTGTCGCCCACCACCGGCGGCCGAGGGCGGGCGCGGATACCACCGCGACGGCCAGACCGTCATCGGCGTGCTCGAGGGCGATCAGGGTGGCCCAGATCGGGATGCCGCGGGCGAAACCCGAGGTGCCATCGATCGGATCGATGATCCAGCGCCACGGAGAGTCAGCGGGACCGTCGGTGCCGAACTCCTCTCCGAGAACCGCGTGATCTGGTCGATGCGAACGCAGGAGCTCGACCGCTACCCGTTCCGCTCCGCGATCGGCCTCGGTCACCTCCGAGTTATCCGCCTTGTGGTCGATGCGAAGGCGCTTTGACTGGAAGGCCGGCAGCGTGACCGCGTCACAGTGGTCGGCCACCTCGACGGCGAGGGAGAGCTCCCCGGCGAATGGATTGTCGCCGACCTCTGGCATCGGCTCAGCCTCCGGTCAGACCATCAAAATCGGGGGAGCGCTTCTCGCGGAGCGCCGCGTGACCCTCCGCCGAGTCGGGTCCGAGGAAGTTGAGCATCTCGTAGGCGAGAGAGGCCTCGAAGGCTGGCAGCGCCTGACGGAGCCAGTGGTTCAGCGCCTTCTTGGTGAGTCGCGTGGCGTCTTGAGGTCCGAGGGCGAGTCGTTCGGCGATCGCGAGGGCGTCGGTGAGCACCTGATCGGCCGGCACCGCCTTCGAGACGAGTCCGATCCGCTCGGCCTCGCGGCCGTCGATGAAGTCGGCGGTCATGAGGTAGTACTTCGCCTTCGCCATACCGCAGAGCAGCGGCCAGATCGCGATGGCGTGATCACCGGCCGCAACGCCGAGGCGGATGTGCCCGTCGGTGAAGCGAGCGGCCTCGTCGATGATGGAGATGTCGGCCATGAGGGCGACTGCGAGACCCGCGCCGACAGCGACCCCGTTGATGGCCGACACGATCGGCTTCTCACAGTCGATCATCGTGCGGACGATGTCTCCCGCCTCCTTCATCACGGACATCGTCTGGGCATGATCGCCGATCTGGTTCCCGATCCAGGCGAGGTCACCGCCCGCCGAGAAGGCCTTCCCCTCACCGGTGACGACGACCACCCGCACGGTCGGGTCAGCGTCGATGTCGCGGAACACGCGAGCCAACTCGGCGTGCATCGCGCCGTCGGTGGCGTTCAACTTCCCTGGGTTCGACAGGGTCATGAGCACGACGCCGTGCTCCCGACGCTCGAATCGCAGGCGTTCGTAGGAGTCGAAAGGGTCGCTGGAGGCCATTGACGGAGCCTAGACAGCGGCTCCGTCGGGCCTCGGGGTCGGCTGGAACGGGCCAGTGGGTCAGTCGAGGAGACGAAGGCAGGCCGCGGCCACTCCCTCGCCGTCGAGGCCGAGCCGATGGAGGATCTCAGCGGGGCTTCCCTGGGGGATGAACGCCGTTGGAAGTCCCAGCGCCGCGGTGCGAGGGCTGTCGCCGAGCGCGCCGATAATCGCTGCGCCGACCCCACCGTCGGCGATGCCGTCCTCGATGGTGACGACCACGCCGTGGCGATCGGCATCGGCAAGCATCGCGGGGTCAAGCACCGAGCAGGAACGGACATCCCACACGGTCGCGGCATGTCCCCGCTCGGCGAGAAGCGCCGCGGCTTCCTCGGCGGTCTCGAGCATGCGCCCGACTGCGAGCAGGCAGATCCCGCCGTCGCCCTCGGCGAGCCGGCGCGCGGAGAGACCGGTGCCGACTTCGGACTCGGCCATCTGGCGCGCCTCACCGCGCGGATACCGGATCACCACCGGGCCGTCGTCGGCGAGATCGGCCGCATCGGAGAGCATCTGCTGGAGTTCCTGCGCGCTCGAGGGCGCGAGCACTCGCATGCCGGGCACCTTCGTGAGAAGCGCGAGGTCGTACATGCCGTGGTGGCTCGCCCCGTCGGGCCCGGTCACCCCGGCCCGGTCAAGGCAGAGGACGACCGGGAGCCGATGGAGGGCGACGTCGTAGACAACCTGGTCCCAGGCCCTCGACAGGAAGGTCGAGTAGATGGCCACCACCGGCCGGAGACCCGACATCGCCATGCCCGCGGCGGCGGTCACCGCGTGCTGCTCGGCGATCCCGACATCAAAGAAGCGATCAGGGAAACGCTCTTGGAATGGCAGTAGTCCCGTCGGACCCGGCATCGCTGCGGTGATCGCCACGACCCGGGGGTCGTTCTCGGCGAGCTTGACCACCGACTCGGAGAACGCCTGGGTGTAGCCCGATGGTCCGACCCTCGGTGGACCCGAATTGCGATCGAAGGTGGGTGCATCGTGGAGGTGCTTCTCGTCGTCGTGCTCGGCGGGCGCGTAGCCGCGGCCCTTCTGGGTGAGGACGTGCACCACGATCGGCCCCTCGGCCGACAACTCCTCGGCGTTGCGCAAGGCCTCCTCGGTGGCTGCGATGTCATGGCCGTCGACCGGCCCGACGTAACGGACCCCGAGCGCCTCGAAGAACGCCGGGGGTTGGAGGAACTCCCGCACCCCGGCCTTGATCGCCTCGAGGGCCTTCTCCGCCTGCGGGCCCACCCCGGGCAGCTGCTCGAGGAACCGCTCGATGCGGCGCTGACGGCGCACGTACACCGGGTTCAGCCGGATGTCGGTGAGAGCGGTGGAGAGCGAACCGACGACGCGGCTCGCGAAGCTCGGATGGTTCTCGCGCTCATCGACCGCTTGTGCGTTGGCCCAGAGGTTCGACACCGTCGGCGCGTAGCTGCGGCCGTTGTCGTTGAGCACGATGATCACCCGACGACGGCTGTGGCCGAGGTTGTTCAGCGCCTCGAAGGCGAGACCGCCAGTCATCGCCCCGTCGCCGATCACGGCGACGACGTGGCGCCGGTCGACCGTTCCCGCATCTCGGGCCACCGCGAGGCCGTAGGCGTAGGAGAGCACGGTCGAGGCGTGGCTGTTCTCGATGACGTCGTGCTCGCTCTCCTCGCGGCTCGGGTAGCCCGACAGGCCTCCGGCTTGGCGCAACTCGGAGAAGCGATCAACGCGCCCGGTCAGGATCTTGTGGATGTAGGCCTGATGGCCGGTGTCCCACAGGATCGCGTCGCGTGGCGACTCGAACACCCGGTGGAGAGCGATCGAGAGTTCGACCACCCCGAGATTGGACCCGAGGTGCCCACCGGTTCCCGACACGGCGTCGACGACGAAGTCGCGGATCTCTGTCGCGAGCTCGTCGAGTTCGGATCCGGTGAGACCACGGAGGTCCTCCGGCCGGGTGACGCGCTCAAGATGCATGGTGCCCGAACGCTATCGGTGGGCCGAGCAGGCCGGGAATCCGTGCGCTCAGCCCGGCGAGTTGTCGGCGGTGCAGCACCGCGACATGAAGCGCTCAAGGTCGACGACCGCCCGGGTGACGCGCCCTGCCGCCACGATCCCGCCGGGATCCGAGGCCGACACGGTGAACATCACACGGCGACCCTCCACCTTGTCGAGTACCGCTTCGGCGGTCACCTGGACACCCACCGGCGTCGGCTGGAGGTGATCGATCTGTACGCGCATGCCCACGGTTGATGATCCGTCGGGTAGTCGACCCTCAAGCGCCGAGCAGGTCGCCTGCTCGCAGAGCGCGAGAAGCCTCGGGGTGCCGAGCACATCGACCGTGCCGGAGCCGAGCGACCGGGCGGTATCGGCCTCCGTCACGACAAGCGACGCCTCTCCCCGAAGACCGGCCGGCAGTTCCACGGCGAGGACGCTAACCGTCACCGCGGTCGATGCGCACCGGCACCGCCGGGCGGGGGCGCGAAGGACCACCTAGCATCGACGGGGTGATCGACAGCGACGTTCTCGACCGTGTCCTCGCCCGCGCGGTGCGCACGGGGGCGGGGTTCGCCGAGGTGTTCGCCGAGGACCGCCGCTCGACCTCCCTCGCCTTCGATGACGGCCGCGTCGATCGGGTGACCTCCGGCCGCGACCGCGGGGCGGGGATCCGGGTGGTGAACGGCTCGACCACCGGCTACGCCCACACCTCCGACCTCACCGAGGCCGGACTGCTCGCCGCGGCCGAGGCCGCCGCGGCCGCCGCCGGTTCCGGTGGAGCGGGAGAGCGCGTCGTCGGGTCCGTCGGATCCCGAACCGAGGGTCGACGCCACTCTCCGGTGCTGACCTCGCCGGGCGATATCGCCAAGTCGGACCGGGTCGATCTGCTCCTCGCTGCTGATGACGCCGCGCGCTCGGCCGGATCGGAGATCGTTCAGGTATCCGCCGGGATCGGCGATACCCGGCGCTCCGTCCTGATCGCCAACACCGACGGGGTCAATGTGAGCGATGAGGTGACCCGGGTGCTCTTCCGGGTGAGCGCGGTCGCCGACGGTGACGCGGGCATGCAGACCGGCTACCGCTCCCTCGGCCACACCGTTGGATGGGAAATCTTCGACACCGTGGAAGTGGCCGACCTCGCCGCCGACGCCGCTCGGCAAGCGCTGGTGAAACTCGCCGCCCGCCCCGCGCCATCGGGATCGATGCCGGTGGTCATCAAGAACGGCTCGGGAGGAGTGTTGTTCCACGAGGCCTGCGGCCACGGGCTCGAGGCCGATCACATCGCCAAGGGTTCGAGCGTCTACGCCGGGCGCATGGGCGAGCTCGTCGCCTCGCCGCTCGTCACCTTGGTCGACGACGGCACGATGACCGGGGAGTGGGGTACGGCTGGCGTCGACGACGAGGGCACCCCGACCCAGCGCAACGTCCTCATCTCCGACGGCGTGCTCACCGACTACATGTGGGACCTGCTGCGGGCTCGACGCGAGGGCCGGACACTCTCAGGGAACGGCCGCCGCGAGACCTACGAGTGCCTGCCGATGGTGCGCATGACCAACACCTTCGTGCTCGCCGGCCCGCACGATCCCGATGAGATCATTGCCGCCACCGACCACGGCGTCTACGTGTCCGAGCTCGGCGGCGGCAGCGTCAACACCGCCACCGGCGACTTCGTGTTCGGCATGCGCGAGGCCTACCTGATTGAGAACGGCCGGATCACCGAACCGCTTCGCGAGGGCAATCTCATCGGCAACGGGCCGAAGGTGCTCGCCGACATCGACATGCTGGCCGGCGACTTCGCCATGGGCGGGCCCGGCACCTGTGGCAAGGACGGCCAGGGAGTGCCAGTCGGAGACGGTCAGCCGACGCTGAGGGTGTCGTCGATGACCGTCGGCGGTACTGCCGCATGAGCGGAGGAGCTCCGGTCGATCTCCTCTCCATCGGCGATCGCCTCGTGGCGCGCGCCGCCCCGGGGGAGCAGGTCGAGGTGTTCGTGGCGCGCGGAGACTCCACCGAGGTTCGGGTGTGGGGCGGCGAGGTTGAGCATTTCGTGAGCGCTCACTCCGAGGGAGTCGGCGTCAGGGTGGTGTCCGGAGGACGCACCGGCACCTCCTACGCGGGCACCCTCGACCCCGCTGCGGTCGACGAGGTGCTCATGGAGGCTCGCGCCAACGCCGCATTCGGCACTGCCGACGAGTACGCCGGCCTCGTCGAACCCGACGGGGTCGACACCGTTCCGATCGAACTCTGGGACGAGCGGCTCGCGGCGACCCCCACCGAGGACAAGATCGCCCTCGTCACCGAGCTCGAGCGCATCACCCTCGGGCTCGATCCGCGGATTCGTGTCGACGACGCCGACTACTCCGACGGAGGCGGTGAGTCGGCGATCGTTACGACCACCGGGATCCGACGCCATCGCCGCGCCAACTCCTGCCATGTGACGGTGTCGGCGCTCGCCGACGACGGCGACGAGACCCAGACCGGCTTCGGGTTCAGTGTCGGCGACGCTCCGGGTGACCTCGATCTCACCGAGGCCGCGCGCGACGCTGTCGACCGGGCCACCCGTCTCCTCGGGGCGACCAAACCGCGATCCCGCCGGACCACGGTCGTGCTCGACCCCTTCGTGACTGCTCAGGTGCTCGGCATCATCGGCTCGACGCTCAACGGCGAGTCGGTGGTGAAGGGACGGAGTCTCTTCCGCGACCGGCTCGGTGAGACGATCGCCGCCCCCGGCGTGACCCTCGTCGATGACCCAACCGACGCCCGTGCATTCACCGCCACCGACGTCGATGGCGAGGGACTCGCCGCGCGGCGCAATGTGTTGATCGACGGAGGCCGGCTCGAGCGATTTGTGCACTCGGGGTACTCCGCGCGTCGGGCCGGCACCGTTTCGACGGGCAACGCGATCCGAGGCGGAATCGCCGGCCTGCCGGGAGCCGGATGCTTAGCGCTACAACTCTCGCCCGGCGCCAGCTCCCAGGAGGAGCTCATCGCCGGCATCGACGACGGGGTGCTGGTGCAGAGCGTCAGCGGGATCCATTCCGGGGTGAACACCGTGTCGGGAGACTTCTCGACCGGCGCATCGGGCATGTCGATCTCCGGCGGCGCGCTCGGCGCTCCGGTGCGCGAGTTCACTATCGCGACCACCCTGCAGCGACTGCTACTCGACATTGCCGAGATCGGCGCCGATCTGCGGTGGTTGCCGATGCGTGCTGTGGGGATGTCGCTGGTGATCGGCGACGTGACGGTCAGCGGCTCGTCGTGAACACCGCGATGCCGTGGTGGCAGGCCGTCGTTCTCGGGTTGGTGCAGGGCCTGTCGGAGTTCTTGCCGATCTCGTCGAGCGGTCATCTGCGCCTCGTCCCGTGGGCCTTCGGCTGGGAGAGCCTGTCGGAGTCGCATCGCCGGGCCTTCGATGTCGCCCTGCACTTCGGAACCCTCATCGCCGTCGTCGCCTACTTCCGCAACGACCTGCGTCGCTATGTCGTCGACGGTCTCTCCGCGCTCGGGCGTCGTCCGGCGTCGGCGGATGGACGCCTGGCCTGGTACTTCGTCGTATCGGCCCTCCCGGCCGCAGTCATCGGATTCGTGCTCGAGAGCCGGTTCGACGACTGGTTCGGCGATCCCGGCCCGATCGCCGTGTCGCTCATCGTGTTCGGACTCCTGCTGCTTTGGGCGGACACCCGCGGCCGTCGGGACCGCGAACTCGACTCGGTCGGTTTGCGAGACGCGCTGCTCATCGGCTTCGCCCAGGTGCTCGCCCTGAACCCGGGCACATCTCGGTCGGGGATCACGATCACCGCCGGGCGGCTGCTCGGGCTGCGTCGCGAGGCCGCCGCCCGCTTCGCTTTCGTGATGGGGATCCCGGTGATCGCCGGGGCGTTCGCCTTCGAGATGCTCGGGTTGGTGAGCGATGGCATTCCCGACGGGCTGCTGTCGACGATGGCGATCGGCGTGGTCACCGCCGGGGCGTCCGGATGGTTGGCGGTGTGGGGGACGCTGCGATTGGTCACCACGCGCACCTTCGCTCCCTTCGTCGTCTACCGGTGCTTACTCGGTGCCGTGGTGCTGGTCGCACTCGCGTTCTAAGGGGCTAAGAGCACGACCGCCTCCTCGGGGCGCGCGGCGACGACCGCGGCTGCGCCTGCGGGAAGGGCAACGGTGATGGTGTCGTCGTCGATCGAGGCGACCACCGCGCGATCGGTGAGGAGGCGACCATCGAGGGCGACTGTCACCGGGTCGCCGGCACCCGCGGCTACCCCACGGCGAGGCGCGGGAACCCCGAGCCAACCGTCCGGGATGTCGACGGTGGTGGTGAGGTGGGCTTCGGTGATCACCGTGCCGGCAGTGGCTCGCGCGGTGACGACGGCGCCATCCAGACGGTTCGGGTCGACGATCGCGCGTTCGGGGATGGCTGGGGCGGGCAAGCGCCTCGTCTCCCATCGGCCGTCCCAAAGTTGCCCTGGGGTCAGATCGGCGGTGGCGACGAGCACCGAGGCGACCCGTCCCCATTCCGCGGTCGACCGCTCAACGGCGCGAGTCGCGTCGATCCGGGACTGGAGGGCGAGGAGGCAGATGAGGGCGATCGCGGCGGCCACGGGGCGAGGGTGGCGCCACACCCAGAGCCGTCGGCGGGCGTCGAGGGCGATGAGTCGGTCGCGGACGACGGTAAAGCGGTCGCGCGCCTCGTGAGCGCTCCAACGCATGGGGCCTCCTTCGCGGAGGTGGGGGCGTCAGGAAGAGGTGGACGACGCCGACGAGGATGTCGACGCGGAACCGTCCGAGCCAGACCCAGACTTCGGTGCCGAGCCGGAGGACGAGTCGCTCGATGAGCCCGAGGTGGATGACTCGCTCGAGGAGCCCGATGTCGACGATGAACTGGCGCTCGACGATTTCGAGGAGCCGCCTCGGGAATCGTTCTTGTAGAAGCCGCCACCCTTGAACGTCACCCCGACCGGGGTGAACACCTTCTTCACCGGCATGGTCTCGCCGGTCTCGGGGTGCTCGGCCTCAGTGAGCGCCTCATCGGAGAAGGACTGCTGGACCTCGATCGTCTCACCGGTCTCGACGAACTTGTACACGTAGGTCGGCATGGCGGCGTCAGGTTATCGTCGGCCTCGTGGAGGTGCGCAGCGCAGTGGTGCCCGCCGCGGGGCTCGGAACGAGGTTTCTCCCGGCATCGAAGAGCGTGCCGAAGGAGCTCATGCCGATCGGCGACCGGCCCGCACTCCAACACGTCATCGACGAGGCGGTCGCTGCCGGATTCGACCACATCGTCGTGGTGTCGAACGTCGCGAAACCCGCGGTCGAGCACTACCTCACCCCCGACCCGCGACTGGTGGCCGACCTCCGAGAGCGGGGTCGCGACGACACCGCTGATCGTCTAGAGGCGATGGGACGCGACTGGACGGTCGACATCGTGTTCCAAGAGCGACCACTCGGCCTCGGCCACGCGGTCGGCTGCGCCTCCGAAGTGGTGCGCGGAGACGCCTTCGCCGTGATGCTCCCCGACGAGATCATGGGAGCGCACACCCTGCTCGCGCGCATGACCGCGGTGTGCCGGGAGAGCGGTGGGGGAGTTGTCGGACTGCTTCGGGTACCCGCTGATGAGGTGTCGGCCTACGGGGTGATCGAACCCGAGGGGCCGCTCAGCGACGGCGTGGTCGCCGTGCGGGGACTGGTCGAGAAACCCGCCCCCGAGGAGGCGCCGAGCGACCTGATCGTGATCGGTCGCTACGTGCTGACCGTCGACGTTTTCGATCGGATCCGGACGCTCACCCCCGGTTCGGGTGGCGAGCTCCAACTCACCGACGCCCTTCGGGAACAGGCAGCGAACGGCCCCATCCACGGGGTGCTGTGCGAGGTTGAGCGGTGGGACACGGGAAACCCCGTCGGTTTCGCTGTTGCGGCCGTCGATCTCGGTCTGCGAGATCCCGTCGTCGGGCCGGCGCTCGCCGCCCACCTCGATTCGCTGCGTTGACCGGCTCAGCGCCGTCTGAAGGCGCCGTCGACGTCGAGGGGCAGTCCGTAGTCGTCGACACCGAACTCGCACAGGACGATGTCGAGCGAGGTGTCGACCACGCTCCAGCGACGCTCCGAGAGGCGCTCGTATCGACGCTCGCGGAGCGACACGCCGAGGGTCTCCACGTCGACGCAGGCCACCGAAATCGTTGCCGAACCGCCGGGCTCGAGGCCGAGGCGTCGTACCGGGGCGACGTGATCGAACGGCGTGCAACCAACAGCGATGTCGCTCGCTCCGGTGAGCTCATCGCGATGCGAGCCATTCACCTCACCCCAACGGACGCCATCGGTGCCGAGCCAGAGATCGGGTTCATCGAGATCTCTGAACAGCAGGAACTGGCGCACCTCCCAGAGCGGTGAGAGCCGCACGACGTATTGGATGTTCTCGCCCGTCACCACCCCGGACGCTGTCCAGGCCTCGTTCTCCCAGCGCAGGGTCAACTCCTCGGTGGCGTCGCCATCCCAGCCATCCCAACGGGCGGTCCACCCGTCGGCGGGGAGCGCGCTCAGACCCGACATGGCGCCAGTCTGGCCCGCGGGTGACGCGGCGCCCACCCGCGGCTACCGTCGCCTCATGGCGATGATTCCCCTGCCCGAGGCGCAATCCGTCGTACTCGAGGGCACCCCGGTGCTCGATCCCCGGGAGGTCGACTTCACCGAGGCATCCGGCCTGGTGCTCGCGGACCGCGTGCTCGGCACCGAACTCGTGCCACCCCTCGACAACACCGCGGTCGACGGCTACGCGGTGCGCTCCGCCGATGTCGCCTCGGTCCCCGTCGACCTGACCGTCGTGGGCGAGGTCGCGGCGGGCGCCGCCACCGATCATGTGCTCGCCGAGGGTGAGGCGATCCGGATCATGACCGGTGCCCCGATCCCCGCAGGCTGTGACGCGGTGGTCATGGTGGAGGACTCCGAGCGGCTCGGTGTGATCGACGGGATCGAGCGGGTGCGCCTCACCGCGAGCGTGGAACCCGGGTCGGCGATCCGTCCGGCTGGAGACGACGTTCGCCCGGGTGATGTGCTCTTTGAGCCGGGCACTGCGGTCACGCCGGCCGTGCTCGGGGTGCTCGCGGGCGCCAACTGCCGACGGGTCAGCGTGTATCCGGCCGCGCGGGTGGCCGTGTTGTGCACCGGCGACGAACTCGTCGACGAAGATCGGCCGCTGCGCCCCGGCGAGGTGCGTGAATCAAACCGCCGCATGGTCGTCGGACTCGTCGCCGAGGTTGGTTGCGCGGTCACCGACCTCGGCATCGTCCGAGACGACGAGGACGAACTCGAACGGGTGCTTCTCGCGGCTGCCGCCGACCACGACGCGATCGTCACGACAGGCGGTGTCTCGATGGGTGACTACGACGTCGTGAAAGCCGTGCTCGGGCGGATCGCCGACATGACCTGGATGCAGGTGGCGATCAAGCCAGCGAAGCCCTTCGCGTTCGGACACATCGGAGGGGTGCCGGTGTTCGGGCTGCCCGGCAACCCGGTCTCCTCGCTGGTCAGCTTCGAGATGTTCGCCCGACCGGCCCTGCGGCGGATGATGGGCCACACCCGACTCGCCCGACTGAGCGTGGTGGCGGTGGCCGATGACGACCTCGTGCGTCGTCCCGACGGCAAGGTGCATCTCATGCGGGTCGAGGCGGCGTTCGGAGAGGACGGGCGGTGCCATGTGGTGCCGGTTCGGGCGCAGGGCAGCCACCAACTCGCAGCGACGGCAACGGCGAACGCGATTGCCGTGGTTCCCGATGGTGATGGGCTGTCCGCCGGTGACGACGTGGCCGTACTCCTTCTAGGCTGAGGCGATGGGAGGGGATGTGGTGACCGAGGATCTGGTCGACCCGTTCGGGCGGGTCATCCGCGACCTGCGCATCTCGGTCACCGACCGATGCAACTTCCGCTGCACCTACTGCATGCCGGCCGAGGGTCTGGAGTGGCTTCCGCGCAGCGAGGTGCTCTCCTTCGAGGAGATCCACCGGGTGTCGCGGATCTTCGTGGAGCGCTTCGGGGTGGAGGGCATCCGCCTCACCGGAGGTGAACCGACGGTTCGCGCCAATCTCCCGAGGCTCATCTCGCAATTGTCCGGTCTCGGTGTCGATCTCGCCATGACCACCAACGGCGCCACGCTCCGCAACAACGCTGAGGAACTCCGGTCCGCCGGCCTTCGCCGCATCAACATCAGCCTCGACACCCTTCACGTCGACCGGTTCGAGCAGATGACCCGTCGGAACGAGCTCGCGAATGTGCTCGCCGGAATCGACGCAGCGGTCACCGCCGGATTCTCGCCGGTGAAGATCAACACGGTGATCGAGCGAGGGGTGAACGACGACGAGATCGTCGATCTCGCCCGATTCGGCCGCGAGCGGGGAGTCGAGGTGCGCTTCATCGAGTTCATGCCCCTCGACGCGACCGGTCACTGGGCGAACGACCGGGTGGTCGGCCAGGACGAGATCGTGGAGCGGATCTCCGAGGTCTTCCCCCTCGAGCAGATGCCGGCCCGGGGCGCGGCGCCCGCGGATCGTTGGCGCTATCTCGACGGAGCCGGCACCGTCGGCGTGATCCCCTCGGTCACCAAGCCGTTCTGCGGTGACTGCGACCGGGTGCGACTTACCGCTGAGGGGCAGTTCCGCACCTGCCTATTCGCAACCGACGAGTTCGACCTGCGGGAGATCATGCGATCGGGTGGCGACGACGACGCGCTCGCGGAGCGGATCATCGCGGCGGTCGGCACGAAGTGGGCTGGGCACCAGATCAACCGGGTTGACTTCATTCGACCGAATCGCTCGATGAGCCAGATCGGCGGCTGAGCCGCTCGCGCGCTCTCGGTAGCATCTCCCCATGTCCGAGGTCGAGTTCACACATCTGGACCCCATGGGTCGGGCTCGGATGGTCGACGTGACCGAGAAGGAACCGACGCACCGTCGCGCTGTCGCTCGTTGCAAGGTGTTCATGCGGCCCGAGACGACCGCGGCGATCGCCAACCGCGAGGTGCACAAGGGCGACGTGCTGGCGGTGGCGCGGGTGGCCGGCATCCAAGCAGCCAAGCGCACCTCCGACATGATCCCGCTCTGTCACCCGCTGATGGTCGGGGCGGTCACCGTGAGCTTCGATCTCGGCGAGGACCATGTCGCGGTGGAGGCCTTCGTCGACACCGTCGACCGCACGGGGGTCGAGATGGAGGCGCTGCACGCCTGCTCGGTGGCGGCGCTGACCATCTACGACATGTGCAAGTCGGGCGATCGGTCGATGACGATCGGCGAGCTGGCGCTCTGGGAGAAGACCGGTGGCCGGTCGGGCACGTATCGACGCGCCGACGACGCCAACGCTGCGACCGAGTGATCTCGGGCGGAGTACCGGGAAAATACGCCCGCTGTGACCGTCGTCACCAATCACCCCGAGGCGTTGGCCGTTCTGTCACAATTGTCGTAGAATCGTAAAGAACGGCGAGAGGCAACTCCCGTCCGCGAACGCGAAACCGCACACCGATGACCCGCTCCACCTCCCTCCCGACGAACGGCGCCGACCGTGGGTGAACTTGTCCTGCTCATCGTTGTGGCCGCCTGGGCCGCTGTGTTGATTCCGCCCCTCGTGCGTTCGAGGATGGAGAACCGTCCCAACTCCTCGATCACCGACTTCAACCGGCAACTCAGCCGCCTGCAGTCCTCGGTGCCCCAACGCGCGAACACCAACCTGCGCACCGCCGGTCGCGGGCTCGCTCAAGCCCCACTCGAGCGACCCGGGTCACGTCAGCACGGCCAGGTGCGTCCCACCGAGATCGCGAACCGGCGGCCGCGCGTCCACCACGACCCCACCAAGCCGATGCCGCGTCCGAACCGCGCCGTTCCCAACGCCGACCTGGTGCGCCGCCGTCGCTCGAACGCCCTCATGGCCCTCGCGCTCACTTCGGTCAGCACGCTCTTCCTCGCCGCCACGACGAAGGAGACGATCATGCTGTACCTGTTCGCTCTCTCGTTCATGGCGCTGTGCGGGTTCTTGTATCTGCTCGCCACGGTCCGCCAGCGCGAGGCCTCGCGCTGGGATGACCAGTGGCTGAAGCGCTGAACGGCGCGTGACGGCCGGTCGACCACCGGTACACTCAGCGCCCTCGGGGCTGTAGCTCAGTTGGTAGAGCGCGACAATCGCACTGTCGAGGCCAGGGGTTCGATTCCCCTCAGCTCCACTCCGGGTTCCCTCCGCGGCGAACCTTGCGGCGGCGACCGGTCGTCGGGTCAGCGTCCAAGGGAGCGCGCGAAGGGTGGTTCGCAGCGGCGGATGCCGGTTTCCGGCAAGGTTTCCGGGCCACCGGGTTACTCGCAGCCCAGCAATCTGCCACGCTGATGGGGTGGTACCGATGCGGGAAGCCTCATGCTGAAGTCGTTGGGAGTGGTGATCTCTCAGGCCACCCAGCAAGTTCGCGGTTCGGGATCCCGGACTCCGAATCCCAGCGATCGGGCTGAGCAGATCGCGAAGCGAAGCGAGCGGCGTCGCCGACGCAAGACCGTGCTCGTGCTCGCGTGCATTTTCGTCATCCTCGTGGTGGCCTTCAGCTTCGTCTTCCATGAGTTGATGGCTCGCGAGGGCCGGACCTATTCGTGGCCGACCAGCATCTACTGGACGATGACGACGATGACGACCCTCGGCTTCGGCGACATTACGTTCACCTCAGATCTCGGGCGTCTGTTCTCCGTGGTCGTCCTCGTCTCAGGCTCAGCCTTCCTGCTCGTGGTGCTCCCGTTCACCTTCATCCAGTTCGTCTTCATCCCTTGGATCAATGAACGGGAGCGTCGACGCGCCCCTCGCACCCTCCCGGAATCGACCTCGGGACATCTCATCCTCACGGCCTTCGGCCCGATCGAGCAGGCCCTGATCGAACGGGCCGACAAGACGGGTTTGCCCTACGTTCTCGTCGTCGAGGACGTCGACGAGGCCGGCCTCCTGCACGACGAGGGTCGACGGGTGGTCGTGGGGGCCCTCGACGATCCGGTCACCTACCAGAACGCGCGCGTCGAGCAGGCGGCTCTCGTGGTGGCGACACAGAACGACCAGATCAACACCAACATCGCGTTCACCGTTCGCGAGATCGCCCCCACGACGTCCATCATCTCGAGCGCAAACTCGCCAGCCGCCGTCGACATCCTCGAGATCGCCGGATCCGATCATGTGGTCCAACTCGGTGAGGTGCTCGGCACCGCCATGGCGGCGCGAGCGCTCGGGCTCGGAGGTCAGAGCCACGAGATCGGCCACTTCGCCGGCCTGCGGATCGCCGAGGCCGGGGTGGTCGGCACCGACATCGTCAACCGGACGCTGCAGGAGACCCAATTGCGGAAGCGCTTCGGGGTGGGAATCATTGGGGTGTGGGACCGGGGTGATTTCACGGTCGCGACGGGGGACACCACGCTGTGCGACTCGTCGATTCTCCTCCTCGCTGGAACAGCCGAACAGCTCGCGTCATTCGACAGGGCGTTCGCCGTCGACTCCCCGGCCGCCACCAAGGCGATCATCATCGGCGGCGGGCGGGTCGGTCGGGCCGCTGCCCGCTCGCTGTCAGAGGACGGGATCGACGTCACCATCATCGATCGCCTTCCTGAGCGCAGGCGTCCCCATCCCACCTATGTCATCGGGGACGCAGCCGATCGCGCGGTCCTCGACCAAGCGGGAATCGCCGATGCCGGAGCGATCCTGATAACCACCCACGATGACAGCGTGAACGTGTACTTGACGAGGTACTGCCGCGGTCTGCGACCGGACGCTCGGATCGTCTCGCGATCCAATCTCGGCCGCAACGTGACGACGCTGTACCGCGCCGGAGCCGATGCCGTGCTGTCCTATGCCGGCACGGGCTCGGCAACGATTTGGAACCACTTCCGCGGCGACGAGACGCTGCTGGTGGCCCAGGGGCTGAACATGTTTCGGACACCCGTGCCCCGCGAACTGGCCGGAGCGACCCTGGCCGAGGCCCACGTGTACCGGCGCACGCACTGCAACGTGGTGGCGATCGAGCAGAACGGCGTCCTGCAGGGCAACCCCGACTCGCAGCATCCGTTGCCGGTCGATGGTGAACTTCTCCTCGTCGGGACCGATGCCGCCGAGGAGCAATTCTCCCGGGTCTTCCCCCACGCCCGGCGGCGGCCGCTCCGCTCACGATCGCGTCGCTGATGCTGCGGTTGATGCCCATCACGCACCCTGACGATCAGGTGGAGCCGTGACCTCCGACCCATCGATCTGGACACCGGAACCCCCGGCCACAGCGGAGCCCCCGTCGGGTGCGGTGCCTCGTGCGCTCATGGTCCAGCACTGGACGGACATCGTGTTCTGCCACTGGCGCTACGACCCGGCGGATGTCCAGGCCCTCCTTCCAGCGGGGATCGAGGTCGACACCTTCGACGGATCAGCCTGGGTCGGTCTCATCCCGTTCCACATGGATGGGCTTGGGGTGCCCGGCTGGGCGCCGCTGCCCTATGTCGGGTCGTTTCCTGAGGTCAACGTTCGCACCTATGTTCGCGCCGGTGATCGACGAGGTGTCTGGTTCATGTCCCTCGACATTGACCGCTGGCTCCCGGCCCTCGTCGCGCGCCTTGGGTACCGCATCCCCTACTGCGTCGGTGATGTGCGCCACGTCCGCATCGGCGACCGGGTGCTCTCCTCCGTGGATCGCCGATGGCCCCGAGTCGGCGGCGCGACCGCGGCCCTGTCGGTGACAGTCGGTGACCCGGTCGCCGACGATGATCTGTCGCGCTTCCTCACGGCGCGATGGGGGCTCCTCGCCCGACCCTTCCGCGGACGACCAGTCTGGGCTCCGGTTGAACATCCGGCTTGGCCGCTCAGGTCCGCGGAAGCGAGCGCGATCGACGCTGGTGTCGTCGTCGCGGCAGGCCTGCCCGCGCCGGTCGGGGAGCCGCACCTGCTTTACTCGAGCGGTGTTCCGGTCAGGATCGGCACGCCGCGACTACTTGGTGCGAGCTAGCCGCAGCTCACCAGATGCCGATCAGGCCGGCGAGCCCCCAGACGGCCATCATCACGCCGCTCACCGCCATGAAGCGGTCGGTGCGTTCACCCCACATCAGGGCGGCCCTCGCCCGGAGGAGTCGGTAGATAGGAGAGGTGGATGAGGCGCGGGCCCAGAGACCGATTCGCAGACCGATCACGACGAGGATGACCGCCCAGACCGCGCCCATAGCCACAGCCTCCCATGAACGCACCGATGTCGCCGCGATCAGATGAATCGCTGCTCGATGTCGGCGCCGACGGAGACGATCCCCTCAGCGAGCTCCGCGGCGGCCGGGTCGAGGGGCGATCGTTCGCGTCGCATGAGCGCGAGGTGTCGTCGGAAGAGCTCCGGTCCCTCCACGATGCCGTGGGCATCGCGTCCTCGGGCGCGCGAGAGCGCGCCCCAGCCCATGCCGAGACGCACCATGGCCCGCACCACCGAGGGCTGGTGGCTGTCGGCGACCACCGTCAGGTCGCACCCGAGCGCCCGAAGCGCATCCATCGTCGATGACCGGGTGTGCGAGCCATCGGGAAACAACACCCACGGCCCCCAGGAGTCCGGCGAGCCGATCTCGGTTCCCGGTGGGGCGATCACCACGATCGGTTCGGACAGCACTCGGGTGACGGTCACGCCCGGAGGGTGTTCGCCCGGCTCGACGCACACGATCAGGTCAAGGGCGCCGCGGCGCAGGTCGGCGATCAGTTGGGCGGAGGGAGCCACCGAGATGCTGAGCGAGACCTCGGGTCGCTCCATCCGGAACGCGTTAATCACCGAGTCGAAGTGCTCCACGGCGGCGACGTCGATGAGGCCGAGGCGGATCGACCCGAGGGAGGAGCCGCGCATCCGATCCGCCCAAGCGGCGAGGTCGCCGGTGAGCGCGACTACTTGACGGGCGTGCTCGAGAACCGGTGTTGCCGAGGTCCGCAGTGGTCGCCGTCGACCGTCGCGATCGAAAAGCGGTACGCCCACCCGGCGCTCGAGTTCGGCGAGGCCCTGCGACAGGGCCGACGGGGTCACGCCGAGCGAGGCGGCGGCATCAGCCCAGGTCGGAGCGACCGACACGGCCACCAAGTATTCGAGTTGGCGGAGGCTGAGGTCGGGGAGCGATGAAGGCACTTCAGGAAAATAGTTTAGAAATACTGAACAAACAAACCTAAATCAACAGAAGCCATTTAGGTTCGTTGGATGTCCTCACCACAACCCTCCAGCCGGCTCGGCATCCTTCTCCCCGGGCTCGGCGCCGTCGGCTCCACCTTGATCGCCGGGGTGCTCGCCGCCCGTAACGGCCTCGGATCCCCGATCGGCTCGCTCAGCCAACTCGGCCGAATCGACCCCGGCGACGGCGCGCCACGACCCATCGGTCAACTCGTCGACCTCGCGCCACTCGACGACATCGTCTTCGGTGGGTGGGACCCGATCACCCCGAACGCCCTCGAGGCCGCCCGCACCTCAGGTGTCCTCGGAGCCGAGCACCTCGACGCGCTGTCTGGAGAGCTCGAGGGCATCGTGCCGATGGACGCCGTCTTCGATCAGCGATGGGTGTCGCGACTCGACGGGGTGCGTGTTAAGTCGACTGCCGGTCATTGGGCCAGCGTTGAGGCGCTCATCGACGACATCGCCCGATTCCGTTCGGCGCACGACCTCGAACGGGTGGTCATGGTCTGGTGCGGGTCCACCGAGGCCTATTCCGAGCCGAGCGAGATCCACGAGAGCGTGGCCGCGTTCGAACAGGCGCTCCGCGACGACGACCCGCGGATCGCTCCCAGCCAGATCTACGCCTACGCCGCGATCCAGTCCGGCGTGCCAGTCGCCAACGGTTCACCCAACCTGATGCTCGACCTGCCCTGCATGGTCGAACTCGCCGAGAGCCGCGGTGTTCCGATCGCTGGCCGAGACTTCAAGACGGGGCAGACCCTCATGAAGACGATCCTCGCCCCGGGACTGCGGGCGCGGATGCTCGGCATCCGCGGCTGGTATTCGACGAACATCTTGGGCAACCGCGATGGCTACGTCCTCGATGACCCGGCCAACTTCCGAACCAAGGAACTCTCGAAACTCGGCGTGCTCGAGTCGATCCTCGAACCCGACGAGCATCCCGATCTCTACGGGGAGCTCGACCATGTTGTGCGCATCAACTACTACCCGCCGCGCGGAGACGACAAGGAGGGGTGGGACAACATCGACATCTTCGGCTGGCTCGGCTACCCGATGCAGATCAAGGTCGATTTCCTCTGTCGAGACTCGATCCTCGCCGCGCCGATCGCCCTCGACCTCGCCCTCTTCCTCGATCTCGCCCATCGCAACGGATCGGCCGGAGTGCAGGACTGGCTTGGCTTCTACTTGAAGGCACCGCAGACCGCCGACGGATCAGCACCCGATCACGACCTCTTCCACCAGCTCACCGCACTCGAGTCGCAACTGCTCGAGTGGCGGATCGCCTGACGCCGGGTGACTCAGCCACCGGCGCCGGGGTCTCCATCCTCAGCCGATGGGCGACCGCGCCCGCCGTCGAGATGGGACGCCTCGCGGCGATCAGGTGCGGGTCCGATGGCCTGTCGATCCCGTGGCATCTCGTGGTGCGCGACTCCGACGCGACCGCCGCCTCGATCGCCCGGCTCATCGGCGACCGGTTGCGCTCCAGCGACTGATCGTCCGGATCAGGCTGAGAGGTCGATCACGAAGTTGCCGATGTGGCGCTTCTCGAGGAACAGCGCCTGAGCGGCGCCAATCTCCTCCAGCGCGAACGACCCGGCGACCACCGGCCGGAGACGCCCCGCCTCGATGTGGTCGACCACCCGGGCGAAATTGTCCGGGGGACACACCGTCGACCCCCTCATCGTGAGATCGCCGTAGATCAGGTGTCGGAGGTCGAACTCGACGATCGGCCCGGCGATCGCGCCCGCGGTGGCGTAGCGCCCACCCGGCCGGATGATCGGAAGCAATTCTCCGAAGAGCTCGCCGCCGACCACATCGATCACGGCATCGACCCGCAGTCCGAGCGCGGCGATCCGCGCCCCGGGTGACTCCCCACGTCCGTCGACGACCGCATCGGCTCCCAGATCGATCAGCGCGTCGCGTTTTGACTCGGCCGCGAGGGCAACCACCCGAGCGCCGCGGGCCGCGGCCAACTGCACCGCGCAGGTGCCGACCCCACCGGACGCCCCGGTCACGACCACCACCGCCCCCGATCCGACCTCGGCGTCGCGCAGAAGGTGTTCGGCGGTGGTGGCCGCGCACGGGAACGTCGCCAACTCCAGATCGGTGAGCGGCGAGGTGATCGGATGCGCGTTGCGGGCGGGCACCGCGCAGA
The DNA here is from genome assembly GCA_030828465.1 of Acidimicrobiales bacterium. Taxonomy (GTDB): domain Bacteria; phylum Actinomycetota; class Acidimicrobiia; order Acidimicrobiales; family Ilumatobacteraceae; genus Casp-actino5. The sequence goes on along the minus strand of JAURCL010000020.1, from coordinate 5,825 downwards.
ACTCGGCGAAACCGCCGTCGATCTCCGATCCGACGAAGCGGGCTCGTTCGCGCTCTTCGGGAACGTCCGCATCGAGCACCCACGGGTCGACGAGCACGCGAGCGCCAACCATCGACTCCGGCACCTCCGGGCCGACCGCGACGACCTGTCCGCAGATGTCGGCCCCCTGGATACGGGGGAACCCAAGCTCGCCACCCCACCCGCCGGCCTCCACCACCGGCGTGGACCGATCGTCGGTCGCCGAGCGAACCTCGGGGGAGTACCAGCCAATGCGGGTGTTGATATCGGTGTTGTTGACGCCGCAGGCCGAGACGCTCACCAAGACCTCGCCGGGACCCGCGGTGGGGACGTCGACGTCATCGCGCACCTCGATGGCCTCGGGGCCCCCGTGGCCGGTGAGCAACGCGGCTCGCATCGAGGCCGGGATCGCGCTCACCCGATCGCCACCATCCGCTCCTCGACGCGCTGGCGAGCCGACGCGTTCACCCGCTGCCGCTCGAGGATCTGCGAGAGCGTGGCCGCGCCTTGAGGGATCGGGTGCTCCGCGAAGAAGTCCGCCGCCTCGGCCACCAGGCCGGGTTCGGTGAGCGTCTTCACCGACTCGACCATTCGAACGATGGTGTTCGTCGGGAATCGCTCGTTCGCCACGGCCCAACGCCCGGTCACGAATCGCCAGGCGGCCGGGCCGTGACGACGATTCGCGATACACGCCCGCAGGAGGAACGGGGCGTTCTGGGTCTTCACCGACGACGACAAGGCGAGCTCGCAGGTCTCGAGAATCAGATCGGCGTCGTCGAACTCGGCGAGGGCGTAGAGACAGCGCAACTGATCCTGCGGGGTCGGACCGTTACGGAAGCCGTCGAGAAGGGCGTCGAACTCCTCGCGACCGCCGCGAGCGGCGATCACGGTGGTCGCTGCGGCCAACAACTCGGGGTCGGTGCCGCTCGGATCCGAGGAGGACGACGCGAAGATCGCCCGGCAGCGGTCGACACTGGCGCCGTCGTCACCGGAGAGGGCGAGCAGCCGCAGCAGGAGTCCTCGGAGCGATCCGATGACATCAGGCTCGCCGACGGTCGGGTCGCCGAGCCGCTCCAGCGCCGGTCGCGCGAGGGCCACCACCCGCGCGGCCAACCCGTCGATGGCCTCCTCAGGGGTCATGCGCCGCAACTGGACGATGACACTGGCGATCGCCCGCCACACATGGAGGTCGTCCTCGCCAGCGAAGCGATCGAGCAGCGCCAAGAGGTCGGCAACATCGAGACGGTCGGCCAGCACGGCGTTCCACGCGTCGTCGACGAGGTTGTAGCGCTCGAGCGTCTCGAGGGAGCGAACGTCATCCAGACGGTCGAGGAGGGCGCGGTCATAGGAGACACGGAGGAATCCGTGACCCCCGGCGTTGACCACCACGTCACCCGAGCCGGCCGCGATTCGAACGGGCTCGGCCTCGAGCAGGAGGCGGGAGACGCCCTCGCTGGTGCGCACCGCCACCGGCACCGACCAGACCGTGGCATCATTCGCGGCGTCGAAGGAGAACCGGCGCTGGCTGAGCACCACGGCGTCTCCGTCGAGGGTGGCCTCCACCAGCGGGTAGCCCGGCTGCCAAATCCACGAATCCATGATGCGACGCACCGGCTCGCCGGAGGTCTCCTCGATCGCGTCCCAGAGATCGGCCGTCTCCGTGCTCGCGTAGGAATGACGCTTGAGATAGTGCGACACCCCCTCGCGGAACCGTTCGGCACCGAGGTACTGCTCGAGCATGCGAAGCAGCGCGCCGCCCTTCTGGTAGGTGAGCACGTCGAACATCCCCTCCGCGTCGGCGGGTGATCGAACCTCGAACTCGACGGGGCGGGTGCTTGAGAGGGAGTCGGTCTCGAACGCGACGCTGCGCTCGACGCCGAAGGTTTCCCAACGGCCCCACTCCGGCCGGAAGGCGTCGCAGGCCGCCAGCTCCATGAAGGTGGCGAACGCCTCGTTCAACCAGATGCCGTTCCACCAGCGCATGGTGACCAGATCGCCGAACCACATGTGAGCGAGCTCGTGGGCGACGACGTCGACCACCAACTGCCGCTCCGCCTGGGTGGCGCGATCGGGGTCGACCAGGAGCAGATTCTCGCGGAAGGTGATGCAGCCGAGGTTCTCCATCGCCCCGGCGGCGAAATCCGGCAGCGCGACAAGGTCGATCTTCTCCCCGGGGTAATCGATGCCGTAGTACTCGCGGAACCACCGGAGGCAAAAGGCAGCGGTCTCGAGGCCGAAGCCGGCCAAATGTCCCTGTCCGGGGGTGTGAACCACCCTCACCGGCGTGCCATCGACATCGATGGGATCGGTCGCCTCAAGCGGTCCGACCACGAACGCGACTAGGTAGGAACTCATCACCATCGTGTCGGCGAACGTGATCTCCAGCTGGCCGCCGTCGATCTCACGGCGCGACACCTCCGGCGAGTTCGAGACCGCTATGAGCCCGTCGGCGACCACGAGGGTGATTGAGAACACTGACTTGAACTCCGGCTCATCAAGGCACGGGAATGCCCGCCGGCAGTCGGTCGACTGCATCTGCGTGGTCGCGATCACCCGTTCCGCGCCGTCGGCGTCGACGAATGTCGATCGGTAGAAGCCGCGGAGCCGATCGTTGATCACGCCGTCGAAGGTGAGCTCGACCCGGTGCGGGCCGACCGCGAGCGGTACGCCGGCCGACACCGAGACCCGCTCCAGGTCGGTGTCGATGGTGATACTCGCCTCGACGTCGTCGATGCGGGCCGAGTGGACCTCGAGCTCGGCGGCGTTCAGCACCAGTCCGTGCACCGACGGATCGATCTCGGCGACCTCGAGGTCGATCACCACCGAACCGGTGAAGGTCGCCGCGTCGAGATCTGGTTCGAGACGAACCTCGTAGCGGGACGGCAGAGCGTGGCGTGGCAGGCGGTGGGGGTCGATCACCCGCGCGACACTACCCCTGGGTCGAGATTCGCCGGACTAGCGTCGAATGGGTGCGAGACACGGGCGGGCAGGCGTGCGCGGGCTGACCCCGCGCGAAGACGGCACCGTCTTCGACGTCGTCGGCATCGGTAACGCCCTCGTCGACATCATCTCCCATGTGGATGACGCCTTCATCGACACCCATGGGCTGGTGAAAGGCTCGATGACCTTGGTCGACACCGATCGCGCCCTCCACCTCCACCGAAACCTCGGCACCTCGGTTGAGATGAGTGGCGGCTCCGCCGCCAACACGGTGTGCGGCGTCGCGAGCCTCGGCGGTCGCGCGGCATACATCGGCAAGGTGAGCGACGACGACCTGGGCGGCGCCTTCGGCCACGACCTGCTCGCCGTCGGCGTGCGCTTCGCTCCCGGCGGACCCGCCGATGGCGTGCCAACCGGCCGGTGCATCATCGCCGTGACCGACGACGCCGAGCGGACCATGAACACCTACCTCGGGGCATCGAGCCTGCTCACCCCAGGGGATATCGACACTGAGGTGGTCGCGGCCGCGCGTGTGCTCTACATGGAGGGATACCTCTACGACCGCCCCGAGGCTAAGGAGGCCTTCCGCCATGCGGCGCGAGCCTCGCACGAAGCCGGCCGACTTGTGTCGCTGACCCTGTCCGATTCGTTCTGCGTCGACCGTCACCGCGACGACTTCCGGGCGCTGGTCACCGATGAGGTGGATCTGCTCTTCGGCAACTCCGATGAGCTCGTCGCGCTGTACGAGACCGAGAACCTCGACGAGGCCGTGGAGGCGGTTCGAGGCGACTGCCGACTCGCTGCGATCACCCTCGGAGCGCGCGGATCCATCGTGGTGACTCCCGACGACGTGGTCGAGGTGCCGGCGATCGGGGTGCCGCATGTGGTCGACACCACTGGGGCGGGCGACCTCTACGCCGCGGGGTTCCTGTTCGCTTACACGAGGGGCGATGACCTCGCGAGCTGCGCCCATATCGGGGCGATTGCGGCGGCCGAGGTGATCAGCCACGTCGGGCCGCGACCACTCGTCGAACTTCGGACCCTGCTGCGATGACCGGACCGACGCAGAGCGCGCTCGACACCGCCCGGCGCTGGCTCGAGGCCGAACCCGACGACGACATCCGAGACGAGCTCGCCGGGCTGATCGAACGTCGGGATCCGTCACTGGATGAGCGGTTCGCCGGTCGCCTGCAGTTTGGGACGGCGGGGCTGCGAGCCGCTGTCGGCGCTGGTTCGATGAGGATGAACCGACTGGTCGTCCGCCAAGCCGCAGCCGGCCTCGCCCGACACCTCCTGGCAACCGATCCGCGGGCGCGTGACCGCGGTGTGGTCGTTGGTCGTGACTCGAGACGCAAGTCGGACCTCTTCGCTCTCGACACGGCCCGCGTCTTTGCCGCAGCCGACATCCGGGTGCATCTCTTCGACGGGGTCGTCCCGACTCCGGTGCTCGCTTGGTCGATCACTGGTCTCGACGCGGCCGCCGGGGTAATGGTCACCGCCTCGCACAATCCTCCGGCCGATAACGGCTACAAGGTGTTCCTCGACAGCGGGGCTCAGATCGTTCCGCCTCACGATGAGGCGATCTCCGCTGCGATCGGCGATGTCGACCCCTTCGACGTCCCCCTCGCCCCAGAGGATCACCGCCTCATTACCCATCTCGGATCCGACCTCGTCGAGGCGTATCTCGACTCGGTGCCCTCGGTGCGCCTCAGGCCCGAGGTCGCTCCGGTCACCGTCGCCTACACGGCCATGCACGGCGTGGGTGGCGCGACCTTCGTCGACGCCTTCGAACGCAGCGGCCTCGGTCGCCCCGCGGTGGTCGACGAGCAGTTCGCACCTGACGGGGCTTTCCCGACGGTGCCCTTCCCGAATCCGGAAGAGCCCGGTGCCATGGATCTCGTCATGGCCCTCGCCGACCGGGTCGGGGCGCGGCTCGCCATCGCCAACGACCCGGATGCCGACCGTGTGGGCGCCGCCATCCCCACCCGCGACGGCACCTGGCGGCGGCTCGGCGGTGACGAGATCGGTTGGTTGCTCGCCGATCACATCCTGCGCCACACCGAGGGCGACGATCGGCTGGTGGTCACCACCCTCGTCTCGTCCTCGATGCTCGCCGCGATCGCCGCTGATCACGGGGTCCACTCCGTCGAGACCTTCACCGGGTTCAAGTGGATCGCACACACGGTCGCTGAGCGTCCTGAGCAACGATTCGTCTTCGGCTACGAGCAGGCCCTCGGCTACCTCGTCGCCGGACGTCCTCTCGACAAGGACGGAATCACCGCGGCGGTGTTACTCGCCGAGGTGGCCGCGCTCGCCCATGCCGAGGGCACCGACCTCGAGGCTCGCCTCACGGGGCTGGCCGAGCGCTACGGACGTCACGTCATGGTGGAGCGGTCGGTTCGTATGGACCCGGCGGACGGCTCCGACGCAGTGGCCCGTCTCCGGGCGGCCCCTCCTGAGAGTGTGGCCGGCGCGTCGGTGATCTCCGTCGAGGAGTATCCCGAGGCAGGTCTGCTCCGCTTGGTGCTCGACGGCGGTATCCGGGTGCAGGTGCGTCCGAGCGGAACCGAGCCGAAGGTGAAGATCTACGGCGAGGGGGTCAATGCGGACCCGACCGACGCGGTCGAGGCCGTCATCGGTCTGCTCGGCTGAGCAGCCGCGATCAGTTACCCGGATCGCCGAAGAGACGATCCCCGGCGTCGCCGAGACCCGGCACGATGAAGGCGTTCTCGTTGAGGTGATCGTCGATCGAACCGACCACGAGTCGCAGCGGTCCACAGCCGCTGCCGAGGCGCTCGATCCCCTCCGGGGCGGCCAACACGCAGACCACCTCGATGGGGCCCTCGGCGCCGCGCCGACGCAGCAGG
>JAURCL010000001.1 GCA_030828465.1 Acidimicrobiales bacterium | reverse complement strand
GGTTAGACCCGCACCACCAGGCAACGCCAGCACGTGGTCTCGGACATCCGGCTCGGGCATCGGCAGGGCCATCGTCTCTCGGATGCACCGCGCCACCGGAGCGACATTCTCGACTCGTTGTCCAGTGATGAGCCGATCACCGGTCTCCATCGCGTTGAGCACCCTGATCTCGACGGGATCGACACCGCAGGCAGCGGCAAGGCGATCCATCTGCCGCTCGTGGGCGAAGCACGCCTGGACCACACCGAAACCCCGCATCGCCCCACAGGGAAGGTGGTTGGTGCGGACCGCGTAACCGTCAACCACCGCGTTCTCACATCGATAAGGACCCTGGGCATGAGTAACGGCGTTGATCAGCACCGCGGATGACGTCGACGCGTATGCCCCACCGTCAAGAACGAATCGCGCCTCGACCTTGCGGAGCGTTCCATCGCGATCGGCGTGATGACGCATCCAAATCGTCGCGGGGTGTCGATGGACATGGCCGATGAAGCTCTCCGCGCGCGAATAGGCCGCCCGCACCGGTCGGCCGGTCACCAAAGCGAGGAGACTCACATGCACCTGCAGGGAGATGTCCTCGCGACCGCCGAAGGCTCCACCTACTCCACCGAGGGTGAGCCGGACGCGATCTTCCTCGAGACCGAGGCAGGCAGCGATCTGGCGACGATCCTCATGCAGCCATTGCGTTGCCACGAGGAGCTCCACGCCGGCCCCGTCGTCGTCGGGAACAGCGACGGCCGCTTCGAGGCCGAGGAAGGCCTGGTCCTGCATGCCGATCTCGTAGGTGCCCTCGACGGTGATCTCCCCGACCAAGTCCTCATCGCCACGAACGATCCGCTGATGGCGTATGACGTTGCCGTCGGGGTGAATCGATTCGAAGGAACCATCGATCGCCTGTTCCGCGTCGAGAAGCGGCTCGAGGATCTCGTAGGTGACGACGATCAACTCAATGGCGCGGGCGCAGGTCTCTGGATCGCTCGCCGCGACAGCCGCCACTGCTTCCCCAACGAACCGCACTTCATCGACGGCGAAGACGGGCTGGTCGGAGGCGATGAGACCGAACCCGTTGACCCCCGGGACGTCAACAGCGGAGATCACCGAGGCGACACCAGGGAGCGCCAACGCCGCGGACGTGTCGATCGAGAGCAGCCGAGCCCTCGGGTGCGGCGACCGCAGCGTCATCGCCCACAACTCACCCTCAATACTTCGATCGGAGGAGAACTCGAAAGATCCGTCCACCTTGGCGCCGCCGTCTGGTCGGAGCACCGGTTCACCGAGTCCCCCGGTGATGGCAGGTACTTCGGTGCGTTCAGAGGAGACGGTGGTGCTCATCGCTGAGACCGCCGTTGTCCGGCGGTGTCGAGCACCGCTTCAACGATCCGCCCATAGCCGGTGCAGCGACAGAGGTTGCCCGCGAGCCCCTCTCGCACCTCGTCGAGACTTGGGTGCGGGTTACGGCTGAGCAGGGCGTCGGCCGCGACGATCAAGCCCGGGGTGCAAAACCCGCACTGCACCGCCCCAGCGCGAAGGAACGCCTCCTGAAGATCGGCCGCACCGGACGAGCCAACGCCCTCGACCGTCACGATGGAGCATCCCGAGACCGAGGCGGCCAAGGTGAGACACGAGCACACCGCCTGCCCGTCGACGAGGACGGTGCATGAGCCGCACTCACCTTCCTCACAAGCGCCCTTCGATCCACGCAAACCACAACGCTCTCTCAAGGCGTCGAGCAGACTTTCTCCGGGATGCAGCCCGCTCACGGCGTGCTCCACGCCGTTCACCGTCAGCGAGCATTCGCTCTCCACGCGCCTCATCGCCGGTCTATCCCTCGCTTGAGGAGGCGCGATGTGAGCACGCGAACTCCGTGGCGCCGATACTCAGCCGTCGACCGGTGATCGTCGATCGGGCGCGCCTCAGCGGCCGCCATCTCCCCAACCGACACGATGGTCGACTCCGAACAGGACCACGCGTCCCAGTCGAACTCCGTGGAGAGGCGGGCTGACGCCTCAGCCGCCAGCAAGACGGTGGGGCCCACCGATCCAAGAGCGATGGTGGCCTTTCGAGCGGCACCATCGAGCACCATCGCCACTCCGGCCACCGAGATCACCATTGCGTTCCGAACACCGATCTTCGCGTAGCCCTGCCAACCGGCTGTCTCAGTGACTCTGACCGAGACGATCACCTCGCCTGGAGCGAGCGTCGTGCGCTTCGGACCGGTCAGAAGGTCTGCCAACGACGACGAGCGCTGACCGGCGCTCCCGAGGATGTCAACCACCGCGCCCAGCGCGAGCAGCACGGGAAGACCGTCTCCCGCCGGTGAGGCGGTCGCGATATTGCCGCCGATGGTTCCCGCGTTGCGAATCTGAGGCGATCCGACCGTCCTGGCCGCTTGGGCCAGCGCCGGCGCGAGCGAGTCGAACGGTGGGCGCTCGAGCTGAGACCAGGTGATTCCCCCTCCAATGACCAGCTCTCCGGAGGCCGGGTTGTGACTCCACGATCGCAGTTCCGGAACTCGAGCGAGCGAGATCACCGTCGCGTCCGAACCGATCCGCCTTGACCGATGGTTGACCGACACCATCAGGTCGGTACCTCCGGCCAGCAAGATGACGTCTGGGGACTCACTCGCCTCGCGGAGCTCAGCCAGATTCTCGGGAATCAGGACCGTCACATAAGAGAGCCTAAGGCCCATCGCGACCGCCGCTCAGCACTCTTACTTGCCGAACGGCGCGTCGTGTATGGTCTGGGCAGTCGGGCAAGGGGCTCGATGGTGAACAGGGGGAATCACATGAAGACTTCGTCTTCCCATCGTTCGTTCCGTCGACTCGGGGCGGTGCTCGCGACCGCGGGTCTTCTGGTGTCCGCCTGCGGCGGATCCGACGACAACGAAGCCGACTCCGAGCCCGCCGCGGAATCTTCGGAGCCAGCGGCCGAACCGGCGGCGGAGCCCGCCGAGGAGGACACCCTCGGTGAGACCGAGACCGAAGTGACGCTTCCCCCCGATGACGACGCCGACTCCATCTTCGGCGGCACCCTTCGCTACGGCCTCGAGGCCGACGTGAACGGGCTCAACCCATCCTCGTCCGCCCTCGCGGCCTCCGGATTGATGATGGCGAACGCGGTATTTGACACCCTCGCTGTCTACGACGAGAACGGTGTCTCAACCCCGCATCTCGCTGAGTCCTTCACTCCGAACGACACGCTCACCACCTGGACAGTGAAACTCCGTGAGGGCATCACCTTCCATGACGGCACGCCATTGAACGCCGAAGCGGTTCTGGTGAATTTCAACGCCCAGCGAGGTGACCCGCTCGTCGGTCTCGCGATCATGCCCTTCTTCCCGGCCGATGAAACCGCCGCCGTCGCGGTTGATGATCTGACGATCGAGTTCAACGTGAACTTCCCCATCGCCGACTTCGGATCGCTCGTGACCGGTCAGCTTGGCATGGTGGCGTCCCCGACCTGGATCGCGGCCGCTAAAGAAGACCCGACTCTCAACCAGGCTCCGGTCGGCACAGGAGCCTTCGTGTTTGACTCCCGAAGCGAGGACTCGGTGACCCGCTTCGTGCGGAACGAGGACTGGTGGGGCGGCGACGTCTACCTCGACGCTGTCGAGTTCTACCCCGTGACCGATGGTGACGACCGGAACAACCTGCTCTTCAACGGTGACCTCGACGCTCTCCACACCACGAACCAAGCCTCGATTCTCGACCTGCTCGATACCGACGACTACCAGAACATCATCGACGACACCGGTGAGGAGTCCTACGCGATGATGAATACCGCGATCCCGCCGTTCGACGACATCCGGGCCCGCCAGGCACTTGCCTACGCCACGCCCATCGAGGAGTACGTCGAGTTGATCGGACTCGGTGTTTCGCGTCGTGCGACCCAGCGGTTCACCCCGGAGAGCATCAACTACAACCCCGACCTCGTGCAGGTCGGCAACGACCCGGATACCGCGGTGGGTCTCGTGGCCGAGTACTGCGCGGAGCGCGGCGAGGAGACCAACCCGCTCCTCGGCACCACCACCTGCACCGATGGCAAGATCAACATCGAGTTGCAGTGGTCCGGACCCTCGGTGGTCCAGACCCGTATCGCGGAACTGCTGGATGAGGCTTGGAGCGTCGGCTTCAACGTCACCTTCCAGGAACTGCCTCAGGACGGCCACGTGCTCCAGACGGCCATCGGTCAGTACAACGTGAACACTTGGCGTCAGTTCGGAGCCGTCGACGTCTGGAGCGACAACGTGTGGTTGCTCTGCGCCACCATCAACCCGGCCGGTCTGTCGCTCAACTGGCCGCGCAACTGCGATGAGGAACGCGACGCCCTGCTGTTCCAGGCGACCGCGATGTCCGATCTCGAAGCCCGCGCGGAAGTGCTCAAGCAGGCCGAAGCCCTGATCAATCAGGCCTTCACCTACGTGTTCTTCACGCACACCACCTGGGTGAACTCCTTCGCCGACAACGTGCGCGGGGTCTGCGATCACACCTCACCGGAGGGCGTGAAGATGCGCTGCGCCGTCAGCGGTCGGACCTGGCTCTCCAAGGTCTGGATCGAGTGATCGGAAGCCCGACCCCTCGCACATGCCGGAGAGAAGGTGAATTACTGGGTCCAGCGCCTCACGGCGTCGATCATGCTGCTGCTCGCAGTCAGCATGTTGACGTTCGGCGCCATGAACCTGCTCGGTGACCCGCTCTTCAACATCCTGGGACCGGCCGCCGCCGACACGAAGCCTGAGAGCCTCGAGAAGGTGGCGGCCGCCAAGGAGCTCTACCACTTGGACCGCCCGCTCCCGGAGCGGTACGTCCGGTGGTTGGGGGACATGGTCACCGGTGACTTTGGTGTGCAATTCAGCTCGACCGGCCAGCCCCCCGTGAGCGACTTGGTCGTTGAGCGCTTCCCGCGATCGCTCACACTCCTGGTGATGGCCCAGTTGCTGGCATCGATGATCGCGATCCCTTGGGCCTTGATCACCGCGGCACGCGCCAATCGACCTGCGGACCGGATCTCCACGATCAACTCGTTCCTGTTGATCGCGATGCCGAACTTCGCTCTTGCCGTGATCCTGAAATACATCTTCGGCATCAAACTCGGCTGGTTCCCGCTCACGTTCAAAGCGACAGACCCCTGGCTGACCAGGATCTACCAGACGTTCCTACCCGCCCTCACGATCGCCCTGCCGGCCGCGGCCGTCTACCAGCGACTACTCCGCACCGACCTCATCACCACGTTGCAGGAGGACTTCATCCTGATGGCGAGGTCGAAGGGAGTGAGCCGCCGACGCGTGCTGCTTCGTCACGCGCTTCGCCCCTCGCTGTTCTCATTCATCACGGTCTTCGGCATCAACACGGGCGCGCTGATCGGCGGATCACTCATCGTGGAGAGCATCTTCCGCATTCCCGGTCTCGGATCCGCGATCGTCGAGGCGATTCTGCGTGAGGACTTCCCGGTTGTCCTCGCGATCGTCATGATCATCACCACCGCGTTCGTCATCGTCAATGTCGTGGTGGACATCGTGTACACCCTCATCGATCCAAGGGTCAGACGGTGAGCGACACGATCACGAAACGACTCGGTCCGCTCTTTTGGCTCGCGGTCGGATGGCTCGCCATCGTCAGCCTCCTTGCCCTATTCGCGCCCTGGCTTCCGATCAAGGATCCGGACTCCTACTTCCTCGTCCGCGGCGAGAGGCCCCCATACTCACCATCGGGCACCCACTGGTTCGGAACCGATCAGGATGCCCGGGACATGTTCGCCCGAATAATCTATGGGGCCCGGGTCTCCCTCGTGATCGGATTCGTGGCGATCGCGTTCGGCATGGTGGTCGGCGGAACCGCCGGGATTGTGGCCGGTTACCTCCGGGGACGCACGGACAAGGTCGTGTCGTTCATATTCATCGTGTTCCTCTCCTTCCCCTCCCTCGTTCTCGCGATCCTCATCACCGCGCTCCTCGACCGCGGCCTGGTGACCATTGCCCTCACCCTCGGTGTGCTCGCCGTGGCACCGGTGGGCCGACTCGCACGCGCAACCACCCTCGCCTACGCCGATCGGGAGTTCGTAACCGCCGCCCGCGCGATCGGCGCCGGCGACCGTCGAATCATCGTTCGCGAGCTTCTGCCGAACGTCGTGATTCCGATGGGCGCCCTCGCGCTCCTTGGAATGGCGGTCGCCATCGTCGCCGAGGGCGGTCTCGCCTTCCTCGGACTGAGCGTTGAGAAAGGTCCCACTTGGGGCAAATTGATCCTGATCGGCGCCGGTTCGCGAGAATTGGAGAAGTCACCGTGGATCGCCTTCGGGCCGATCATCGTTCTCTTCCTGACGGTGCTCGCTCTCAACTACGCCGGTGACCGAATCCGCTCGTACTACGACGTTCGGGAGATCGGGCTGTGAGCGGACTCCAGACCGACGGTCGCGTCGAACAGGGACGTCTCCTCACGGTCGAGAACCTCTCCACCACCTTTGCCACCGAGCGGGGACCCGTGCGCGCTGTCGATCAGGTGTCGCTCAGCCTCGACCGGGGCCAAGCGCTCGGAATCGTCGGCGAATCGGGTTCCGGCAAGACCGTGCTCTCACGCTCCATCATGGGCCTGCTCCCCTCAACGGCTCGGCGCGAGGGTTCGATCCGATTCGGCGATCATGAGCTCCTCGGGTCCGGGGCCGTCGACATGTCCAAGCTCTGGGGCCGGGAGATGTCGATGGTCTTCCAGAACCCGATGGTCTCACTCAACCCGGTGATGCGCATCGGCGAGCAGATCGCTGAGCCGCTTCGCATTCATCTCGGGATGTCCCGTCGGGATGCGCGAGCCACCACGGTCCGGCTGCTGCGGGACGTGAGAATTCCGGAGCCGGAGCGACGCGTCGACCAGTATCCACATGAGCTCTCCGGAGGTATGCGCCAGCGAGTGATGATTGCGATCACGCTGGCGTGCGGACCGACGCTGCTCTTCGCCGACGAGCCGACGACCGCGCTCGACGTGACCGTTCAGGCACAGATTCTCGACCTCATCGCGGAGCAGCGTGAGGAGCGGAACATGTCCGTCGTCCTCGTCACGCACGATCTCGGCGTGGTGGCTGGACATACGGATGTCATCGCCGTGATGTACGGCGGTCGCCTCGTCGAGGTCGCACCCACCGCAGTGCTGTTCGCAGATATGCGGATGCCCTACACCGAGGCGCTGCTGCAGAGCATCCCGCGTCTCGACCAGCCGAGCCACACTCGTCTCACCGCGATTCCCGGGCGACCACCCGACCTGCTCGACCCGCCCCGAGGATGCGCGTTCGCACCCCGGTGTGCCTTCGCTCGCGACCGGTGCCGCGAGGAGGCTCCAACGCTGACCCCGGCTGACAATCCCGAGCACAGGTTCGCCTGCTGGTATCCGGTGGGATCCGCGGAGTACCTCGAGACCCGCGAGAGAATCGCTTCCGGACTCACCATCGGAGGTCGGTCGTGACCGATGCCCCACATCTTCGTCCCGATATCGACGCAGTGTTGCGGGTTCGGGACCTCGTGGTCGATTTCCCGATGAAGAAGGGCCAGCGCGTGCACGCGGTGTCGGGGGTGAGTTTCGATGTTGCCCGGGGAGAAACCCTGGGCATCGTCGGTGAGAGCGGATGTGGCAAATCGACCACCGGACGGGCGATCATGCAGATGCCACGACCGACGAGCGGTTCCGTGGAGTTCGAGTCTGCTGAGATGACCGCGCTCGGGCGCTCGGACCTCCGAGAGGCTCGGACCCGAGTGCAGATGATCTTCCAAGACCCGATCTCGTCGCTCAACCCGCGTCGTCGCGTGCGCGACTCGGTTCTCGACCCGCTTGATATCTGGCAACGTGGCACCGATGAGGAGCGCTCCGATCGGGTCGACGCGATTCTCGAGGAGGTGGGCATCGACCCGGCGCGCGCCCACGACTCGCGACCGCATCAATTCTCCGGCGGGCAGTGCCAGCGAATCGCCATCGCTCGCGCGCTGGTGCTTGACCCCACCCTGATCATCTGTGATGAACCCGTCTCCGCGCTCGACGTGAGCGTCCAGGCCCAGGTCTTGAACCTGCTCGAAGATCTCAAGGCGGCTCACGGTCTCACCATGATCTTCATCGCCCATGATCTCGCCGTCGTGAAAAACGTGTCCGATCGTGTGGCCGTCATGTACCTCGGACGACTGTGCGAGATTGCCGATCCCGACCGGTTGTACGCCCGACCCGCCCACCCCTACACACGGGTGCTTCTCGACTCGGTTCCCGTGCCTGATCCCGCCCTTGGCCGCGCAACCACCGGCATCAGTGGCGAGCCGCCCTCACCGATAGCGCCACCGTCGGGATGTCGATTCCATCCCCGGTGTCCGGCCGCAGACGAGCGTTGCCGCGTTGAGGTGCCCGAGATGACCGAAATCGAACCGGGACACCATGTCGCCTGCCATCACCCATTGGTGACGCAGGTCGCAATCAGCTCCTGATCGACGCCAGCATCGTCCAAAAGCTGGGCCAACTCTTCGTGACGACATCGGGATCCTCCACGGAGACTCCCGGTATCACCGACCCGAGTACCGCGAACGCCATGGCGAGTCGATGATCATGGTGAGTTGACACCACCGCCCCGTGCGCACCTCCGCCGATGATGTCGAGACCGTCTTCCGTCACTCGGGCGTCCACACCGCAGCGTCGGAGCCCATCGGCCAAATCACCGAGGCGATCGCTCTCCTTACGACGGATGAATCCGACCCCACTGATCCGGGTGCGACCCTCCGCGAGCGCAGCCAGCACGGCAACGGTTGGGACCAGATCCGAGCAATCCCGCATATCTACATCCACGCCGCGCAGGCCCACTGACGAGCCGCTCACCGTGGTCGACGCACCGCTGACGAAGACCGAAGCGCCCATCGAGCCGAGGATGTCACGGAAGGCGATGTCGCCCTGCAAGCTCGTCTCGCCAAGACCTGGCAGGGTCACCTCACCCCCACAGGCGGCGGCGATCGCCGCCGGATAGCTGGCCGACGAGGCGTCGGGCTCCACATCGATTTGAGTTGACCGGTAGCCGGTCGCCTCCACCGAGAGTGTCCCCGCGTCCTCGGACACTCGGGCTCCGAAACGTTCCATGACGGCGATGGTCATGTCGATATACGGCCGAGACACCGCGTTCCCAACGAGACGAAGCACCAGACCGTCCCTCATGCACGGACCCGCCAGCAGGAGCGCTGAGACGAACTGACTTGACACGTCAGCATCGAGGGCGACCTTCCCACCTTGGACCGAGCCAACGATCCGAGCGGGCAACGCATCATCCTCCGCATCGACGCGAGCCCCAAGTTCCCGAAGCGCCGCGAGCAGGCCCCCAAAGGGTCGCCCTCTGAGCGGCGCGCCACCAGTGACCACCGACGTGCCCTCGGCCAATGCGGTAACGGCGCAGAGGAAGCGAGATGTCGTTCCGGCCAGAGCCGCGTCGAATTCACCTGCGCTTGGGCGGCCCCTCACCCCCTGGAGCGTCAAGGCGTCACCCTCGACCCGAGAGGCGACGCCCAGCACCGGGAGCGCGGCGAGCATCGCCGCCGTGTCGTCACCGTCCGGGAGGTTCGAAATCCGGCTCTCGCCCTCAGCGAGCAGCGCGCAGACCAACGCGCGGTTCGCGATGCTCTTCGAGCCGGGAACGACAACCCGCGCGGCGAACCCGCGCGGGAGCACGCCCACCGTCCGAGCCTCGCCAGTGCTCATGACAGCGAGGTGACCGTCGGCCGAAATCCACGGGCGATAAGCCCTCCCCGAAACACCTCGACCGCCGACCGCTCAACGAGAACCACCGCCACTCCTCGAGCGCCCTCGGCCAAGTGCACCACCTCGAAGTTTGCGATGTTCACACCGAGCTCGGCCGCCAGGGTGAAAACCTCGGCCGCTGCCCCAGCTCGGTCCGGGATGCGGATACGAACCTCGGCCAGCGCTGTCGGGTCGGTCACACGACCAGGCAGATTGGCACGCGCCTCCCTCGACGCCGAGAGGAGGCTCAGCAGCGCGGTGGAGTCGTCCTCGACCACCATCCTGCGGATCGCTCCGAGTGACGCGATCATCTCATCGAGGGCATCCACTATCGCCTTCCCGTTCGCCCTGCAGATATCGATCCAGATGCCCGGACGCCCGCTAGCGATACGGGTCATGTCTCGGAAACCACCGGCAGCGAGCCGAAGCAGCGACGCGTGCTCCTCGGCTCGATCGGTCGCCAGTGCCATCAGGCTCGCCGCGGTCAGATGCGGCACGTGGCTCACCACCGCCACGAGGCGGTCATGGTCGACGGGCGGAAGGGCGACGACCTCCGCACCGAGACCCGAGATCACCGATGCCACCGTCGCGAATGTGTCGTCGGGAACGTCGCTGTCGGGGGTGAGCACCCACACCGCGCCTTCGAACATCTCAGGATCGGCCCCATCGAGTCCGTCGAGCTCGCTGCCGGCCATCGGATGGCCCCCCACGAACCTCGGCGAGGTGACCCGCTCACAGAGGTCCGCCTTCACGGAACCGACATCGGTGACCAGTCCATCGGTCGCCTCGAGCGCTCGAGCGACCTCATCGGCTACCGAGCCGACCGGGGTGGCAACGAAGGTGATCTCGGCGGCGCGGACGAGTCCCGACTCGTCGATGACCCCAAGTTCCATTGCGCGCGCCAGCACTTCGGGGTCAGCATCCTGGCCGTGCACCACCCACCCGCGGTTGCGAAGAGCGAGGGCGATGGACCCGCCAATCAGGCCGAGACCAACGATGTTCGCGCGTCGAGCCGAAGCGGCTGAGGTCTCGCTCACGTGGGTTGATCGTATCCCGAGGCCGCGACGGCACGACCGAGGGCGATGACCTCGTCGCTGAGGAGCTCCCGCCAGTCACCAGGAGCGAGCCGGCGGTCCGAGATCGGACCGATACGAACCCGAACGAGCCGACGAACCTCATGGCCGACGGCCGAGCACATCCGGCGAACCTGACGATTGCGCCCCTCGTGGATGGTGATCCGAAGCACTCCGGGGCTCGGCTGGGTGACCCGGGCTGGAGCCGTTCGCCCGTCCTCCAGTTCGACCCCCTCCCGCAGGTGCCGTAACCCGCTGGGAGATACCCGACCCCCATGCACCTCGACGAGATACTCCTTCTCGACTCCGGTGGATGGGTGGGCGATGGCATTGGCCAACGTTCCATCGTTGGTCAACAGAATGAGGCCCTCGGTGTCGAGGTCGAGGCGACCGACCGGAAACACCCGTGGTTCGGCCGGAACGAGTTCAACCACGGTGGGCCGCCGCTGTGGATCGCTCGCCGTGGTGACCACTCCCCTCGGTTTGTTCACCAGATAGTGGACGAGTCCGGGTCGGACGCCGACTGGAGCGCCGTCGACCGTCACTTGGTCGACCTCAGGAGAGACTCTCGCGCCGAGCACCGCCACTGCGCCGTTTACCAGCACACGGCCTTCTGCGATCAGGATCTCACAGGCGCGGCGACTCCCGAAGCCGAGGGCGGCGAGCACCTTCTGGAGGCGCTCACCCTCCTCAGCCATCGCCGTCGACGACGGGATCCGAGATGACGTCGGTATCGAGACGGAGACCGGTCTCGAGGGTCTCCACCACATCGGCGGACGGAATGAACTCGGCGATCGGAGGGAGGTGATCAAGCGAGGGAAGGCCAAGTCGCTCCAGGAACGTCTGTGTCGTGCCCCACATCACTGCCTGGCCCGGCCCCGGATCCCTGCCCACCTCAGCGATGTACCCGCGTGCGGCGAGGCTGCGGAGTACCCCATCGGGGTCGACCCCTCGAATCGACGCGACCTGCGCACGCGAGATGGGCTGCTTGTAGGCCACGATCGCGAGGGTTTCGAGCGCCGCTCCGCTCAGGCGCGCACGCTGCTCCGAGAGTACGAACCGCTCCACCCAGGGTGCGACATCGTCGACGGTCTGGAACCGATAACCGCCGGCCACCTCTCCGATCTCGAAGCCGCGGCCCTCCCGCCGATACTCCTCGCCGAGCCGTTCGATGGAGTCGATCACCTCATCGAGAGGACGTTCGATCAATTGAGCGATCAAATCCGGCGACACCGGCTCGTGAGCAACGAGCAAAATTGCTTCGATCGCCCGCCGATGCTCGCCGCCCGGGTCCTCAGCGGGGGACTCGTGCAGAGTCGGTTCGAAACTCATCCCTCGTACGCGTCCACACTGCTCAAGGCGGTCTCGATGTCGTCTCCACCGATCCACTCGATCTGGATGTCTCCGAAACGCTCGAACTGGTCAAGTTCGACAAGACCCTGTTTGAAGAGCTCAAGCACCGCAAGGAAGCGAACGATGACCTCGACGCGTTCCACCAGTCCCTCAACCAGCCGCCTGAACCCGACTTTGCCGAACCTCGGCAACTCGTCGACCAACTCGGCGACCGCGTCGGCGACCGTCACCTTGACGACGCTCACATGGAACAGATCGACCACCGGCTCCGGTCGGGGCGTAAGTGCCCGGATCGCCGCGCTCGCGAGACGCCTGACGGAGGTGCCCTCAAGAAGGTCGGGCTGGAGTTCTCGGAAGCGCTCGTCCGGGCCCACCTCGCGCGGGAAGTGAAGCGACGCAGCGGCGGCGAGTTCGCTGAACACCGAGGCGACATCCTTGAAGGTCTTGCACTCGAGCAGGCGGGCAAGAAGCAGGTCGCGCTCCTCCCACAGCGCAATCTCTTCATCGATGTCGACATCTCCGGAGCCCGGCAAGAGCCGGCGCGTCTTCAACTCCACCAGGGTCGCCGCGATCAGAAGAAACTCGGTTGCCACCTCGAGGTCGAGCGCCTGGAGCCGTTCGACCTCAGCCAGATAGGCGTCCACGATCGAGGCCAGATCGACCTCGTAGAGGTCCACCTGCTCCTTCAGGATCAACTGAAGCAACAGGTCAAAGGGGCCTTGGTAGACCTCTGTCGAGACATCGACCGCCACGGGCTCACGCTACCGAATACGGCCCATCGGGCTGGGGTATGCCACCCTCGCCCGCCTCGGTAGCCTCGCGCTGTGACCCGTGTGCTCTCGTGCATTCAGCCGACCGGCGCCGTGCATCTCGGCAATCTCCTTGGGGCGCTGCGCAACTGGGTCGATGGGCAGCACGACAAGGACGTCTTCCACGGAATCGTCGACCTCCACGCGCTCACCGTGACCACGGAACCAGATGTCGTGGGGCCGGCGACCACCGAGCTGGCGGCGATTCTCTTCGCCATCGGGCTTGACCCCGAGGTCGCCACCGTCTTCGTGCAGAGTCACGTGCCCGAGCACTCGCAACTCGGCTGGATCATGGAGTGCACCGTCTCCTTCGGAGAGCTCTCGCGGATGACGCAGTTCAAGGACAAGTCCGCTCGCCGCGAGGCCGACTTCGTGTCCGCTGGCTTGTTCACCTACCCGGCGCTCCAGGCAGCCGACATCGTGCTGTACGACGCCAACGAGGTTCCCGTCGGGGACGACCAGCGCCAGCACATCGAGATCACGCGCGACATCGCCATCCGCTTCAACAATCGTTTCGGTGACACCCTCGTGGTCCCCGAAGCGGTGACGCCGAAGGCGGGTGCGAGGGTGATGGACCTGCAGGACCCCACGTCGAAGATGTCCAAGTCGGGAGAGACCGATGCCGGTTGCGTCTTCCTCCTTGATCCACCCGAGGTGATCGACAAGAAGTTCCGCCGCGCGGTAACCGATTCGGAAAACGAGGTTCGCTACGACACCGTCGCGAAACCCGGCGTGAGCAACCTGCTCGACATCCTGTCGGCATCGAGCGGCACGGACCGAGACACCTTGGCCGGCCAGTACTCGCAGTACGGGCCGCTGAAGGCCGACACCGCCGCTGCCGTGATCGAGTTGCTTCAACCGGTTCAGGCGCGGCACCAAGAGTTGATGGCGGACCCGGGTGAACTCGCTCGCCTCCTCGCTGTCGGCGCCGATCGAGCGCGTTCGGTCGCCTCCGCCACTCTCGAGCGCGTCCACCGCGCCATCGGCCTCCTCCCCCGCTGAGACAACCGTGTCCTTCCTCGGTGACACCGATCGCCGAATCCTGAAACTCGCGGTCCCCGCGCTTGGCGCTCTCGCCGTCGAACCGCTGTATGTCGCCGTCGACACGGCCATGATCGGCCGGGTCGGTACTTCGGAACTCGCCGGGCTCGCTCTCGCCGCCGCAGTGCTCTCGCTCCTCGTCGCCGGGGCGAACTTCCTCACCTACGGCACCACCCAGCAAGTGGCTCGGGCGCTCGGCGCTACCGATGCGCCAGCAGCTGATCGCGCCGGGCGAACCGCGATGTGGGTGGCCCTCTCCGTGGGGGTTACCGCCGTCCCGATCCTGTTTCTCGTCCGCGGAACCCTCGTCGACCTCCTCGGTGGGACCGGGACGTCCGCCGGACATGCCTCCACGTATCTCGGGATCAGCGCGCTCGGCCTGCCGGCCGTCATGCTCGTGCTGGCTTCACAAGGGGTGTTCAGAGGGCACTCCGATTACCGCACGCCGCTGTGGATCCTCCTCGGCTCGAATGTGGCCAACGCGGTCATCGAATGGGTCCTCGTGTTCACCCTCGATCTCTCCGTCGCCGGTTCAGCATGGTCGACCGTCATCGCCCAGTGGGGGGCGGCCGTCGCTCTCCTCAGCCTCCAACGACGCCGGGTCGGCAGGCTGCTCGGTTCGCGGCCCCGCACGGGTGAGGCGGCTCCTTTGCTGACGGCTGGACGTCACCTGTTCCTTCGAGTCGCCGGAATTCTTGTCGTCCTCACCGGGTCGACTTCGCTCATGGCCCGCCAGTCCGACGCCGCTCTGGCCGCGCATCAGGTGGTCATGGCGATGTTCATCCTTCTCGCTCTCATCCTCGACGCCCTCGCCATGCCCGCCCAGACGCTCGTCGCCGAGGCGGAAGGTGCCGGACGGGTGGACGAGGGGCTCTCCATCTCACGGCGCACCGAAGTGCTCTCCTGCGGCTCAGGCGCGAGCTTGGCGATTCTGCTCATCGCGGGTGCGGGCCTCGTCCCACGACTCTTCACCACCGACCTCACCGTGGTCGATCAGGCACGTGGAGCCGTCATGCTCCTCGGCGTCCTCCTGATACCCGGGGCCATCGCCTTCGCTGGGGACGGCATCCTCATCGGACTCGGCGACTACCGCTTCCTCGGCCGCCTCTCCCTCGCCACCCTTGCCGCTGTCTCACCGCTGTACCCGCTGCTCAGCCGGCTCGACGCGGGGCCGACCGCGCTCTGGGCTTGCCTGACCGGATGGATGGCCCTGCGGGCCGTCACCGTCCACCTCCGATACCGCTCGCTCCTCGGCACCTCACACGCGTCGGAAGCCACTCGCTGAATCGGCGTGCTTGAGCGTTCGCACAACCTCCTCAGTCCCGTCACCGAAGATGAGCGACACGGTCACGGGATCCGAGCCCGCCTTCGCGCAGAGCTCAGCGCCAAGACGCTCATGATCGCGGTATCTCCGAGTGGTGGCCCCAGGTCGGGGGTCAATGGTCATCCAGGCCCGTCGAAGCGCACCCTCCGGGCCGTCGACTTTTCCGATGTCGTGGAGCAGCGCGCCGGCCGTCTCGGCCCGCGTCGCGCCCTCTCGAGCAGCGGTGAAGCGTCGCGCGACGCCGATGGCGTGCCGCCTATCCCCGTTACCGAGGCGCACCCACAGCGCGCGTTCACCGGCAAGTAGGTGCGATTCGGCCCATGTGGCCTCCTCCGGAGAGGGGGGCCGCCGGTCAATTTGACGCAGGAACCGCCCCACCAGATGCATGACATGACGAAACGACTTCACGGGACTTCCTTCGAACGTGCTGCTCGTGGGTGCGCGGCTCGGTAGACCTCCCTCAGCCGCTCCTGACTGACCCTCGTGTAGACCTGCGTGGTCGAGATGGTCGCATGTCCGAGCATTTCCTGTACCACTCGTAGGTCGGCGCCGTGATCGAGCATGTGGGTGGCGCAAGAGTGCCGCAGCACGTGCGGGGAGAGCGTCGACTCGATTCCCGCGCGTTCCCCGGCCGACCGAACCACCAACCAGATGCCTTGGCGAGAGAGACGACCACCGCGACGATTAAGGAACACCGCCTCGGCGTCACCGCGACGCCTCCACTCCCGAGGGGCGAGCCGTCCCCGACCGTCTTCGTCGAACCAGTCAGCGAGCGCTCGCGCGGCGGCCCCACCGAAAGGCACGATCCGCTCCTTTGATCCCTTGCCGAGCAACCTCACCAGTCGACCGCGCAGGTCGACGTCCCCGACTGACAACGAGGCCACCTCGGCCACCCGGGCCCCGGTGCCGTACATCAACTCGAGAATGGCTCGATCACGCCTCGCGGTCGGGTCAGCGCCTTGGACGGCCCCAAGCAGACGCGCGACCTCGACTTCGGTGAGTGGTTTCGGAACTCCTGACGGAACGCTCACACCGTCGAGGGTGAGCGCCGGGTCGTCACCGCGAGCTGACTCAGCCGCCATATGCCGATGGAGCATCCTGACCGCAGCGAGTCGACGTGCAATCGACGATGAGGCCGCCCCTGACACACGCTGACCCGCGATCCATGCCTCGATGTCACCTCGATCGGCATCGAGCGGTGTCCTCCCCCGCTCGCGAAGGTAGGACGCGTAGCCGGTCAGGTCGCGGCGATACGCGGCCACGGTGTTCCGCGCGCGACCGCGCTCGCTAACGAGGTATGCCAAGAACTCCTCGACTTCGAGCGGTAGTCCGGCGTCGCTGTGGTCAGGTGATGCGATCGCCATGTTGCAGCCGTTCCGAGGCGAGAAGAAGGCCCACCACCGACTTGGCGTCGACGATGGAGCCGTCGCGCACCAGATCAACTGCCTCGCTCAACGCCAGATGGAGCACCCTCATTGCCTCCTCCTCGGGACCCTGACGCGAGTCGGCGACCGCCTCACAACCCGTCGCGAGATACAGATGGGTGGTCGCATCCGACATACCCGGCGACGGAACAATGACCGTCAGGGCCTCGAGATTCCGAGCACTGAGCCCGACTTCCTCAGCGAGCTCACGCATGGCGGTCGTCTCGGGGGGCTCGCCTTCAACATCTCGCATGCCGGCAGGAATCTCAAGCACCTCACGCTCAAGGGCGGGACGGTACTGCTCGACGAGAACAACTGAGGCAACGCCCTCAGGGTCGAACAACAGCGGTACCACACCGACGGCGCCCGGCGACCTGACGATGTCACGTTCGAAGCGACTGCCGTCGGGGGCCTCAAACTCCGACACCGTCACCGACCAGATGTATCCCTGATGGACCGTGCGCTCGCCGACGCGACGGAACTCAGCCACGAATCAGACGCGCGCGTTCGCGTTGTGCGACCGCGCGTTAACGAGGGCGGCTGCGATCAGATCCCGGAAGAGCGGATGCGGGCGATCCGGGCGGCTCTTGAACTCGGGATGAGCCTGGGTGGCGACCCAGAACGGATGATCAGCCAGCTCGATGAACTCCACGAGACGACGATCCGGAGAAATACCACTGCACACAAATCCGTGCTCTTCGAGCCGGGACTTGTAATTCGGGTTGAACTCGAAACGGTGGCGGTGACGCTCGCTGACGACCGGCTCGCCGTAGGCCTCCGCCACCTTCGTGTCAGGGCTAAGCACCGCGTAGTAGGCGCCGAGACGCATCGTGCCGCCCTTGTCGGTGACCTCCCGCTGGTCGTGCATGAGGTCGATCACCGGATGACGGGTGGTGGGATCGAACTCCGTTGAGTTCGCCTCGGTCAGACCCACAACATTCCTGGCGAACTCGACGGTCATGGCATGAAGCCCGAGACAGAGTCCGAGACACGGCAGACCGGATTCACGCGCGTAACGAGCGGCTTCGATCTTGCCCTCGAAACCGCGGGCACCGAATCCGCCCGGGATCACCAGACCATCGAGTTCGGCCAGACGGTCCTCAGCGAGCAGTCCGACAACGTCCTCGGCCTGGATCCAATCGATCTCGACGCGTGCTCCGTGGTGGAATCCGGCGTGCTTCAGCGACTCCACGACGGACAAGTAGGCGTCAGGCAACTGGACGTACTTGCCGATCAGGCCGATACGAACGGGCTCGGTCGCCGCCTCGACCTTCGAGACGAGGGCGTCCCAAGCACTCGTCTGGATGTCAGGGGTCTCCATCCCGAGGACGTCGAGGACCACTTCGTCGAGGCCCTCATCGTGAAGAATCAGCGGCAGTTCGTAGATGTTGCCGACATCGGCGGCGTTGACGACGGCACGATCATCGACATCACACAAATTTGAGATCTTCCGTTTCAACTCCACGCTGAGCGGCGCCTCGCTCCGACAAACGATGACATCAGGCTGGATGCCTCGACTCCGCAGTTCGGTGACGGAGTGCTGCGTCGGCTTGGTCTTCTGCTCCCCTGCCGGACCGATGAACGGCACCAAGGTCACGTGGATGTAGCAGACATTGTCACGCCCGGCGTCCTTACGGAACTGACGGATCGACTCGAGGAAGGGAAGAATCTCGATGTCACCGACCGTGCCACCCACCTCGGTGATCACGACATCGACATCGTCCGTCGAGATGCGCTTGATACGCCGCTTGATTTCATCGGTGATATGAGGAATCACCTGAACCGTCTTGCCGAGGTAGTCGCCACGCCGCTCGGCCGCCAAGACCGACTGGTAGATGGAACCCGTCGTCGCGTTGGAGCTCTGCGACAGGTTCTCATCGATGAAACGCTCGTAGTGACCGAGATCGAGATCGGTTTCCCCACCGTCGTCGGTCACGAACACTTCGCCGTGCTCGTAGGGGTTCATCGTGCCCGGATCGACGTTGATGTACGGGTCGAGCTTCTGCATCGTGACCCGCAAGCCCCTCATCTTGAGGAGGCGGCCAAGCGAACTCGCCGTCAACCCTTTGCCAAGAGAACTGACGACACCGCCAGTCACGAAGATGTGCTTGGTCACCCCGTCACCCCTGACCGCGGATCGCGCCCGCTCAACGTCTCGCTACATGCCATGACGGGACGTCAGCCTACCCCGCCGGCGAGTCCATATCGGTGGATGAGGCGGCATCGAGGAGCTCCTTAGCGTGTTCAACCGCGCGTGGTCCGTCGGTGCCGGCGAGCAGCCGGGCCACCTCGCCCACGCGCTCCTCACCGGACACGACGCGCACCGACGCAACCGGTGGTCCGTCGCCTGGGTCGGAAACGCGCTCGACAACCACCTGAGTTCGCGCTCGGCTGGCCACCTGGGCGAGATGGGTGACCACGAGCACCTGCCGGCTGTCGGCTGCGCGAGAGAACTCGGCGGAGATGGTGTGTGCTGCGCGACCGCCGATTCCGGCATCGATCTCGTCGTAGACCACCGTGTCGGGAGCATCAAAACCTCCCGCCGAGGAGGTGACGGTGTCGATAGCCAGCATGCAGCGAGCGAGTTCACCTCCGCTCACCGTCTTCGCCAGCGGAAGAACGGGTACTCGCGTGCTCGGCGAAAACAGCATCTCCACCCGCTCGCCGGCCGATCCACCGCAGTCGATCTCTAATCGGGCGTCAGGAAGATCGAGGTGCCGGACCGATGATGACACGGCATCGGCCAGACGGGAGGCAGACGCGCGCCGGGCCTCCGCTAGGGCCGCGGAAGCAATCTCAAGGTCTGCTCGAGCGACCGACAACTCGCTCTCGAGCGCGGCGACCGACGAGTCGCGCCCCTCGAGCTGCTGGAGGCGATCTCGACACTCGTCGGCAAACCGAATGACCGCCAGTAGATCGTCGCCGTACTTTCGTACGAGCTGGCGCAGTTGCTGCCGTCTGGCGCGAACCTGCACGAGACGTTCGGGATCGGCGGTGATGTCCTCAAGAGCAGCGCGAAGGTCGCTCGCTAACTCGCGCATCTCAGCAAGCATCGAATCGGCCCGCGCGGAGTACGCCGCGAAAGCGTCATGACGCCGAAGCTCGGACACAACCTCTGAGATCTGCTCGTCATCGTCGAGCGCGAGCACCGCCCGAGCGGCTACCTCTCGCAGCTCGTCGGCCGAGGAGAGCAGCACTTCCTCATCGGCGAGGCGAAGCTCCTCCTCGGCGTCCTGGATGGAGGCACCGGCGATCTCCTCAATCTGGTAGCGCAGCAAATCGATCTCTCGATAGCGCTCACCCGTGTCACCCCCCAAGGCGGCGATGGCCGCCTCAAGCTCGGCGACCCGCGCTACAGCGGCATCCCACGCGGTGGTGTCGATAGCACCGAAACGGTCAACTGTTGAGCGCTGGGCTCCCGAGCGAAGGAGTGAGTGATGGCTGTGCTGACCGTGCACCTCGAGCGCCGAGGCGGCCGCCTCGGCCAAGGCGGTGATTGTGGTCGGTCGCCCATCGATGTACGCACGCGACCGACCATCGAGAGGCACGACGCGAGAAAGGACGGTCTCGTGGTCGCCGTCGACCACTCGGAGGTCGACCCGGCACTCCTCGGCACCGACCCGCACGAGTGCGGCATCGGCCCGATCACCGAGCACCAGCCCGAGCGCCCGGACCACCATGGACTTGCCGGTACCGGTCTCGCCGGTGATCGCCGTCAGACCGGGTCCAAGCGGAAGCGTTACGCGCTCGAGCACCGCCAGATTCTCGATGTGGAGCTCGGCGAGCATCTCAACGGTCGGTGAGGCCAAATTTGGCCTTCAGGGTCTGGTGGTAGGGGCGCCGATCGAACCGCACGAACCTCGCGACCCGCGCGGACGGGCGACACCTGATGCGATCACCGGGTTCAGCGGTCGCCCCGACCCGACCGTCGAGGATGACGCCCGCAGCGAGTGGACCAAGCACCTCAACCTCAACGGTCTCGCTCGGGTCGAGCACCATCGTCCGATCGAAGAGCATGTGGGGCGCAACCGGCGTCACGAGGAGCGCTCGATGCCGAGGGGACACGATGGGCCCACGGGCGGATAAGGAGTACGCGGTCGAGCCCGTCGGAGTGGCCACGATGACGCCATCGCTCGCCAGTGTCGCGAAGGGCTCGCCATCGATGAGCACGCCGAGCCGAATCGCGGTTCCGGGAGACCCCTTTTCGACCACGACCTCGTTGAGCACGGTGGCGATCGCCTGACCGTTGAGTTCAACGTCGAGCATCATCCGCTCATCGAGCCACCAACCACCCTGCTCGGAAGGGACGAGCGCGCGCCCGATGGCTTCCAGGCCGTCAGAGGCGCGGACTTGGGAGAGATAGCCGAGTGAACCGAGGTCGACGCCGAGCAGCGGGACATCACAGCCAGAGGCGGCGGCGACGGCTCGGAGCATCGTGCCATCACCACCCAGGCTCACCACCAGATCCGTGCCGTCGGGAGCGCCGATGCTGGCCAGGGAGGCTCCCTCTGATCCGAGAAGACTCTCAGCGCACACATCATCGAGGGTGATCGCATGACCAGCGGCCTCGGCCCAATCGACAACCGATCGGAGCAGCTCCCGCGCCTCCTCCCGCGTGGGATGAGCGACAACGTGCACGGTGGCCATCTCAGCCTCCAACCCCGAGCCATGCGAGGTATTCCACGTTTCCTGATGCACCTGTGATCGGAGATTCCGTGCTGCCGAGGAGTCGACAACCGAGGGATTCAAAGTGCGACGTGACGTCGTCAAGGGCGGCACGACGGACCGACTCATCCTTGATGACACCCCTACCGCGTGACACCTCCCGGCGTCCGGCCTCGAACTGGGGTTTCACCAGGAGCACCATCTCAGACTCTGGTCTACACCATCGCAGGAGCGCCTCAGCGACCGTACGCAGGGAGATGAAAGAGAGGTCGGCCACCACGATGTCGACGGGGCCACCGAGAGCCGCTGGATCGGCGTCGCGAATGTGAGTTCCCTCGTGAAGGCTGACCTGAGAGCTCCCCGCGACTCGCTCGTGCATCTGATTCGTGCCCACGTCAACCGCGATAACACGGTCGACGCCTCGCTGGAGGAGGCAGTCGGTGAAGCCCCCGGTCGACGAGCCAGCGTCGAGGGCGGAGCGGCCGGACACATCGATCTCGAATTCGGCGAGGGCGTGGTCGAGTTTCTCGCCACCGCGACTGACGAACCTCGGTCGGTCGCCGAGCACCCTGAGCGCCGAACCGGTCGGCACCCGACTCGCGGCGCGAGCGGCGGGCGCCCCATCGACGAGCACCTGACCAGAATCGATGAGAGCGCAAGCCTCATTCCGGCTGGAAGCGAGCCCACGTCGCACCAGTTCGCTGTCGAGGCGCCGACGATCAGTCGCCACGGTCGGCCTGCTCGCGATCGAGAAGCCAGTTGACCACCGACCGGAGATCGACATGGGAGGCCGCTCCCGATGGGGCATCGTCGTCGACTCCGGTGAGGACATGGGCGAACTCGGCGCCGACCGCGGCGGCCATCCGACCGTCGGTTGAGGCGCGATCGCCGACCATCACCAGTCGTTCCGGTGTGCCAGCGAGCCGAGCCAAGATCAATTTGGCCATAGGCGCCTCGGGCTTTCCGGCGATCACTGGGCTCACACCGCTAGCAGTCGCGACGGCGGCCAGGATGGCTCCACCACCCGGCAGTAGTTCGGCCTCGGTGGGAAAGGTCGGATCGGAGTTGGTGCCGATGAAGCGAGCCCCGGAGCGGACCGCCCGCATCGCGATCCCGAGGCGCCGATAGTCGAATTCCGGATGAAGGCCAACGACAACCACATCGATCCGGCCCGGATCGTCGATGTCACCGGGAACCACCTCGCAGCCACGGCGCTCCAATTCGAGACGGACCCCCGGCCCTGCTGAGCAGAGCACCCGCTCGCCCGGCTCGCACAGCAACGCTGCCGCCATCGGCGAGTTCACAATCCGCTCGCGGGCCGGCACACCGAGGGCCTCCAGCCGATCGGCATGATGGTCGGCCGGGTCATGGGAGCTGTTGGTGATGAAGAACACCTCCCAGCCGGCTGAGACGAGGTCGTTGAGCGCGTCGACCGAACCAGGGATCGGTACTGCTCTGCGCCAGACCACACCGTCGAGGTCGCACAGCAAGACGCGTCGTTTGCTCACGCCGACATCTTGTCACCGGGGGGTGACACCACCGACATGCCATCCTGTCCTGATGGCTGAACTTCTTCCCTTCCGCGCGCTGAGACCGTCAGCCGACCGCATCGGCTCGACGATCGCGCCCCCCTACGACGTGATGGGTCTCGACGAGGTACGGCGTTGGCGCCGAAGTGACCCAGGGAACATCACCCATGTCGATCTCGCGCTCCCCGAGGACGGCGAACAGCCCTACGTCGAGCTCGCTCGGAGGCTCGAGACGTGGGTTGCATCCGGGAGGCTCCTCCGCGACGAGGAACCGACGCTCACGATTCATCGCATGACCTTCACCGACGCCCTCGGCGTAGAGCGCACCATCTCGGGCGTTCTCGGCGCACTCGAGGTGACTCATGGCGACGGGTCTACCGTGCTCGCCCACGAGCGCACCACACCGAAAGCATCGACCGACCGCTACGACCTGACCGTCGCCACCGCCACCAACCTCTCGCCCGTGTGGGGGCTCGCGCTTGGAGCGGGGCTGACCGAACTGCTCGCCGAGCCAGGCAGCAACCCGCTCGACGCGCGTATGGATGACAGCGCAGCGGGTTCGGTCGCCCACCGGTGGGAGGTGGTTGACGAGCCGGGGCGCATCGCGGCCATCCGAGAAGCCGTCGCGCGTGACGACGTCCTCATCGCCGATGGCCATCATCGCTACGGCGTTGCTCGGCGAGTTCTCGAGGACCACTCCAGTCGACTCCCGGGTGCCACCCACACCCTCGCGTTCATCAGTGATCTCACCGAGGATCAGTTATCGGTCGCGGCGATCCACCGGGTGTACAGCGGGGTTGCCGCTGATGGGCTCCGGGCCGCGCTCATCGACGGATACCGACCGACGACGGGCGGAACACTCGCCGCGGCCAGCCAGGCAGCGAACCTCCCCTCACAGATCGCTGAGCGCGAACAGCCCTGCCTCATCACACCCGGTGGAAACGTCGAATGGCTCGAGGCTCGACCCGAATCGCTCGACGGCGTGCGAGATCTCGATGGAGCGCGACTCGAGCACCTTCTCGCCGAGGTGGCCCACGAGGTTCACTACCTCCACGACCCGGTTGAGGCGGCCGAACTGGTGCTCACAGGGCGACGATCTGCTGCCGTCCTGATCCGACCCGTCGGAATCGCCGAGATCACCCGCACCGGTCGGACGGGAGAGTTGATGCCGCCGAAGTCGACCTTCTTCTCGCCGAAACTCCCGACGGGAGCCGTGCTTCGGCCGCTCGACGGTCGGTGATCTGCCCGATTCAGGTGATGGAGGCCGCGTGGATGGAGGCGACCGTCGCATCCAGAACTCGATCGAATTCGGCGTCGTCCATCTGCGCGGAGAGCCCCTCGGCCAGGGCGCGTGAGAAGCTTGCGATCATGCCGTGCTGTCGCGAGAGGCGCTCATTCGCTTCGTCGCGCGGATAGCCACCGGAGAGCGCGACCACGCGCACCACGGACGGATGCTCGATGAGCGGCCGATAGAGGTCGTCGACCGTGGGGAGCGACAACTTGAGCATCACCGGCGATTCAACGGGGACAGCCTCAAGGCATCCGAGGATCTCGCGGAGCAGCAGTTGCTCGGCCTCCGCCTTGTCGGGAATCGTGATGTCGACTTCCGGCTCGATGATCGGCACGAGGCCATAGGACCGGATTCGAGCACCGATCTCGAATTGCTGTCCCACCACCGCCCGAACCCCGTCCGCCGAGGCCCGACCGATGACCGAGCGCATCTTGGTACCGAAGATGCCTGCCTTAACGGCCCGCGTGAGCAGGGCGTCCAGACCGGGAATGTCCTTCAGGATCTGCACGCCACCATCGGCATCAGCCAGACCTTGATCCACCTTGAGGAACGGGAGAACTCCCTTTCGCTCCCAGAGGTACTCCGCTGTCGGTACGCCATCGACCGTGCGGTCCATCGTCATCTCGAAGAGGATCGCTCCGAGCACCCGGTGGTCGAAGGCCGGGCTCATCATCATGCGTGCGCGCATGGCGTGGATCAGGTCGAACATTTCCTCGTCGGATGACCAAGCCTCGGACGAGACCCCGTACAGGCCGAGCGCCTTCGGGGTGCTCCCACCGCTCTGGTCGAGCGCGGCGATGAAACCTTCGCCGGTTCGCATCCGTTCGAGCTGCTGTTCATTCATGATTTCGTCCCTCCATTGCTGCGGTTGATCACGACCGATCGCCATCCGCGGACGGCAGCACCCGGAGCCCGAGCTCCGCGAGCTGGGCCGGATCCGCCGGAAGCGGCGATTCGGTCATCGGGTCGGTGCCGGACTGGGTCTTCGGATAGGCGATGACCTCGCGGATGTTCTCCTCCCCCGCGAGGATCGCGATCAGGCGGTCGAGGCCATAGGCGAAACCGCCGTGCGGCGGCGCGCCGTAGTCGAAGGGCCGGAGGAAGAATCCGAATTTGCGGGCCGCCTCCTCCGGACTGATCCCGAGCGCGTTGAACACCCGCTGCTGCAACTCAGGTTCGTGGATCCTGATGGAACCCGATCCGAGCTCCCAGCCGTTGAGCACCAGGTCATAGGCGATGGAGCGCACCTTGAGCGGGTCGCTCTCGATGAGGTCCACATCATCAGGGTGAGGACGGGTGAACGGGTGGTGACCGGGTCGCGGTCGACCACTGACCGGATCGACGCCGACGAAGAGCGGGAACTCCACCACCCAGACGTACCGAAAGGGACCCTGGTGCACGGGAGGTCGGCCGAGGTCGTTCCTCAGCGTGCCGAGCACCTCACAAGCCACCGACCACTCGTCGGCCACCAGGAGAAGAAGGTCGCCGTTCTCAGCACCCAACTCAGTGATAAGCCCCGTTCGCTCCTCGACCGACAGGAACTTCGAAACCGGAGAGTCGAGCTCGCCAGCCTCGCCGACCTTCAGCCAGACCAAACCCTTCGCGCCGGCCTGCTTCGCGCGGTCGGTCAATCGATCGAGTTGTCCCCGACCGAACTCCGCCGCCGCGCCCGGCACCCGAATCCCCTTGATCGTCGGAGCCGAAGCAAAAGCCTTGAACTCGGTGGCCGTGAACACCTCACCGAGATCCACCAGTTCCATGCCAAAGCGGAGATCCGGTTTGTCGCTCCCGTATCGGTCCATGGCGTCGTGCCAGGTCATCCGCTCGATCTCGGGGGGACGCTCCCCCGTCACCGCCTCGGCGGCATCGAGCACCGACCGCCCCACCGCCTCGAGCACGTCATCCTGACCGACGAAGCTCATCTCCAGATCGAGCTGCATGAACTCGTACTGACGGTCGGCGCGAAGATCCTCATCGCGAAGACAGCGGGCGATCTGGTAGTAGCGATCCACCCCGCCGACCATGAGCAACTGCTTGAAGAGCTGCGGAGACTGCGGGAGGGCATAGAACGATCCCGGCTCCTTGCGCGATGGCACCAAGAACTCACGGGCACCTTCAGGAGTCGAAGGAACGAGCATCGGCGTCTCAACCTCCACGAACCCCTGGGCTTCCATAGAGCGCCGCACCGCCGCGTTGACCGCCGATCGGATCCGCAGGTTTCGCTGCATACGGGAGCGCCGAAGATCGAGGTACCGGTACTGGAGTCGGACGCTCTCGTCAACGGAGTCAGCGCGTTCGTCGATCGGGAACGGCGGCGGTGTGGCCGACCGAAGGATCTCGACCTCGCACTCCCCGATCTCTACCGCTCCGGTCGGGAGGGCGTCGTTTCTTGTGCCCTCCGGACGCTCACGCACCACCCCCGTGACCCGAACCACGTATTCGGAGCGCACGTCGACGTCGCTGTTCAGGACGCATTGGACGATCCCAGTGTGATCGCGGAGGTCGACGAACGCGAGGTGCTCACCGTGTTCGCGGCGTCGGGACACCCAGCCGCACAGGGTTACCCGCTGGCCGATGTCGGACTCGCGAGGTGATCCGCACATCTGCGTGCGCATCGAAGTACTGCCGGAACTCGCTGTAGTCATGTCCTCAACTCTCGGTCATCTCGGGGGGTCGGTGATCCGCAAGGGCCTCGGCGACGAGTCGATTCGCCTCCGTTCGCGCCCACTGCTCCTGCGGTCGGTCACCGCGCAGAAAACGCGCAGTCACGGTACCCGACGCGAGTTCGTCATCACCGATGATCAGGGCCAGTTGGGCGCCACTGCGGTCAGCTGCTTTCATCTGCGCCTTCATGCTGCGCCCACCGAATCCGCGGTCGACAGTCCGACCACCCCGACGAAGTTCCGTGGAGAGGGCCAGCGCCTCCGACCCACCAGTGGTATCGACCACGAACACCTCGACGCCGCCTGCGGGGCCCGGGAAAGCGGACTCCGAATCGCAGGCGATGAGGGTTCTCTCGACACCGATCGCGAATCCGATCCCCGGGGTCGCCGGCCCGCCGAGATCCTCGACCAAACCGTCGTAGCGACCTCCACCGCCCAGAGCGTTTTGCGCACTGTCGAGCGCACCAGAACGAAACTCGAACGTGGTGCGTCGGTAGTAGTCGAGGCCCCGCACCAGACCGCCGTCGGCACGCCAAGGCACCCCGATCCGATCGAGACCGGACCGAACTTCAGAGAAGTGCTCAGCCGCCTCGGTCGACCAGAAGTCTTCGATGCGAGGCGCGGCGGCGATGATCGGAGCATCCTCGGAACGCTTGGAGTCGAGGACGCGCAGCGGGTTCCGCTCAAGGGTCTCTCGCGACTGCTCGCTCAGCTTCGCGAGGTGGGCCCGCAGGTGGTCTCCGACCGCTTCGGTGAACCGCCGACGATCCTCCGGATCACCGAGGGAGTTGAGCACCAGTTCCACATCGGTGAGACCGAGGGAGGCCAAGAAGTCCCAACCGATCGCGATGACCTCGACATCAACGTGGGGGTCCTCGGGTCCGAGCACCTCGATGCCAACCTGATCAAATTGCCGCTGACGCCCGCGTTGCGGCTTCTCATAGCGGAAGTTCGGCCCCGAGTACCACGCCTTGTACGGGAGGGCGGGCCGATGCTCCACGAATGCCCGGCAGACACTCGCCGTCTGCTCAGGACGAAGCGCCACGTGACGCCCCCCTCGATCAACGAAGTCGTACATCTCTTTCGAGACGACATCTGTCGCTTCGCCGATCCTCGAGAAGACGCCGATGTCCTCAAGAATCGGCGGCACGATCTGCTCGTAGCCGGCCGCACCGACCACCTCGATAAACGCCGTATCGAAGGCTCGCCTTCGGGCTGCCTCATCGCCCAGGAGGTCGCGCATCCCCGGCGAAGTGCGGAACGACGTCACGCGGCGAGGATACCGGTCAACCCCGATCGGCCCCGGGGACCGTGCGGTACGCGTCATAGACCGAGTTGATGGACTTGATCCGGTTGATGGCCGCCTGCAGCTGGGCCGGGTTCGACAACTCGAACTCGAAGCGCATCTTCGCCACCCGGTCACCTCCGGTCAGGGTCTCGCAGGCGAGGATGTTGACGTGATGATCTGAGAGAGCATTCGCGACGTCTCGGAGCAGGTTCGAGCGGTCGAGAGCCACGACTTCCACGCCGGCCCGGTAGTGGGAGGGTCCCGTCTCGGAGTCCCAATCCACCTCGATCATCCGACCCGAGTCCCCCTCAGCGAGACCGACGGCGTTCGCGCAGTCAGCCCGGTGGACGCTCACCCCGCGCCCACGAGTCACGAAACCGAGGATCTCATCCCCAGGCACCGGGGTGCAGCAGTTCGCGAGACGTACGAGCAGGTCCTCGAGCCCCTCGACGTGAACACCGACCTCAGGATCGCGGCGCAGGTGGTGGCGGATCGGGTCGGCTTCAACCTCAGGAACATCGCCGCGTTCGAGTCGCGCGACTCGCTGCGCAATCGACCGCGCCGATTGATGTCCCTCTCCGATCGCCGCGAGGAACGCGTCGACATCGGCCAGCCCTGCCTCGACCAGCGCCTGCTCGAGCACCGTCGTCTCACTCTCGGAGCGGAGCGCGAGCCCCTCCCGGCGCAGCTCGTCGTCAAGTTCCTCCCGACCAGCCTCGATCATGTCGAGACGTCGCTCGCGGGAGAACCACTGGCGAATCTTGTTGCGCGCCCGGGGGCTGACGGCGAATCCGAGCCAGTCCTGGCTCGGTGCGGCTGACTCAACCTTCGAGGTGAAAATCTCGCAACTGTCACCACTCGCCAGCACTGAATCGAGCGCGACGAGCCGACCGTTCACCTTCGCCCCGATGCAGGCGTGCCCGACCTCGGTATGCACCGCGTAAGCGAAGTCGATCGGTGTCGAGCCGACCGGGAGGGTGATCACCCGACCCTTGGGCGTGAACACGAAGACCTCATCCTGCTCGAGGTCGGTCTTCAAATTCTCCATGAACTGCGCCGGATCCGATACCTCGGCCTGCCAGTCGAGAAGTCGGTTCAACCAGTCGATATCGCCCGAGGGCGAGTCAGCCTTGTAGGCCCAGTGCGCGGCCACTCCCCACTCGGCCCGCCGATGCATCTCCGAGGTACGGATCTGCACCTCGATCGGCCGACCCGACGGACCGATAACCGTCGTATGGAGGCTCTGATACAGATTGAACTTCGGCATCGCGATGTAGTCCTTGAAGCGACCAACCACGGGCCGCCACCTGCCATGGATCGTTCCAAGGGCCGCGTAGCAGTCCTTGATCGAGTCGACCACGACCCGAACCGCGACGATGTCGAAGATTTCGTCGAACTCGCGGCCCTTGACGACCATCTTCTCGTAGATGCTCCAGAGGTGCTTACCGCGGCCGGTGACCTCCGCCTCGATCCCGAGTTCGGCCAGCCGACTTCGGACCTCCGCCACCGCCTGAGCGACATAGATCTCGCGCTCGGGAGTCCGACTGGCCACGAGGTGGTCGAGTTCGGCGAATCGCTTCGGGTGAAGGGCCGCGAAGGACAGGTCCTCGAGTTGCTGCCGCAGTTCCTGAATGCCGAGACGATGAGCCAGCGGCGCGTAGATGTCGAGCGTCTCCTGAGCGATCCGACGCTGCTTCTCGGCCGGCATGGCGGCCAGGGTCCGCATGTTGTGGAGCCGATCGGCGAGCTTGATCACGAGCACTCGCAGATCACGAGCCATCGCCACGAGCATCTTGCGCATGGTGGCGGCCTGTTGCGCCTCCCTCGAGTCGAACCGGATCCGCTCGAGCTTGGTGACCCCGTCGACAATGGCGGCCACATCCGAGCCGAACTCAGCCTCGACATCGGCGAGGCTCAACTCGGTGTCCTCAACTGCGTCGTGCAGCAGCGCCGCAGCGAGAGACACCTCGTCAAGACCGATCTCAGCGACGATCCGCGCCACGGCCAACGGGTGGTTGATATAGCTCTCACCACTCGACCTGGTCTGCGCCCGGTGGGCGTTCGCTGCCACCCCATAGGCGCGCGACACCATCTGCACCGGGGCTTTGGGATGATGCCCTCGGTACACCGACAGCACCGGTGTCAACTCACTCGGTGTGAGGTGCTCGTGGCTCCTCCGCCAAGGCAACACGCGATCGACGGTCGACACGTCAGTACTCCACCAGACTCTCAGCACGCCGGTCGCCGAGAGCGGCACGTCCGCCGAGAGCGGGCAGCTCTACGAGAAACCCCAAACCGACGACCACAGCACCAAGCGCCTCCACCAGGCGACAGGTAGCGGCAGCCGTACCGCCGGTGGCAAGCACGTCGTCGATGATCAGTATTCGCTCGTTCGGGTGAACCGCGTCTCGATGGATCTCCAGCTTGTCGCGGCCGTACTCGAGTTCGTACTCCTCACGGGCCACTGCCCACGGCAGCTTGCCCGCCTTACGCACGGGCACGAAGCCCGCGCGCAACCGATACGCGACGGGGGCAGCGAGGATGAATCCACGCGCCTCAACGCCAACGACTCGATCGACAGCGAGGTCATCGAACCGACTCACCAGATCGTCGATGGCTCGTCCGAAAGCAGCACCGCCTCCGAGAAGCGGGGTGATATCGCGGAACATGACGCCCTCTGAGGGGTAATCAGCAATGTCTCTGATGTGTTCGCGAACCCACTCGCTCCGCGCCGCCATGGTCCAACGATACCGAGGCGGCGGTCCCGACGTCAGCGACGCTTCTTGCGACGGGGCCGGGGAGCGTGGTTCAACACGCTCGCCGCGTCGGCGACTGCGCGGGATTCGCCCGGGTCTGGTTCATCGCCACGGACCCGACGTCCCGCGGGAAGGCCACCCATCACCATCGCGCGCAGTGGTTCACCGACCGCCCGTGCCCACCGACGATCACGCCACTCAGTCGAGCGGTCCTTGAGCACCGCGAGAAGCGGCGCCGCGATGAAGATCGACGAGTAGGCCCCGGTCACCATGCCGATGAGCAGCGCGATGGCGAACTCGCTGAGGGTGGATGCCCCAAGGAGACCGGCCCCGATGAGGAGGAGCGAGACCACTGGCACCACCGACGAGAGACTCGTGTTGACCGATCGCATGATCACCTGGTTCATCGAGATGTTCACCACATCGGCGAAGGGCGCCCGGTGCGCGGCGAGACGGGCCTCGTTCTCACGGATGCGATCGAAGACGACGATCGTGTCGTACAGCGAGTAACCCAAAATAGTGAGGAAGGCGATCACCGTCGCCGGTGTCACGACAAAGCCGAACAATGAGTAGATGCCGACGCTGATCACGACGTCATGGAGCATGGCGACGATCGCGCCGACGGCCATGCGCCATTCGAATCTGATGGAGATGAACACGGCTACCAGCACGAGGAAGACCAGAAGCGCTCGAACCGCTTTCCCGGTCACATCGCTCCCCCATGACGACGAGACGAGGTTCACGCTGACGTCGTCCACCGCGACCGATGCAGCTTCGGCGAACGCGGCGCGCAGCTCCTCCGCTCGCGCACCCTCGGCCGCCTCGACCTGAACCTTCACGAACTCACCGGACTCCGATGAGCGGAGTTGGATGCGTGCACCATCGGTCGACACGCCCTCCGCGTCAAGCAGAGCCTGCGCATCGTCGACTCCGAACGAGGACGCTGGAACGTCCCAGGAGACACCGCCCTCGAAGTCGATGCCGAGATCGAGACCCCGGAGACCGAGCGAGCCGATGGTCAACACGAGCAGACCGAGTGAGGCCATCAGCCCGAGTCGGCGCCGCCCGTAGAAGTCGATTGCCGTCTGACCCCTGAAGAGGCGCGACCTTCCGCTCGATCCAACGTCGATCGCGGTCCCGCGGGATTCATCGAGACTCATGCCGGAGCCCCCAGTCCGATCAGACGGCCGTCGCGATACCTCGACGCGAGGAGGATGACGGCGGGCCGCGTGAACAGGTAACAGACCACCAGATCTGCGAGGGTCGTCAATCCGAGATAGAGGGCGAAGCCCTTCACGGATCCGACGCTCAACCAGAACAGGATCGCCGAGGCCATCACCGAAACCAGGTCGGCGGCCAGGATCGTCCTCCACGTCGCCTGGAAGCTGCGCGGGGCCGCGTTCCGGGGGGTCCTGCCCGAACGCACCTCATCCTTCAGGCGCTCGAAGAGCACGATGTAGGAGTCGATCGTCACACCGATGGCGACGATGATGCCCGTCACCCCGGCCAAGCTCAGCGCGTA
The DNA here is from genome assembly GCA_030828465.1 of Acidimicrobiales bacterium. GTDB lineage: Bacteria > Actinomycetota > Acidimicrobiia > Acidimicrobiales > Ilumatobacteraceae > Casp-actino5. The sequence goes on along the minus strand of JAURCL010000001.1, from coordinate 77,186 downwards.
GTTGGTCGCCTGGGAGACGAACGCGGCCAGGGAAAAGACCGTGGCACCCCAGACCATCAGACCCGCCACCACGATCACGGCGATCCGCCGGTAGTACAGCACGAGCGCGAGGAGCATCACGGAGACTCCGATGATGCCGGCGATGATCGCGGCCCGCAGGGAGTCCGAGCCGGCGGTAGGCGACACCGTCTCTACTCGTTGGGCCTCCACATCCACGGGGAACGCGCCGCGATTCAACACGCGAGCGAGTGAACGAACCTCCGCCTCGGAGAAGGCGCCCGTGATCTCGACGCCGGTGGAGAACGCCGGCTGGTTGACGGTCGGCGCTGACTGCACCACATCGTCGAGCACGATCGCGAGCTGTCTTGAGGGACACTCAGCTGTGCCCGAGAAGCAGGCAGAGGCCAGGGTGTTCCACACCACCAGTCCATCGTCCCGCAGATCCACCGTCACCAGCCATCGACCCGTGTTCTGATCGATCTGGGGGCTGGCGGAACCACGGGCGAACACCTCTCCAGTGCCGCCGGGCGGGCCCACGACACAGGTCTGGGTTCCGTCAGAGGTTGGCAGCGCCGCCTGTCCGTCGCCGAGCGAGCCAAGGAGATCAGGTGAGGGAGCACCCGGCTGGCAGACCAGCACCGGGCGCAGCGTGACGATGCCAGCAACGTCGACTGCGTCGAGCGCCTGCGCCTGATCTTTCACGCCGGGAAGATCCACGACGATGTTCGTGCCCTCCACTCGGACATCGGGCTCCGCGATCCCGAGCGACTCGAGCTCGTCGCGGATGAGCGAGCGGACCGTGTCGAGGTCCTCCTCCCCGACTTCTTCGGTCGGCTGGAGGATCACCGAGACGCCGCCCTGAAGGTCGAGCCCGAGGACGGGGTGGTTCTCCGTAGCGAGGTTGACGCCGAGCAGTGCTCCGACGACGAGGACGAAGCCGATCAGCGAGCCCCAGAGGGCCCGACGATTCACGACTCGTCCGTGTCCTCGGCCGATCGCCTGGAGGGTGCGCGGCCCTGGATGGCCGCGCGGGCCACCCTCATCTGAACGTCCTCGTCGACCTCGATCCAGAACAGGTCGTCCTCGGCCGCGGTGATGAAGCCGTAGATACCCGAGTTGGTGATGACCTCATCACCCACGGTCAGGGATGCTTGCAGAGCGGCGGTCTCGCGCATCCGCTTCCGCTGCGGGCGGATCATCAGGAAATACAGCGCGACGGGCACCATCAGGAGGATCACGAACTGCACGGCCGCGCCGCCCGAGCTGCTCTCCTGAGCGAGGATCAGAGTCATTGAGTTCATGCGGCCGCCGATCCTACCGACGACGGCCCGCGTTCGGCCCTCAGCCCCAGACCTCGAGGACCTCGTTTCGCAGATCGGCGAGGCGACCGTCGACGATGGCCTGACGAGCAGAGGCCATGAGCGCGAGTGTCCACGCGACGTTGTGGAGGCTGACGAGTCGTGAGGCCGTCGGCTCTCCCGTCTTCAGCAGGTGCCGAATGAAGCCGCGCGAGTGACGCGCGCACACCTCGCACCCACAGTTCTGATCGATCGGCTGATCCGAGTCGGCGTGGCGCGCGTTCGACAGTTGCAGGCGGCCCTCAGAGGTGAGTGCCGTGCCGTGGCGGCCAAGCCGAGTCTGGAGCACGCAGTCAAACTGATCCACACCGAGCGCGATGGCCTCGATCATCGACGCTGGATCTCCCACGCCCATGAGGTAGCGCGGACGGTCATCGGGAAGGTGTTCGAGTGCTGCGGCCAACGCTGGGAGCATCTCCTCGCGGGTCTCACCCACCGAGAGCCCGCCGATTCCGTAGCCATCGAACTCGAGGTCGACTGTCCGCCGGGCGCTCTCGGCGCGCATCGAGGTGCTGATGCCGCCCTGCACGATTCCGAAGAGCGACTGGTCAACCCGCTGATGAGCCACTCGAGCGCGCGCGGCCCAGGCCGAGGTGCGCTCCAGAGCCAGACGAATCTCCTCGGGAGGGCTCGGGAGCGGCGGGCAGACGTCGAGCACCATCTGGATGTCCGCGCCGATCGCCTCTTGGACCGCCACGGCGATCTCCGGGGTGAAACGATGACGATCTCCGTCGTACACGCTGCGGAACGTGACTCCCTCATCGTCAACCTGCGGTTCGAGAGAGAACACCTGGAATCCGCCCGAATCGGTGAGGGTGAGACCATCCCACCCGCTGAAGGCACCGAGACCCCCTAGGCGCGCGATCGTCTCGGCGCCGGGACGAAGCATCAAATGGTATGTGTTGCCGAGAACGATCCTCGCGCCCAACCGCGAGTAGTCGTCGGCGCTCAAATACTTGACTGCCCCGCGGGTCCCGACGGGCATGAACAGCGGGGTCCGGTACTCTCCGCGGGCAGTTCGAGCAGTTCCCGCTCGCGCCGCGCCATCGCGGGCCTCGACGCTGAACTCAACGGGGAACACGGGCGCAGGCTACTGAGCGTGTCGATCGAGGAGCATCGCGTCGCCGAATGACAGCATCCGGTAGCGCTCCGCAATTGCCTCGGAGTACAGATCCCTCCACCTCCGACCGACGAAGGCATCGATCATCACGAGCAATGTGGTTCGTGGAAGGTGGAAGTTCGTGAGCATCACATCGACGGCGGTCCACTGGTATCCCCGGCTGATGAAGATGTCCGTACGCCCCGCGAGCCTCCCGGTCGTTCCCGCCGTTTCGATCGCTCTCGTCGCTGTCGTGCCGATGGCAATCACACGACGAGCGGCCGCGACCTCGACCATCACGTGCTCGGGAACGGCGAACTGCTCCGAATGCATCTGATGCTCGCGGACATCCTCGACGGCGAGTGGACGGAACGTGTCAAGGCCGACCACCAGCTCAACCCGCTCAATTCGTGCACCTCGCGCCTCCACTCGCTGCAACACCTCCGGGGTGAAGTGCAGGCCCGCGGTCGGTGCGGCGGCACTCGCGGCGCGCTTCGAGTACACGGTCTGATAGCGCTCGGGATCGACGAGCGGGGTCGTGATGTAGGGAGGGAGCGGCATCTGCCCGATCTCGGAGAGTCGCTCGGGTTCGGCAATTAGTTCGACGATGAACTGTCCGTCATCGCTTCGGTCGCGGCCAAGGATCATCAGAATCTCCTGCTCATCCGAGCCGAGAAGCACCTCGCCGTCGCGGAGTTTGCGCCCAGGGCGTGCGAGCGCTCGCCAACGACGACCCTCCACCAACTCGAGAAGCAAGACCTCCGCGCTGCCACCGCTCGCCCTCCGCAGAGCGAGGCGGGCCGGAAGCACTCGCGTCTCGTTGACGATCACGACATCCCCATCGCCGACCAGTTCGGGAAACTGGTCCATCACGAGGTGTTCGGCTGGTCGACTCCCACGATCGACGAACAACCTCGCCGCCGACCGGGGCTCCACGGGCTCCTGGGCGATCAGCTCCGATGGGAGCGCGTAGTCGAACTCATCGGCACTCAGCATCGACTCAGCTTCGAAGGGGGGTTCGGACACGGCGATCAGTCAAAAAGAGCAGGATCGCCATCGTTCGGAACCGGCATCCCGAGGTGGGCGTACGCCGAGGGCATAGCGACCCGCCCTCGAGGCGTCCGGGCGATCAAGCCCTGCTGGATTAGGAAGGGCTCGTGCACATCCTCGACCGTCTCCGGTTGCTCTCCGAGCGTTATGGCCAGGGTCGATAGGCCGACGGGACGACCTCCGAATTGGGAACAGAGGGCGGTGAGCAGGGCCCGGTCGATCTTGTCGAGGCCGAGGCCGTCGACCCCGAAGACCGACAGGCCCTCGCGGGCGACGTCTGAGGTGACCACACCATCGGCGCGCACCTCAGCGAAGTCGCGCACCCGACGCAGGAGACGGTTGGCGATGCGCGGCGTGCCCCGAGAGCGACGAGCGATCTCGCGGGCGCCCTCGGCCTCGATGCCGACGTCGAGGATTCCCGCCGCCCTCGTCACGATGGTCTCCAGCTCGTCGGCGTCGTAGTAGTCGAGACGGGCGACATAGCCGAACCTGTCGCGTAGCGGACCGGTGATCATTCCGGTGCGGGTCGTGGCCCCGACCAGGGTGAATGGCGGCATGGTCAAACGGATACTCGACGCGGCCGGGCCCTTGCCGACGACGATGTCGATCTGAAAGTCCTCCATTGCCGGATAGAGGATCTCCTCCACCGAGCGCGAGAGCCGGTGGATCTCATCGATGAAGAGGACGTCGCCCTCCCCGAGCTTGGTGAGAATCGCAGCGAGGTCTCCAGCTCGTTCCAACGCCGGACCCGAGGTGACGTGCAGCTCCACCTCGCATTCGGTGGCGATGATTCCCGCGAGGGTCGTCTTGCCGAGTCCGGGCGGGCCAGCGAAGAGCAGATGGTCGACCACCTGGGAGCGACCCCTCGCCGCCTCCAAGACGATCTTGAGGTGCTCCTTCAGTTCTCGCTGACCGACGAACTCGTCGAGCGTCCTCGGCCGGAGACCGCCATCAACCGCATCGTCCGGAGACTCGGCGGGATCGAGGAACTCGTCACGCACGTCGGCCTCCGAGTTCGGCGAGGGCGATTCTGAGCGCCTCTGACGGGTCCGCTCCCGCCGGAACCGACGGCAGCACGCTCCGAATCTCGTCGGCGGAGTAACCGAGTTGTTCGAGAGCCCCGCGAATGCCGCTACCGCCCGAGGACGGCGCGGAGTCGACGACGATGTCCAGTCGCGACCTGAGTTCGACGATGAGCCGTTGGGCGGTCTTCGGCCCGATTCCGGGCACCGAGGTGAGCATCGCCACGTCATCGTTGGCGACCGCAGCGGCAAGCGAGGCCTGATCGAGCGTGGCGAGCAGGGCGAGCGCCATGGCGGGACCCACGCCGTGGGTGGCGATCAGGATGCGGAAGGTGTCGCGCTCGGCCCGTGATCCGAAGCCGTAGAGCAGGTGGGCGTCGTCTCGGACGACGAGATGGGTGTGGAGGTGCACCTGATCCCCCGCCGTCGCCCCGGGGAGGGCGCCTGCTGAGCAGATCACCTCGTAACCGACTCCGCCGACATCGACAATAAGTGTCCCTCCCGCCTCCCGATGGGCGAGTTCTCCTCGGAGGTGCCCGATCATCGCGTTCCTCGCGCGGCGGATGCGCGGGCGACGGCCACCCGGGTGGGCACGACCGCGAGATGACAGAGCGCGAGCGCCGCCGCATCAGCGGCATCAGCCGGCTTCGGCACCGCCGGCAGACCGAGTCGCATCTGCACCATCCGCCCAACCTGGGCCTTGTCGGCGGCTCCGTGACCGGTGACCGCCTGCTTCACCTCGTTGGGCGTGTACTGCACGACCTCGCACCCAGCGGCCCACGCCTCGGACAGCGCGATGCCACTGGCCTGACCGACGCTCATTGCCGTTCGCACGTTGACCTGGAAGAACACGCGCTCAACGGCAACGACATCCGGCCGATACTCATCGAGAAGCGCCGTGACGTCGACTTTCAGTCTGGCGAGCCGTTCGGGGAGGTCCGCGTCGACCGGGGTGGCCATAACCCCGATAGCAACCGGCGTTGGCCGCGGCCGCCCAGCGTCGACAACGGCGTAGCCGCACCGCGTAAGTCCGGGGTCTATGCCGAGCACCCTCAGGTGGTCAGCACGGCCCACGGAACCCGCCTCGCGGTATCGAGTCGAACACAGGTTCGATTCTAGTCGGAGGCGCCGCTACGACGAGCGACCCTCAGTTGAGCGCCGCGAGGGCCGCGATCAACTCGTCGACGGGCCGGTAGGTGAGCCCGGCCATTGCTCGATGCTCATAACGGACGACACCGGCGCCATCGATGATAAAGACGCTGCGACGAGAGAAGCCGAGCGGCCCGAGTGCTCCCCACTCGGCCGCCACCACCTTGTCAACATCGGCGAGAAGCGGAAACCCAAGCCCGTGCTTCACGGAGAACGCCTCATGACTGTCGACATCCTGTGCGGAGATCCCGATCACCTGAGCATCGAGGGCCTCGAACTGGGAGAGACCTTCGCTATAGGAGTTGAGCTGGCGCGTACACACCGGAGTGTCGTCACCGGGGTAAAACACGACGACTACTGGCCGAGGCCGGAGGTTGCTGAGGCGAATCGTCGCGCCTCCAGTCGCAGGAAGTTCGAAGTCGGGAGCGGGATCACCGACCGAGAGCGTTCCGCGGCTCATGAGGTCGCCGCCTCCAGCAATTCATCCGACATCTCGAAGTTGGAGTAGACGTCCTGCACATCGTCATTGTCCTCCATCGCCTCGATGATGCGCACGACCGAGCGCGCGCCCTCGACCGAATCGACCGGCACCAGGTTGTCGCTCACCATCGGGGAGTCCGCTGCGATCACACCGAAACCGCGACCCTCAAGGGTGTCGCGAACCGAGGCGACCGCCGAGGGCTCGCAAGCGATCCTCCACGCTCCCCCCTCATCGGCCAAATCATCGGCGCCGCATTCGAGCACCACTTCGAGAAGGTCGTCCTCGGCGGCGGCGCCATCGACCAGCACGATTCCGCGGCGGTGGAACTGCCAGCTGACCGACCCAGGCTCAGCCATCGACCCACCCATCTTCGTGAACACGTTCCTGATCTCGGCGCCCGTGCGGTTCCGATTGTCGGTGAGCACCTCGATGAGCAGAGCCACCCCGCCGGGCGCGTAGCCCTCATAGGTGATCGCCTCGTAGTTGTCGGCCCCGGCCTCGCCGGTGCCACGCTTGATCGCGCGGTCGATCGCGTCGTTGGTCATCTGGGCGCCCTTGGCTTTGGCGACCGCGGTTCTGAGCGTCGGGTTCGAATCGACGTCTCCGCCTCCAGCTCGAGCCGCAACCTCGATCTGGCGGGCGAGCTTCGCGAAAAGCTTGCCGCGAGCCTTGTCGGCGGCCCCCTTCTTGTGCTTGATGGTCGCCCATTTCGAATGGCCCGACATGCTCAATCCTCCTGTGAAGCATCCGCGACGGCCGTGAGGCTACGGCCGATCTGATCGATGAGGAGCCGATGAACGGTCGGGTCTCCCGAAAGTTCGGGGTGGAAGGCGCAGCCGATCGCCGAGCGCTCGCGCACCAGCACCGGCTCCCCATGCCGCGTTCCGATGATCTCGACGTTGGGCCCTACCTCCATGACGCGCGGAGCCCTGATGAAGATCCCGGGAATCGACCCCCCACCCGAGAGTTCCACCGCCGATTCAAAGCTCTCGTTTTGGCGACCGTACGCATTCCGAGCCGTAGCGATATCGAGCACGTCGAACCCGCGCTGGTCAGCGCGCCCATCGTGAATCCGCTTCGAGAGAAGGATCAGTCCCGCGCACGTGCCGAGTACCGGAAAACCCCCATGAAGGAGGTCGGCGATCGGCTCGCGCAACCCGGAGGAGTCGAGGAGCATCGACATCGTGGTCGACTCACCTCCGGGGAGGATCAGGCCCTGAATACCCTCGAGATCGACGGGACGACGCACGGCTCGACCGGCGACACCGAGCGTCGAAAGCGCTGAGAGATGATTCGAGAACGCCCCTTGGAGCGCGAGAACCCCGACCGTCGATTGCGGGAGGGCGGCGCCCATCGGCTCACCAACCGCGGTCGGCGTATCGCTCGGTGACGGCATCCATACCGATCCCAGTCATGGGCGCTCCGAGCGAACGACTCACCTTGGCGAGGATCGACGGATCGCTGAAGTGCGTGGTCGCCTCAACGATCGCGCGAGCTCTCGGCGCCGGGTCGTCGCTCTTGAAGATGCCCGACCCGACGAACACCGCCTCGGCGCCGAGTTGCATCGCCAAAGCGGCGTCAGCCGGTGTCGCGATACCGCCCGCGCAGAACAGCGGCACCGGGAGCCGACCCGTTTCGGCAATCTCGCGTACAAGCGGAAGTGGAGCCTGGAGTTGCTTGGCCCAGTCGTAGATCTCGGCTGGGTCTGCCTGGCCAATCCGACGGATGTCACCGAGAATCGATCGAAGGTGCCGGACCGCTTCAACGATGTTGCCCGTGCCCGCCTCACCTTTCGAGCGGATCATCGCGGCACCCTCTGAGATGCGTCGGAGCGCCTCACCCAGATTGGTGGCCCCGCAAACGAACGGCGTGGTGAAGGCGAGCTTGTCGATGTGATGCGCCTCGTCCGCCGGTGTGAGCACCTCGGATTCGTCGATGAAGTCCACACCGAGGGATTGCAGGATCTGAGCCTCAACGAAGTGACCGATGCGGGCCTTGGCCATCACGGGGATGGTCACCGCTTCCTGAATGCCTTCGATCATCTCGGGGTCGCTCATCCGAGCGACCCCGCCGTCGCGACGAATGTCGGCTGGAACCCGCTCGAGCGCCATCACGGCGCAGGCTCCCGCGTCCTCCGCCACCCGCGCCTGGTCGGGAGTGACCACGTCCATGATCACGCCCCCACGCAACATCTCAGCGAGGCCGCGCTTGATCGGAGTGGAGCCGGTGGTGACGTCGGAATTCATGGCCGCAATCTAGCGACCGGCGCGGCCGACCGTCCTGACGAGCCGCCGGTTGGGTGGCCGAGCGGGATCAGGGGTTGAGAACGACGTTCTCAGGATCGTTGCGGGGCAGCTCCACCCACGTCCTGCCCGGTGTGAGCGGGATGCGGGTGGTGCGGGAGTCGTCGGTGTAGAACTCCCACGCCGAGTACTTGTCTGGACGGGTCCAGATGCCCTCGCGAGCGATGCCCTCGGAGAGAACGATGACTCGGCCAGTGCCCGTCGTCTGCGCCTCGGGGCTCCGCGCGTCGACGACACCGCTGATGTAATCGACGAACATGATGACGACGTTCTCGGTGGAGACCTGACCCGTCAGCTCGGTCATGTGCGGGTCGCCCTCCTGCCAACGGAAGTAGCTCCCCCGGTTCGGATCCCAACCCCACAGGGCATCCACACTGTCCATGGTCACTTCGACCGAGGTCCCCGGATCACCGGTGATGGTTTCGCCCGGGAGCAGGTACGGGAACACTGGGACAGGAGTCGTGAAGTCGTCCGGAGTGTGCGACCAGAGCGCCTCCGTACTGGAGAAGAGGTTGTGAGGCGCGCCTCCGCGGCCGTCGCGACGGTAGTAGCCGCTGGTGTAGCGCCCGTCGAGATCGACGAAGGTCGAGGCCCGCACCAAACGAGTCACGCCGTCGTTGCCGCCCGACCAGGCGTAGAGCGGCCCATTCAAGTTCGACAGCAGGTCGATGTCTTGGGCTCGACCCGAGCGGATCGGCCCGACCGGCTCACTTCCTTCGGAATGGAACACCGCAGCGAAACGAGTGATCCGGTCGTTCACGATCTCCTCGTAGACGATGTCGGCCTCGTTCAGCCCGGTCTGGGGTAGCGCTTTGGAGTTGTTGGGGATCTTGATCGCCAGGGCGGGACGGTCGGGATAGGCGTCTGCCGAATCGACGATCGTGCCGAGCAGCGGGATGCGGAACTCGGGCTCGCCCACAACGGTCGTGGTTGTGATGTCAGGAAGCGTCTCCATGGGGAGCGCGTCGGTAGTGGTCGTCTCCGCCAGCGTGGTCTCCACCGCGGTGGTTTCAACCGGCGTGTCCGCGGCCGGCTCGGCGGCCGGCTCGATCACCTCCGCCTCGTCACCGCCGGAGCAGGCGGCCGCGATGAGCGAGGCGGTGATCAGCGAAGCGAGCAGGACCGGGCCACGCGAGCGTGCGCGAGAGCCAAAAATACTGGTGTTCATAGTTCCCTCATTAGTGCAATGCGCTGGTCCAGGGGTGGATGGGTACCACTCGCGGAGGATCCCGCCGCGACGGCCGGTTCCACGAGCCAGAGTTGCGCTGTGGACAGCGAGCCGGGCAGCGGCCCGGCTGGCGCCTCGGCAATCCGCTCGAGCGCGGCGATGAGCCCCGGTGGGTATCGGGTGAGGCCGACACCGTCGACATCCGCATGGATGATCGCAGCAGGCGGACAGACGACAAGCCTGAGACGCGAGGCGAGCGGACGAACGGGCCGGAGCGCGGTGGCCACGATGGACGCTGCAGCTCCCGAACGCTCCGTCGCGTACACGGGGCCGGAGGCGAGAAGCACAGCGGCCGTGGCGACACGCACCTCGCGACGCTTCAGCCGAGCGAGCAGATGGGCCACCACGCCCTCCAACTCGATCCTGCTGAGTGAGCGCAGAAGGCCTGTCGTGACGATGAGCGAGGCGCGTTCGTCGCCCTGGCGGGCGATGAGGGCGTTCGGCGTTTCCGAGTCGATCGCGAGGAGGGCCGGGATCGTCACCCCGCTCGTAAGGCACAGGCCCTCAACGAGCCCGCTCAATCGCGGAGACTCGTCCTCACGGAGCTCGCGGGCGCCGGTGACCGCCAGCACAGCGGACTGCGCCCGAGATGACAGGAGCGAGGTGCTCGCGAGGCCGAGTCCGACTGCGACGAGCAGCGAAAGCACAAGAGCAACGCCGATCACCACCCCGACTACGGCGATCGGGATGGCGATGGTGATCGTCGCGCAGGCCGTGAGGAGCCGGCGACGACGACGCGACGGCGCGACGGGATCGATGGTCATCGGTCAACCGATCGTGGGGCGAGGGGGGCCGACGACATGCGGGGCGAGTCTACGGCGGCCTCGGTGAGAGGGACCGATCAGTTCGGGAGCGATCGATTGAGGAGCCGGTGATATCGCTCGATGTAGGCGTCCGCTAGCGCCGACATAGCGAATGCGGACGCCCGCTCGAGTCCGGCGACCCGCAGCCGGTTTCGCAGCTCGCCATCGATCAACGCCGCGCGGAGCGCCTCGTCCAGTCTCTCGACACTCCCGGGCGGAACGAGGAGCGCGTCTCGGCCGTCGGTGGCGACGTTGCGGTATCCGTCGATGTCGCTCGCGACCACCGTCGCCCCACTCGCCATGCCCTCCAAGAGCACGACACCGAAGGACTCCCCTCGCAGAGCGGGAGCGCACAGCACCTCAGCACCCCAGAGGAGCCGCCATTTCGTCTCCTCGCTCACCCGTCCATGCCAGCGGAAACGATCCGGATCGGAGTACTCACCCCGAAGCCGTGCGGTATCCGGTCCGTCACCGACGATGTCGAGGACCGGACGTCCGTACGTGGCGGAGCCGCGTTCGAGGCGATCGAAGGCGCGGAGCAGCACCTCGAGTCCCTTCCGCTCCTCATGGCGTCCAAGGAAGAGCAGATGGGAACGACCGTCATCCTCCAGGTCGGACGGCCGCGGGGGCACCGATACGCCATTGAAGAGCACCTCGTACTCGCCTCCGAGATACCCCCGCACCAGCGCCCGTGCGTCTGGTGAGACAGCGACGCCGAGGTCCACCCGACGCACGAGTCGCCGTAGGACCGGGGCGAGGTAGCGGTAGCTCGATGACCGGCCTGCCGCGTGGAACGTGCCGACGATCGGCCGGGAGTGGAGGGTCAACGCGGTGAGGGTGGGACCGGGGGCGAGCGGCTCGTGGAGGTGCCACACATCAAATCCCTCGTCACGCACAGCTCTGATCGTGCGCAGAGCCGCTGATGGGTCCGGGGCGAGCGGCGCGATCGATCCATTCGCGGCGGTCGGCAGGCTGTTTCCGAGGGGCGTCACATAGGTGGTTGGCGGCGGCCCATCGCAGGGACCGAGCACGCGAACCTCGTGTCCCCGTCCTCGCATCTCCTCGGCCAGGCCAAGCACCTGCGCCTGTACACCGCCCGGCACGGTGAGGCTGTAGGGGCAGAACATCCCCACCCTCAGCACGCCACCCACCCCGGATCACTCGGCCAGTTCGGCTGGAAGAGGTGCCACTGCTCGGGTGCTCGGCGGAGCAGGGCCTCAAGCGCCGTCGAGAGGTCAGCCATGACCCGTTCGGTGTCACGCCGAAAGCCATCTCGCCGCAAGGTGTCGATCGGATCGATCACTACCCCGAGGTGACGGTCCCCCTCGACCTGATAGACGGCGGTAGGAAGCAGCGGAGCGCCGGTCCGCAAAGCGAGCACGGCAGGTCCAGCAGGAAGACGAGTCACCTCGCCGCAGAACTCCACCTCGTAGCCACCTCCGGTGACATCACGATCGCTGAGGAGGCAGACGACGCCGTTCCGATCCAAGGTCTCGCGGAGCCGGGCGACCGTGTCGGGACCAGCCGGATGCACGACGATGCCGAGGTCGGCACGAAGGGAGGTGAACCAGTCGAGCACCTCGGGCGGTTCGAGGCGTTCCACCACGGACACCACCTCGACCCCCCGCGCCGCGAGCCAACGTCCCGCCCACTCCCAACCGCCGAGATGCGGGAGAGCGAGGATGGCGCCTCGACCCGCGGCGAGAGCATCCTCGACGTGGTGGTACCCCTCGACCGAGATGGATTGCAGGCTCTCCTCCTCGCTGACCGCGGGCAGGCGCAGAGTGTCGATCCAGTACCGCGTGTAGGAGGCCACCATGGCCCGGACCCGCCGATAGATCTCCGCTTCGGCTGCCTCCGGGGTGAGGCGGCGCTGATGCGACGCGAGGAGACCTCGCCTCGAAGGGGTGACGACGAGCCACGAGAGCCAGCCCGCGAGCGACGGTACGCGGCGTCGGACCGGGGCCGGCAACGCTCTTGAGATCGCCGCGAGAAACCGCAATCGGAGCACCGGTACCCGAGCGCTCATCGGAGAATCAGCGACGGCGCTCGTGCCCGGAACGACGCTGCACGACGGTGCGTCGCGCTCCAAGCCGCTCCGAGCGCGACTCACGTCGCTCTGCCCGGCGCTCACGGCGCAGGTCGATCCGAGCCTGGACCACCGGGGCGACCTCCGCCTGACGCCACACCTTGACGAACCGTTGAACGGCGGTGATCGAGATGAGCAACAGCATTCCCCAGAGGATGACCGTGAGCGATCCGCTGAGGCCGACTGCCTCAAGAAGAAGCCCGATGCAGAGCAACACAATGCGCTCGGCGCGTTCCATCAGTCCGCCCTTCGCATCGAGCCCGAGCGACTCAGCCTTCGCGCGCTGATAGGAGATCACCGAAGCGACGGAGGACACGGCGAAGGGTAGGAGTGCCGCGCGCGGCGAGTCGACGTCGGCGAGGTACCACGCGATTCCTCCGAGCAGCATGGCGTCGGTGATCCGGTCGACGGTGGAGTCGAAAAAGGCCCCGCGCTGACTCGAGGTGCCCGATGCCTTGGCGAGCGCGCCGTCAAACAGGTCGGGCAGGGCGGCGGCGATCACGAGTATCAGACCGATGACTAAGCGACCTGCAGCGACGGCGACCGCGGCAAGCGCCGCCACAACCAGACCGACGACGGTGAGATGGTCGGGTGAGAGTCCCGTGCGTCGCAGAGCGCGCCCGATCGGTCGCACGGCACGGTCCACCGGGCCACGGAAGGCTCCGTCGAGCATCAGTTCCACTCCCCTGCCGGCGCCGCATCCGCGTCGCGCTCCTCGAAATCTTCGACGTTGTCCTCAGCGAGGTGCTCGACAACACGCCCATCGACCGCGTCAACGAGCACCAAGCCTCGGCGCCGTGGCGGCTCTTCCGACGAGTAAGCCAGGACGCGCCACGTCGGCCGACTGAGAAGCCCACGCCAGACCTGCTGGGCAGAGGCGTGACCCACCGGGAACCCGAGCGCCTGCTGCGCACGCACCAGGGCCTGAGTCTCGTCGAGGCGCATTCGAGGACCGGCGAGCAGACCGTAGAGACCGAACAGAATGAGACCTGCACCGCCGATCGCGAGACCGTCGTTGACCAACGGGGAGTCAGCTGTCCTCGCGACCACCACCGCGACAATTCCGATCAGTACGGAGGTAACGGCCGGCACGCGTCGCCGGGAGTTATCGGGGAACCGGTAGGCGCCGGCGGCGAGGGATGGGTCGAGGTCGTCGGGCAACTCGTCGACGTGGTCATCGCCGCCGGGAGTCGAGCCCGCGGGCGGTGAGGGGTTCCCGCTCATGATTCCGAGACCTTAGGGCCTGTCTCGGCAGTGGGCCACGCTCTCCGCAGACGCTGCGCCGTCTCGTCGAGTGCGACCGGAAGCGTCCTCGTGTTGGCGATCGAGGTCATAAAGTTCGAGTCGCCCACCCAGCGCGGCACGACGTGGACGTGGAGGTGCTCAGCGATGGAGCCACCCGCGGCGCGCCCCATATTGATCCCGATGTTCACACCCTCTGGGCTGAACGCCGAGCGGACGGCGATCGTCGCATCGGTGACGATCGCCCAGAGTTCTTGAGTTTCCCCGGCCTCCAGGTCGCACAGGTCGCCGACCTGACGGTACGGCAGAACGAGCAGGTGTCCCGACGCATACGGAAAAGCGTTCAGGATGGCGAAGCACCTCGTTCCGCGGTGGACGATGTGGGTCTCCTCGTCGGCCTCGTCCGATTCCAGGATGGCGGTGAACACCGACTGCCCGTCGCGGAGCGGCTCGGAAGCCCTCGGGACCCCCTGCACGTAGTCGGACCGCCACCCGTTCCAGAGCTGTTCGAACGCCATGTCAAGCCGTCATGGCAGCGCGGGAGGATTCAGCGACCTCGGAGCTGACGCGCCGCAAGAACTCATCGAGTGCGACGTCACGCTCCACCTCACCGCCACGCGGATTCACGCCGACGGTCCCGTTCGCAACGTCGTCGTCACCGACGACCAGAACGTAGGGGATCTTCTCCAACTTCGAGGAGCGGATCCGCTTTCCGAGCGCATCGTCCGCGCCGATCGCGTCAACGCGCAAACCCCGAGCCTCGATCGCGGCCCTCACCGACTCGGCATAGCCCTCGTGATCGCTCGACACGGGCAGTACCCGCACTTGGAGAGGCGCCAGCCAGGTGGGGAACGCACCGGCGTAGTGCTCGAGCAGCACACCGAAGAAGCGCTCTACCGACCCGAAGAGGGCCCGATGCAGCATGATCGGACGATGTCGGGCGTTATCGGCACCGACGTATTCGAGGTCGAAGCGCTCCGGATTGTTGAAGTCCGCCTGGATCGTCGACAGCTGCCAGGAGCGCCCGATCGCATCGCGGACGTCGATGTCGATCTTCGGCCCGTAGAAGGCCGCGTCGCCCTCCTTCACCCCGTAGTCGAGTCCATGCCGGTCGAGCGCGTCTCGCAGCGCCTCGGTGGCGCGCTCCCACACCTCGTCTGAACCCACGTACTTGTCGGGGTCCTTGGTGGACAGGTTGAAACGGAACTCGTCGAAGCCGAAGGCGCGAAGCACCGACAGCACGAAGTCGAGGAGGGAGGCGACCTCGTCAGCGAGTTGGTCCTCGGTGCAGAAGATGTGGCTGTCGTCCTGGGTGAACCCTCTGATGCGGAGCAGACCGTGGAGCGTGCCGGCTCGCTCGTAGCGATAGACGTTCCCGAGTTCGAAGAGCCGGAGCGGCAGTTCGCGATAGCTGCGCTGTCTCGAGCCGTACACGAGGCAGTGCATCGGACAGTTCATGGGCTTCAGGTAGTAGGTCCCGTTGTCCATCTCCATCGGCGGATACATGCCGTCGGCGTAGTAGTCGAGATGTCCGGAGGTCTCGAACAGTCGCCCATTCGTGACGTGAGGCGTGTAGACGAACTGGTAGCCGCCGTCGGCGTGGCGCTGACGGCTGTAGTCCTCCATGAGTCGACGAACGATCGCGCCCTTCGGATGCCAGACCGCGAGCCCGCCGCCGAGTTCGCTCGGAAAGCTGAGGAGATCGAGGTCGACCGCGAGGCGCCGGTGATCCCGTTTCGCCGCCTCCTCAAGGCGGTGAAGGTGCTCGGCCAGCGCCTTCTTGGAGTGCCAAGCCGTTCCGTAGACCCGCTGGAGCATCGGCCCGGCCTCGGTTCCACGCCAATACGCGCCTGAGATGCGCTGCAGACGGAAGTGGCCGAGACGGCCGGTGGACGGCACGTGCGGGCCGACGCACATGTCGACGAACTCGTCCGTGTTGCGGTACGCGCTGATCTGGTCGGCCGAGGAGACCTCGCCGGCATCGATCTGGTCGCCTCCGGCCGCCATCACCCGCCGGATGATCTCGCACTTGTACGGCTGGTCCGAGAACAGTTCGAGGGCCTCCTCCGCGGACATCTCCGACCGCGTGAACGGTTGATCTGCCGCGACGATCACCTGCATCTCCTCCTCGATACGGGCGAGGTCGTCCTCAGTGAACGTGCGTCCGTCAGGAAGATCGAAGTCGTAATAAAAGCCGTCCTCGATGGCCGGGCCGACGGAGAAGGTGGCGCCGGGGAAAAGACGGGTCACGGCTTGCGCGAGCACGTGGGCGGTCGAGTGTCGCAGGACATGACGTCCGCGGTCGGAGTCGGCCGTGATGATCGACACCTCCGAACCGTCGTTCAGTTGCGCGGTGAGGTCGGTCTCCTGACCATCGACGACAGCGGCGATGGCGTCCTCGGCGAGACGACGACCGATCGAGCTGGCGAGATCCAAGGAGGTTGAGCCGGGCGGGAGCTCGCGAGCGCTTCCATCGGGCAGTCGAACGGTGATCGAGGACATGGCCCTCGGAGTCTACGGAGACCCGCGCAGGGTCGGCCGCTCCTCAGTCGAGTCGGAGGCCGAGCAACCGGCACGCCTCGGAGACATCCTCGCCCCTTGCTGCTGCCTCGTCGACAGCCGCGAGCGCCCCCGGGGTGTCGAGATCGTCGGCGAGGCGATCCCGGACCGCGACGAGGCAGTCTCCGACCGCTCCCCCGGCGGTTTCCCGCCAGCTCGCCACTCGCGCCGCTGCGCGCGACATCAACCCGTCGTCCCATTCCCATTCCGACCGGTAGTGATGGCCGGTGATACCAGCGCGGATCACGACGGCCTCCCAATCCGCTCGCAGTCGATCGATGAAGACGAGATTCCCCAGGCTCTTCGACATCTTCTCGCCGTTCATGGAGATGAGCGCCGCGTGCATCCAATAACGCGCGAATTCGCGGCCGGTGGCTGCCTCGGACTGCAGGGTCTCGCACTCGTGGTGCGGGTAGATCAGGTCGGCTCCGCCGCCGTGAATGTCGATCGTCTCGCCGAGCTCCCTCAACACCAGGGCGCTGCACTCCACATGCCAACCGGGTCGGCCCGGCCCCCAAGGGGAATCCCACGCCGGCTCATCGGCCGCGGAGGGCTGCCAGAGCACGAAATCGAGCGGGTCGCGCTTGGCCGGATCCTCGATGTTGCCTCCGCGGCGGGCCGCCAAGTCGAGCATCGCCTCACGATCGAGACCACTCAGGGATCCGAGACTCGGAGATTCGGCGGCGGCGAAGTAGACGGCACCTCCCGAGGCGTACGCCCGTCCGGCATCGAGTACGGCGCCGATGAGACGGCGGATGTCGCTGATCGCCGATGATGCTCGAGGGGCCGAGTCCGGCGCGATCGCGTTGAGCGCCGCCATATCGGCATCGAAGCGTCGCTCCTCCGCCGCCGCGAGATCCAGGTAGTGAACGCCCAGCTCACGGGCCTTCGCGAAGAGCGGATCGTCGACGTCCGTGACGTTTCGCACCATCCGGACCCGATGACCGCGATCGATGAGGGTGCGTACGAGGACGTCGTAGGCGAGGAAGGTACTCGCGTGCCCGAGATGGGTCGCGTCGTAGGGGGTGATGCCGCAGACATACATACGGACCTGCTCGTCAAGGGTCGGCTCAACCAGGCGACCTGCTCGCGTGTCGTAGATGCGCAGCGCCGGGCCCGGATCTTCGGCGTCAGGCATCGTCGCGGATACCGGTGAGCTTCGGCGCCACGCGGGTCTTGTAGCGGACGTTCAACTGCAGCAACACCGCGGTGAAGGCCTCGATGGCCGTGGCGTTCGACAACTCCCCTGCGTCGAGAGGTCGACAACCGGGGATGCGCGCCACGATGGCACTCACCTCGCGAACGGCCGAGCGATCGTCTCCGCAGATCAGCACATCGGAGTCGATCGGCGATCCGAGATGTCCCAACTCCTTTGCCGGGAGGTGGTGAAAGGCGGCGACGATCCGGCAGCCGGGGACTGCTGCTTGCACGTGGGCGGCCACGCTTCCCCGAGGCGGAACGAGTGGCTGGAACTCGTGTCCGACACGAACGAGCGCGTTGGCCATCGAGACGACGACCTTCCCCTTGAGGTCGTCTTGGAACTCTTGAGCCATGGTTGCCGCGGAGTCCCAGGGCGTGGCGATGACGATCAGATCCGCCTTGGCGGCAGCCGCGTTGTCACCGAAGGTGAGCGACTCGGCGAGTTCGGGGTGGAGGTCGACGTAGTGATCGCGGGCCTCCATCGCCCGGTACTTCGACCGTGAGCCGATCATCACCGGAAATCCGACACTCGCGAGACGGGCCGCAAGGGCGCTCCCCGCCGGGCCACTCCCACCGATCACCCCGATCAGACCGGGTCCTTCGACCTCATCGCTCGCCATCGCAGGATCATCGCACATCGCCCGCCGCCGACCATCACGAGGGCTACGGTCAGCGCAATGGGAATCCTCGAGGGTAAGAAACTCGTCATCACCGGCGTTCTGACCGATGCCTCACTCGCCTTCGGCGTCGCGAAACTGGCGATCGCCGAGGGCGCCGAGGTGGTTCTCACCGGGGCGGGTCGGGCGGTCACGCTCACCCAGCGAACGGCCCGCAAACTCGATCCCATCCCACCCGTCTTCGAGTTCGACGTGACGGTCCCCGAGCATGTCGAGTCGGTGCGAGATCAGGTGCGCGACACGCTCGGGCGCGTCGACGGGGTGCTCCACGCGATCGGCTTCGCTCCGGCGTCGTGCCTGGGAGATGATTTTTTCGGGGCGCCCTGGGAGGACGTCGCGACCGCGATGCACATCTCCACCTACTCGCTCAAGACCTTGGCCGACGCGTTCGTTCCGCTGATGCCCAATGGGGGTTCAATCGTCGGCCTCGATTTCGACAACAGTCAGGCCTGGCCGGCCTACAACTGGATGGGGGTCGCCAAGTCGGCGCTTCAGAGCCTCTCGCGGTATCTGGCGAAGGAACTCGGTCCGAGTCAGATCCGTTGCAATCTGGTCGCGGCAGGGCCGATCCGGACGATGGCGGCGAAGTCGATTCCCGGGTTCGCCCTCTTCGAGGACACCTGGGACGGTCGGAGCCCGCTCGGTTGGGACGTTCACGATTCCGAGCCGGTGGCTCGTGCCTGCGTCGCCCTGCTGAGTGACTGGTTCCCGAAGACCACCGGCGAGGTGGTGCACGTCGACGGCGGCTATCACGCCGTCGGAGCCTGAGCTCAGCCGAGAGCGGCCACCATCTCCTCGGCGATTGAGTCGTCGAGCGCCTCCATGACCTCGAGGGCACCGAAGTTCTCGCGGACCTGCTCGACCCGACTCGCGCCGGTGATCACGCTCGACACCATCGGGTGACGAGTGCACCACGCGATCGCGAGTTGGGACATCGAGCATCCGAGACGGTCCGCTATCGGTCGGAGAGCCTCCACACGGGCGAGGGCATCGGCGTCGGTGAGGCGATCGCGCAACCACTCGTATCCCTCTAGCGCGGCGCGCGATCCATCGGGTACACCGTCGCGGTACTTACCGGTGAGGAGACCCGAGGCGAGCGGTGACCAGATGGTGTTGCCGTAGCCGGTCTCGGCGTGCAGCCTCGCGTACTCCTTCTCGACGCGACGTCGCTCGATCAGGTTGTACTGCGACTGCTCGGTGATCGGCGCGTGGAGGTGATGGAGTTCCGCGAGGTCGATGGCATGACGGATCTCATCAGCGGACCACTCACTCGTTCCCCAATAGAGGGCGCGGCCCGAGGACACGATGTCACTCATGGCCCGCACCGTCTCGAGCATCGGCGTGTCGGGATCGCTGCGATGGCAGTAGACGACGTCCACGAAGTCGAGTCCGAATCGCTCAAGCGATCCGTCGATCCCGTGCATGAGGTACTTGCGGTTCAGGGTGAACTTCATGTTCGGGTGATCGTGGATTCCCCAATAGAGCTTGGTGGTCACGACATAGGACCATCGAGGCCAACCGAGTTCGCGGAGCGCCCTCCCCATGATCTCCTCGCTCTTACCGCCGGCGTACGCCTCGGCGTTGTCGAAGAAGTTGCACCCGGCATCTCGTGCCGCCTGCATGCACTCCAGCGCAGGAGTGAGATCCATCTGGGTGTCGAAGGTGACCCAGGAGCCGAAGCCGAGGGCGCTTACCTTGAGGCCTGATCCACCGAGTCGGCGGTATTCCATCTTGGAGGAGGTCATGGCGCGAACCTAGCGGGGCATCCCCCGCACCGTGATGCCCGCGTCCGAGAGCGCGGCTCGGGCCTCCGCGATGGTGTGGGTGCCGAAATGGAAGATGCTCGCCGCGAGAACCGCATCGACGTCGCCGTTGGCGATTCCCTCCGCGAGATGCTCGAGCGTGCCGACACCTCCCGACGCGATCACCGGCACGTCCACGGCCGCGCTCACGGCGGCGTTGAGTCGGTGCTCGAATCCAAGACCTGTGCCATCGCGGTCCATGGACGTCAGGAGGATCTCCCCCGCACCGAGTTCGGTGGCGCGCACCGCCCACTCGACCACGTCGATGCCGGTCGGTGTCCGACCACCGTGCAGGTACACCTCCCAGGATTCGTCTCCAGACGCCCGGGCGTCCACGGCAACCACGACGCACTGATCGCCGAATTCCCCAGCGATTTCGGCGATCAATTCCGGACGCTCCACCGCCGCGGTGTTCACCCCGACCTTGTCGGCACCGGCTCGAAGCATCGCGCGCGCGTCGTCGAGGGAGCGGATCCCGCCGCCGACCGTGAACGGGATGAAGACCTGCTCGGCGACGCGGTACACCATGTCGACCACGGTGGCGCGCCGGTCACTCGACGCCGTGATGTCGAGAAACACGAGCTCATCAGCTCCCTCGCGGTCGTAACGCGCGGCCAACTCGACTGGGTCACCCGCGTCTCGAAGATCGACGAAGTTGACCCCCTTGACTACCCGACCGGCGTCGACGTCGAGGCACGGGATGATTCGCGCGACCTTCATGCCCCGCGCTCCAGGACGGCGATCGCCTCGGCGACCGTGAACCTGCCCTCGTAGAGGGCTCTTCCGACGATCACACCGCCGAGCCGAGGGATCGCCGCGAGAGCGGACAGATCGTCGAGCGTCGCCACTCCCCCGCTTGCGATCACCGGTCGGTCGGTGGCACGCGCTGCGACGCTCAGTCCGACGAGGTCGGGTCCTACCAGCGCGCCGTCCCGAGAGATGTCAGTCACCACAAAGGCCTCCGCGGAGGGGAAGGCGGCGAGCGCGGTGTGGAGATCAAGATCCGACTCACGGGTCCAACCGTCGACCGCCACCTGGCCGTCCCGGTGGTCGAGCCCGACCGCCACGGAGACGGTCGCCGCCACTTCATCGACGAGCTCGGGGCTCCGCACGGCGGCTGAACCCATCACTACCCGCGCTACGCCGAGGTCAGCGAGTTGACGAGCATCGGTCACCGCTCGAACGCCACCGCCGGTCTGCACCCTGACCCCTCGGCTGGCGAGCCGATCCGCCACCCGTCCGATGGCCGCGCGGTTGACCGGACCGTCGCCCCGGGCGGCGTCGAGGTCGACGATATGCACCCACTCCGCCCCTTGGTCGGCGAAGTCCTCGGCTACGGCGACCGGGTCATCGCCGTAGCGGGTCTCAGCGGAGTAATCGCCGTGGAGAAGGCGGACAACGGCGCCACCGCGGAGATCGATGGCGGGGAGGAGCGCGTTCGCTGTCATCGAGTCTCCGCCCATCGCCGAAGCAACGCGAGCCCGGCGGTTCCTGACTTCTCCGGATGGAACTGCGTCGCGAGGATGTTGCGGCTCCTCACCGCGGCGACCACCGGACCGCCGTAGTCCACCTCGGCCGCGATCATCGCCCGGTCGGATGGCTGCGCGGCGAGGGAATGGACGAAGTACATCCAGTCACCATCGGTGAGCACCGTCTCACCAGCGGCAACCGAGAGCCGGTTCCACTGCATCTGGGGGCGTTTCACACTGTCGGGCAACGGCTCGACGCGCCCCGCCAACACTCCGAGACCCGGCTCGTCAGGAGACTCCGCGGATCCCTCAAACAGCATCTGCATCCCGACACAGATCCCAAGAAATGGCCGTCCGGCGTCGATGCTCGACAACACCGCGTTCAGGAGGCCCGAATGCCGAAGGGCGCGCATACACGCACCGAAGTTGCCGACCCCGGGCAGAACAACGGCCGCGGCTGCCTCGACCTCGAACGGATCAGTCGTTAGGCGCGCGGGCACATCGACGCGGAGGAACGCCTTGTGCGCGGAATGCAGGTTGCCGATGCCGTAGTCGACGACGGCGATCGGAGCGGTCGAGTCGGAGCGTGGCGACACGTCGTCAGAGCGCGCCCTTGGTGGACGGAATTCCCGCCTCCCCGGTGCGGCTCACCGCGGCTCGGATCGACCGGCCGAGTCCCTTGAAGACCGCCTCAATGATGTGGTGCACGTTGCGACCCCGAACCAGTTCGACGTGAAGTGTCATCGCGGCAGCGGTCGCGAGGGACGACACGGCGTGCTCGGCCAGTTGAGGATCGAACGGCGGATCCCCGAGGGGCAAACACTCGGGGATCGCGACCTCCCAAAACACGAAGGGTCGCCCGGAGAGGTCGAGGGCGATATCGACCAGGGCCTCGTCGAGCGGGTACCGGCCACTTGAGAATCGGGTGACCCCGGCCTTGTCTCCAAGCGCCTCCCGCAGGGCCTCCCCGACCGTGATCGAGACGTCCTCGATGGTGTGATGAGTGTCGATAGCGAGATCGCCGACGGCGCGCACGGTCAGGTCGAGGCCGCCGTGGCGCCCCACCTGGTCGAGCATGTGATCGAAGAACGGAATTCCGGTTGAGATCTCCGTGATCCCCGAGCCGTCAAGATCGAGGGAGACCTCGATCGAGGTCTCCCCGGTCTCGCGTATCCGTGTCGCTCGTCTCGTCATCTCAGCACCTCCTCCAAGGCGGTCACGAACGCGTCGTTCTCGGAGGGAGACCCTACGGTCACTCGGAGCCGACCGGCGAGACCCGGCCACCCCGAGCAATCCCGCACCAGCACGCCGTGCTCGACGAGCCCCTCCCAAACCATGACTGCCGGCCGTGAACCCGTACCGATGAGCAGGAAGTTCGCTTCACTCGGGCCGACGTCGACGCCAAGGTCGCAAAGACGTCCCCGAAGCCGCTCGCGCTCAGCCACCGTCTCGGCGACCCGCGCGTCCATCTCAGCAACGAAGTCCAGCGCGAGCTCTCCAGCGATCAATTTCGCCGCATCGACGTGGTACGGGAGGGTGACGAGCTCCAATGCGCTCATCAATTCGGTGGCGCCGATCGCGTAACCGAGGCGCAGTCCCGCCATACCCCACGTCTTGGAGAACGTGCGCGTCACGATCACCGGTGCCCCGTCCGAGACGAGGTCGAGGAGATCGGCGCCGGCGAATTGAACGTAGGCCTCGTCGACGACGATGAGATGCTGGCCCGCGTGCTCCACAAGGGCCCGCACCGTGTCGCGGGGCTCACAGCGTCCGGTCGGATTGTTCGGCGAGGTCACGAACACCACCGCCGGAGGACCGGCGCTGAGGCTTGCCAGCGCGCTGCGAATATCGATCAGCATCTCGCTGTCGCGCTCGATGATCTCGACCGGAGTAGCGGTGTTCCTGGCGATCTGAGCGTGCATCTGATAGCCGGGCTCGAACACCACGGCGCGCCGCCCAGCCCCGCCGAAGGCGAGAAGGATGCTCTGGAGCACCTCGTTCGAACCGTTGGCGACCATGACCTGCTCGACCGGCACACCATGCAGCGCGGCGAGGCCGGTTCGGAGTGATACGGCGGCCCGATCGGGATAACGGTTCCACTCGACCCCCGCGAGCCGCTGCGCGAGGGTCGACACGAACTCTGCGGGCGGAGCGAACGGGGCCTCGTTCGTGTTGAGCCGCACCGTCACGTCCACCTGAGGCGAGTGATAGCCGGAGAGGGCGCGCAGGTCATCTCGGATCCTGGCCACGGCGCGAGGCTACCGACGTCGATGACAGCGCCGAACGCTCGGGTAAGTTGCCTCGATGGGTGAGCGCCGGACCACCGATGCCGAGCTCAGCTCCGCAGCAGCTGAACTCCAGACGCTCATCGAAACGGTTGGGCGGGCGAAGGATCGCGTGGGCCGACTCGCGGAACCCTTCCTCGGCACCGAGCGCGAAGACGTCGTGTCCGCGGTCTACGAGTCCGAGCGTCTGCTCCGCGCAGCCGAGCGGGCTCTGGAGCGCGCTGCGCGCACGGCTCGCTGATCGTCGACACCGATACGGTGCGCTCATGCGGATCGTCGAGGTCGAACACCGCGAGCTTCGCGAGCGGCATCGCCTGCTGGCGTTCTGCGACGGCGTGGCCGAGATGCACGGCCACGGCATCCTGAGCGATCACCTCCGCTTGGAGCTCGAGGATGATTCGACCGATCCGCCACCGATTCTTCTGGTCGGTCTCGATGATCACGACGGGATACTGGGGTTCGCTCAGGCCTCAGTGGCCAACGACACGCGCGTCGTGGAACTGGTCATCCCGGGCACGCACCACTCCCCGCCCAACCGGGACCTTGCGGAGCGACTGCTACGAGCGGTGGTGGATCGCGTCACAGGACGCGGTGCGTCGGAGCTCACCTGGTGGCTGCGGAGCCACGATCACTGGTACGAGTCACTCGCGGAATCGCTCGGCTTCGTCGAGCGTCGGAGCCTGCTCCAGCTCCGCGTGAGCCTCGGTGACCACAACCGCGAACAACTCGCGTCTCTCCGCGTGCCGACGCGCGCTTTCAAGGTCGACGCGGATGAGGCGGACTGGCTTCGCGTGAACAACGCGGCGTTCGCCGATCACGGGGAGCAGGGTTCCTGGGATCTCGAGACGCTTCGTCGCAGGCTGAATTCGGACTGGTTCGATGCCGAGGGTTTCCTGCTTCACCATGACGACGACGGGCTCGCGGCGTTCTGTTGGACGAAAGTCCACCGCGCGACCGGCCACGACGAGGCGCTCGGAGAGATCTACGTCATTGCCGTGGATCCCACGCGCGCGGGTAGAGGGCTCGGCGCGGCGGTGACCGCCGCCGGTCTCGCGCACCTTCTCGACTCCGGCTTTCCCGAGGTGATGCTCTTCGTCGACGAGGCGAATTCGGCCGCGCGAGCGATGTATCGCCGACTCGGTTTCATCGAGCACCACCGGGATCGCGCGATGGGGCTCTCGCTGTGAGCCTCAGCCGCTACGACCTGACGAGGCAGCAGGTCGCCGAGTTGCTCGATAACGCCCCGAAGTACCGAACCGATCAGGTCTGGGAGGGCATGTACCGAGACTGCTCCGAACCCGACGACTGGTCCACCCTTCCACGCGCGTTGCGCGAGCGCCTGTCGGGGTTGCTCCCACGCGCTCTGACCGAGGTACTCCGTTCGGTCTCCGACGATGGGCAAACCATCAAATATCTCTGGGGACTCGCTGACGGCAACCGAATCGAGACTGTGCTCATGCTGTATCCGGATCGGGCGACGGTCTGCGTGTCGTCCCAGGCCGGGTGCGCCATGGCCTGCAGCTTCTGCGCGACCGGACAGGCTGGGTTCTCTCGTCACCTCAGCGTGGGCGAGATCGTCGAGCAGGTCGCGCTCGCGCGGCGTGATGCCGCCGGAGTCGACCGTCGCGTCTCGAACATCGTCTTCATGGGCATGGGGGAACCGCTTGCCAACACCGAGCCAGTGTTCGAGGCCTGCCGGCGGATCCACGACGACCTCGGAATCTCGGCTCGGTCGATCACCGTGTCGACTGTCGGAGTCGTGCCCGGCATCCGGGCGCTCGCGGAGTTCGAACTGCCGGTAAACCTCGCGGTCTCCCTTCACTCCGCTGATGACGCATCGCGTGATCCGATCGTGCCGATCAATCGGCGATACCCGCTCGACGCGGTGATCGGCGCCTGCCAGGACTACCTCCGGGTACGTCGCAGACGTGTGTCGTTCGAGTGGGGGATGATCTCGGGGGTGAACGACCGCGCGGAGGACGCCGAACTTCTGGCCGACCTGTGCCATCGCCTTGAACCGAGCGCGCACGTGAATCTGATCCCGCTCAACCCGACGCCGGGATACGCAACGGTCGGTTCCGGCCACCAGACCGTTCGAGGATTTCAGCGTCGTCTGGAGAACCTCGGGGTCAACGCCACGATCCGACGGAACCGCGGGACCGAGATCGACGCCGCCTGTGGCCAACTCGCCGCCCAAGGGGTGTCGATCGGACGTCGGCCGGAAAGAAACCGTCAGACGACATCATCAGCGCGCCCGACATAGCCGGGGTTGACGACGAGAAGCTGATCGAGCACCTCGTCCCCGAGCGTTTCGAGAAGCCGCGCGTCGAGGACGCGATCGCCGCTCAAGATCTCGTCAACTAGGTGCCCATGGTCCACCACGCCGATTTCGGTGAGGCGCTCGACGCGGCGGCTCGACAGCTTCGGGGTCAGCCGCACCTCGCGGGCGATCATCTCGCGAACTGAGTCGCGAAGTCGCCGGCGATAGTCGCCGCCCGCCCCCTCATCCTCTCCGTCGAGCGCGTCGCGCAACGCGCTGAGCGTGGGAACGATGCCGGTCTCCGCTCTGGACGGATTCGAACTCGGGGTGTTTGCCGGATCACCATCATCGGCGGCCCGTTCCCCGAATCGACTCGGATCAGGGCGCCATCCGAGCAGGCGGAGCAGGTCGTACTCGTTCTCGACGACCCGACGACCGATGGCGAGCAGCTCGAGGTCATCCACCACCCCGGAGAGATGCGCCTCAGCCTGAAGGAGGCACATCAATCCCCACTTCCAGGTGCCGAGCACCTCGTGATGGCGCAGTGTCTCCTCGCTCACGTGTGATCCTCCGAAACGCTCGTAGTCAGCGAGCAAGGTCCCCCGATCGACACAACCGAGCGCCGCGGCATCACCGCCGAACCTCCACGCCCGCACGCAGCACCAGCCGAGATCCTCGGCCGGGTGACCGAGATGCGCGAGTTCCCAATCGATCACTGCCCGAAGCTCACCGCCCTCCACGATCAGATTGCCGAGTCGGAGGTCACCGTGGCAGAGCACCGTCGGAGCTGGCTCAGGTGGATGCTCTCGGAGCCAACGCTCGGCAACGGCCAGAACCGGACGGTCAGACGCGAGGGCGAGGCGAACCTCGCGATACGCCTCGATCTGGTCGATGGGCTCCGAGAGGGTCTCAAGTCCCGCGACTGACGACGTGCCCCGCCGATGGATGTTGGCGGCAGCGCTCGCGAATCCGCTGGCGAGCCGCACGCGACCGGACAGATCAAGCGAGCGCAGGACGCGAACCCCGATGGTCTCACCGGCGATGTGACCCGAGACGAGGACGGCACGCCCGTCGGGGAACCCCGCGGCGACCGGCTTCGGGACCAGAAGCCCCTCGCCGGCGAGAGCCGTGAGCAGTTCGAACTCGCCGAGCATGTCTCGCGCGGTGTCACCGCGAGCCGCTTGGACCACGAACCTTCGGCCGTCGGCGTTCACCTCCCAAGTCACTCGTGAGGCCCCACCGGTCAGCGGAGCAGCCCCCGTCGGAGCCAGCCCGGTGAGGGCCTCGAACTCCCTCTCGATTCTCTCGGCCTCGTCCACCGACCCCACACTCCCACGCTCGGCGCGCTGACGTCTCGCTAGCGTCGCGGCGTGGCCGCCAAACCTGTCGTCGAGTTGCGCGACATCACCGTGGTGCGAGACGGGCACGCCATCATCACCGGCATCGATCTCAAAATCCATGAGGCTGAACATTGGGTGGTGCTCGGCCCGAACGGATGCGGCAAATCGACGCTCCTGCGCATTGCCGCGTTCCGCGAGCACCCGACCTCGGGGTCGGTTCGCGTGCTCGACGCCGAACTCGGTCGCGTAGACATCCGCCACGCGCGGTCTTCTATCGGGTGGGTGGCCTCCGGTCTCGCGGACTCACTCCGACCGGAACTCACAGCCACCGATGTCGTCATGACCGCGCTCCATGGGGCGCTGGAGCCCTGGTGGCACAGCTACACCGACGAGGACCGGAGCCGAGCCGGCGACCTGCTCCGTCGACTCGGCGTCGGGGCACTGGCGCATCGGAGCTTCGGAACCCTCTCGAGTGGTGAGCGTCAGCGGGTACTCCTCGCGCGCGGACTCATGGGCGAACCCGCCGTCGTGCTCCTCGACGAACCCGCCGCAGGACTCGATCTCGGCGGTCGCGAGGAGTTGATCGGCTCGATGGAGGTCATGACGGCCTCACCCATCCCGACGGTCACGGTCACCCATCACGTCGACGAGATTCCCTCTGGGGCCACCCATGTCCTCGTTATGGCGCGGGGAACGACGCTCTCAAGCGGGCCCATCGAACGACACCTCAACGAGGTGGTTCTCTCGGATGCTTTCGGTGTCGATATCCGACTCGATCGTCGAGCCGATGGTCGCCTCAGCGCGTATTCGTCGCGACGACCCGGCTGAGCCGCTCGCGACCCACCCGGACCTGATCGGCGAGCACCCGTTCGAGTGGCCCGGGGGTCCAGAGGCTCCCCCCGTAGTGGAGACGAAGCACCACCCGGCAGTCGGCCGCACCGGCGTCCTCCACAACGACGGACAGCGTCCAGTCGGAGTAGTCCCGCGCGCCCTCCTCGCGGCGGGTGAAGAGCACCTGGGTTCGCTCCGGCCCGACGTCGAGCACGGTTCGCACCATGCGGAGGCGTTTCGTGCGAGCGAAGGGGCCGATCCGCGCGCGCAACTCCACCATCCAGACCGGCCGGTCATCGGTGTCAACCCCAGCCGGCTCGGCCAGAGAAACGATGTCGAGCCACTCGGCGTACGAGGCGAGGTCGGAGAGGACATCGACCACCATCGCGCGTGTCGCCGCGAGGTCGATCGCTTCCTCTAAGTCCATCATCGCCCGGTCTCCAGTCGATCTATCCGCGCCGCTTCATCCCGAAGGCGCGGGCGAGAAGGGACGAGCGAACTTCCCCCTCAGGCGGCTCGGGGGCACCACGCGCCGGAGCCCAGGACGGTCGGCTGGTGTCGGCCGCCGAATGCTCCTGCGGATGTTGTTCCTCCGGGTGCTGGTCCACCGACGCTTCGTCGTCGAGGGGTTCCTCCGACTCGCTGAACGACGCAACCGAGTGCTCGACGATGCGGTTCCGAGGTGCGACGACCGCGGACGAGTCCTCGGCATCGACACCGATCGCGAGTTGCTCTGCTACCGGCTCAGGGCGGGTCCGACGGCTGCGGCGTGGGCCGGCGTCGGCGCGATCTGCCTCAGGGCTCGGCCGGAACAAGCGGAGCGTTGGATCGCGGCGATCGTCGAGGGTCCATCCGCGTGGCAGAACGAGCCGATCGGCGTGACGTTGACAGATGACCCCGCCGTCAGTTTCAACCTCGTCATCGATCGGGGCCATCCAGAACACCAGTCGCTCGGGGACCATCCGATACACGAGCGCCGCGGGGGCCGAGCAGCCCGGGCGATCGCAGAGCCTCCGCATGGAGGCGAACCGTAGTCCGCCGCCCTCGGAGAGGCGCTTCGAGTGGGCGATACGGGCCTCGATCCCATGACCTCCACGGTGTGAACGTGGCGCTCTTCCAACTGAGCTAATCGCCCCGGCGCGATGACGATATCAGTGCGCCGCCCGAGTCGGCACCGGCTCAGGGACGAGGAACGAGGCAGGCTCGCCCGAGACCGAGGCGGTCGAGGTGACTCTGAGTCGATAGCGGGCAATCCTGGTCGGTCGGAACGAGGGCATCGACCACGAGCTCTCCGGGCGCGAGGGTGCAGCGAACCTCCCGCGCGAAGGAGTCGACATCGACCTCGGCACAGGAGCCGGGTCGAAGCACACCGTCAACTTCGCCCTCCTCTCCCGGCGGCGACGTGAGCGCTCCAACGAGCACAACTCCCGCACCGATCAACGCGATGACGGTGACGAAACGCCAGGGGAATCGCGCCGGCCCGACCGGGATCTGCGGCATCGGTGGGTCGTGGGGCGATCCGGGCGGCCGCTGATGAGTCGATGTCGTCGAGGGAGCACGGGACCGGTCGTACATCACCCGACGGCCGGGATCGGAGAGCACCCGATAGGCCTCGTTGAGGCGCGCCATCTCCGAGGAGGATGCGGAGCCGGCGCTGTCGGGATGCAAGCGCCTTGCCTCTCGCCGGTAGGCGGCGCGGATCTCGTCCCGAGACGCCGACGACCCGACACCGAGCACTCGGTAGTGATCGTCGTTCATGGTCAATAGCCGGCGCGCGGATCGACGATGCCGTCGAGCGCCTCACCCCGACAGTAGGCCCGGACGTTCTCACGGATGCGAGGCCCGAGGAGCGGTTCGCGCATCTCAGGGGTGTTGCCGACGTGCGGGGTGATCACGCAGTTGTCGAGTGACCACAACGGATGATCGACAGCGAGCGGCTCAGGATCCGTCACGTCGAGGGCGGCTCCACCGATCGCGCCGTCTTGGAGCGCTGTGACGAGCGCATCGGTGTCGACGAGCGCTCCACGGGCCACGTTGATCAACCAGGTGTCCCTGGTCATCATGGCGAGTTCGTCGACACCAATGAGTCCCCTCGTCTCCTCGGTGAGCGGCGCCGCGAGCACCACGACCAGGGCATCGGCGAGGGCGTCGATCAGGTGATCAGGGGACACGACAAGGTCCGCGCCCGGCACGGGTCGGTCGGAACGACGCACGATGGTCGTGCGACAGCCGAAGGGCTCGAGCAAGGCGAGCAACGATCTCGCTATCCCACCTCCCCCGACGATGGTGACCCGCTCGCCGTGGAGCCCTCGGCCGGCCGGTTCCCCCCAGCGACGCTCCCTCGCGTAGCGATGAGTCGCTCGCAACCCGCCGAGGGCGAGGGCGAGCGCGAGTTCGGCCACAGGTTCGGAGTACGCCCCCTTCCCGCAGGTCCACACCCGGCGGTCGTCGATCACCTCGAGGAAGTCCTCGACACCGGCGAACGGGAGTTGCACCCACTCGAGCAAAGGGCGAGACGAGAGGTTCCCGCGCAGCTCACTCACCGCCGTGTGATCCCACCACACCAGCGCGTCGGCGTCCTCGAGGGGCACGATCTCCGCTCCCCCCTCGCGAACGGCGGCATCGACCCATGGCGGCGCGCCCGAGGGGCCGATCGCCACCCGCCGGGCGGCGGAGGTCACGAGAGGTCGACCATCACGTGCTTGATGCGCGTGTAGTCGTCGAGGGCGTACGACGAGAGGTCCTTGCCGTATCCCGACTTCTTGTAACCACCGTGGGGCATCTCGGCGACCAGTGGGATGTGGGTGTTGATCCATACGCACCCGAAATCCAGACGACGCGCCATCCGCATGGCGCGGCCGACGTCCCGGGTCCAGACACTTGACGCAAGCCCGTACTCAACTCCGTTGGCCCAGGCGACCGCCTCGTCCTCATCGGAGAAGGCCTGCACGCTGATCACCGGACCGAAGACCTCACGCTGGCTCATCTCGTCACCTTGAAGAAGGTCGGCGACCACGGTCGGCTCGAAGAAGAATCCGGAGTCGCCGATGCGATTGCCGCCGGCGACGACCCTCGCGTGCTTCGGCAAGCGGTCGATGAATCCGCTCACGTGGGCCAGTTGGTTCGCGTTGTTCACCGGGCCAAGAAGAATGTCCTCTCGCTCGGGGGTGCCGACCCCCACGGTTCGCGCCTGCTCCGCGAGAGCATCGACGAGGTCGCTGTAGACCCCAGGAGCGGCGAGCACCCGCGTCGCCGCGGTGCAGTCCTGACCAGCGTTGAAGTAGCCCGCTGTCGCGATGCCCTCGGCCGCGCTCTCAAGATCGGCATCGTCGAACACCACGACCGGCGCTTTCCCCCCGAGTTCGAGATGCACGCGCTTCAGGCTGGAGGAGGCTGCCGCAGCGACCTCCTGGCCCGCTCGGACCGATCCGGTCACGGAGACCATCGCTGGCGTCTCGTGCTCGACCATGGCGCGACCGGTGTCGCGGTCACCGCAGATGACGTTGAGGACGCCAGCGGGCAGATGCTCCGCGGCGATCTCCGCGAGACGGGTGGTCGAGGCCGGCGTCGTGTCACTCGGCTTCAACACGACGGTGTTACCGGCTGCGATGGCTGGGGCGAATTTCC
This sequence comes from Acidimicrobiales bacterium, assembly GCA_030828465.1. Taxonomy (GTDB): domain Bacteria; phylum Actinomycetota; class Acidimicrobiia; order Acidimicrobiales; family Ilumatobacteraceae; genus Casp-actino5. The sequence goes on along the minus strand of JAURCL010000001.1, from coordinate 45,312 downwards.
ACACCGCCATCATCATCGGGTAGTTCCAAGGCGCCACCTGAGCGCACACGCCAACCGGCTCGCGTCGAATCATCGAGGTCATTCCGGCCATGTACTCCGCAGCCGCCCGGCCTTCGAGGTGTCGTGCCGCACCAGCGAAGAATCGGATCTGGTCCACCATCGGGCCGATCTCCTCGCCGCGGTGAACCGCGTACGGCTTGCCGCAGTTCCTCGATTCGATCGACATGAGTTCGTCGCCGTGCGCCTCGACGGCATCAGCGATTCTGAGCAGGGCCAGCGCCCGCTCTGACGGGGTGGTGTCTCGCCATGCCTCGAACGCCTCTCCCGCCGCGCTCATGGCGCGATCGACGTCAGCGGGTCCGGACACGACCGCGCGCGCGTACTCCTCCCCCGTCGCCGGATCGACGACTGGCGAGGTGCGGCCATCCGCGCTATCGCACCACTCCCCGCCGATGAAGTTCCTGAAGGTGTCACCGCTTGAGCTGCTCATGGCTCGTTGTGTAGCAGACGCCCAGTGGTGAACCTGACGCTCAGTCACCGACGACCACCCGAAGGATGAGGCTGCTCTCCGTCCTGGCGACACCAAGATCGGCGCGAAGCCAACGGACGAGGTCGTCGAGTCCATCGGCACCGGCGCATTCAGCCACCACCGTGTAGTCGGCCGTCCCGGTGACGTAGGCAGCGAAGACCACCTCGCTCCGCTCCGCAAGGCGCGCCTCGAACTCCTCGGCCGAGGCACCGGGAGCGAGGGAGAGGTCGACGACAGCCCGGAGCGACCGGCCCACCGCCCCGGGATCGATCACCGCTCGGTACCCGGTGATCACCCCATCGCGCTCAAGTCGACGGACACGATCGGCCACCGAGGTCGGCGCGAGATGCACTCGCTCCCCGAGCGCCTTCCACGACATCCTCCCGTCAGTTGCCAATTCAGACAGAATTCGTTGGTCAAGAAGGTCCACATCCGTTATTTCAGGTGTCATAAGCGAATTCTGGCCCGGAATATGCCGACATCCACGGAACGAACGAGCGCAAACTCGTCCCATGTCATCCTTCACCAGCATCGGTGTTCCGACCGAAACCAAAACCGATGAGCACCGGGTCGCCCTCACCCCCGATGGCGTGGTCGAGCTCGTCGGACGCGGTGTACGCGTAGCGGTCCAGAGCGGGGCGGGCACCGCCGCCGGATTCGAGGATGCGAGCTACGAGGCCGTTGGCGCTGACATCGTCGCAGACGCGGCACAAGCTTGGTCATGCGACCTCGTGGTGAAGGTCAAAGAGCCCCAAGCGGCGGAGTTCACCCATCTCCGTCCCGACCTCACCCTCTTCACCTATCTCCACCTCGCCGCCTACCCCGAAGTCGCCGAGGCCCTTACCGCATCCGGTTGCACTGCCTTCGCCTACGAGACCGTCACCGACCAGCGGGGAGGCCTCCCACTGCTCGCGCCGATGAGTGAGATCGCCGGCCGGCTCGCTACCCAGATGGGTGCCCAATTCCTGGCCGCTCACCACGGCGGGCGCGGTGTGCTCCTCGGTGGGTCGCCCGGCGTGCGTCCGGGCCGCGTCGTTGTTATCGGCGCCGGGAATGTCGGCTGGAACGCGGCGCGCATGGCCGCCGGGCTGGAGGCCGAGGTGGTGGTGGTCGACCGCGACCTCGACCGTCTCCGTTGGGTTGACCAGGTGTACCAAGGCCGGGTGACCACCGCGGCCGCGAACCGCGGGTCCATCGCGCGCGCCGTAGGTGATGCCGATCTCGTCGTTGGGGCGGTACTCGTCGCTGGGGACCGAGCACCGGTCGTCGTTGATGAGGAGATGGTTGCGTCGATGAGAGCCGGCTCGGTCATCGTCGATGTTGCCGTCGATCAGGGCGGTTGCATCGCGACCACCCGCGAGACCACGCATTCGGCGCCGACGTTCCTCGCGCACGACGTGATCCATTACGCGGTCGGCAACATGCCGGGTGCCGTTCCTCACACCTCGACACTTGCGCTCACCAACGCGACACTCCCGTACATCGCACGGCTTATCGACGCTGAGAAACCGACATCCGATCTTCCGGACGACCTCCTGGCGGGATTGAACGTGAGCTCCGGTCACGTCGTGAACGAGATCGTCGCCTCCACACTCAACTGAGATCCGATCGGAGCCGACCCCTACGCTCAGCGGATGGACGGACTCCAACTCGGATACAACACCGGTTACTGGTCGTCAGGGCCCCCGAGCGGGGCGCTCGACGGAGTGCTCGAAGCGGATCGTCTTGGATTCGATTCGGTGTGGACCGCCGAGGCCTACGGATCTGATGCGCTCACCCCGCTCGCCTGGTGGGGATCGCGCACCGAGCAGATCCGACTCGGCACCGCCATCATGCAGATGTCGGCGCGCACGCCAGCGGCCACGGCCATGGCCGCCATCACGCTCGACCATCTCTCCGGCGGGCGGTTCATCCTCGGGATCGGTGCCTCAGGCCCCCAGGTCGTCGAAGGCTGGTACGGACGCCCCTATCCGCGACCGCTCGAGCGCACCCGCGAGTACGTCACCATCCTCCGCGACATCATCGCCCGCGAGGGCCCCGTCGAGTTCCACGGCCGTCATCACGATCTGCCCTACACCGGCGCCGACGGCACCGGACTCGGCAAAGCGTTGAAGTCGACGGTTCATCCGCTCCGCAATCGCATTCCGATCTTCCTCGCGGCGGAGGGCCCAAGGAATGTCGCGCTGTCCGCAGAGATCTGCGACGGGTGGCTCCCGCTCTTCTTCTCGCCGCGCGAGGACGCCTTCTACCGACAGTGCCTCGAGGACGGCTTCGCCGCATCCGAAGATCGAGATCGCTCCGAGGGCTTCGAGGTCGCGGCGACAGTGACCGTCATTCCGGGTGACGACGTCGAGGCCTGCGCCGACCTCGTCCGGCCGTACCTCGCGCTCTACGCAGGGGGCATGGGGGCGCGGGGCGCAAACTTCCATTTCGAGGTCTTCGCGAGGATGGGGTACGAGTCGGTCGCCGAGGAGGTTCAGGCGCTCTATCTCGCGGGTCGCAAGGAGGATGCCGCGCGCGCGATTCCGCTCGAAATGGTCGAGGACGTGGCGCTCGTCGGACCGGTCGACAAGATCCGATCCGAGATCCCACGCTGGCGGGAGTCGTGCCTCACCACCGTTTTGCTGAGCGGTCCAGCCTCATCGCTCTCCTCGATGGCCGCGCTGTTCGCCACCTGACCGCTGCGTCAGTCGCAGCACGAGTCGCGCCAACCGCAGGACCGGCAGCGGAAGTGCGCGTGCTCCGGAGCCATATCGCCGCCGCAGTGGGGGCAGTCGGCGAACGTTCCGAGCGGCGAACGGCAGGCGGACGTCCGCTCGGTCGTGCTCTGATCGTGGGAGGACTCCATGCGGCCATCGTGGCAGACGCGAACGTCCGTCCCGAGGATTCCGACCGCAGAGGGCCAGCGTTCAGATGGCCGAACATCACGGTCGTCGCGCGCCGCCGTTAGGTTGGCCGCTCGTGTTCGCCGTCGCCCCCGATATGCCGTGAGCGCGACCGACACCGTCCGACACGGCACCGCGCGAGCTGCGCTCCGGCACCGGCGGTTCCGCATCCTGTTCATCGGGGCGACGCTGTCCAACGTCGGCACGTGGATGCAGAACTTCACCCTGCCGGCGTACATCGACTCGGTTACCGGTTCGGCTTCCCTGGTCGGCCTGCTCGTCTTCGTTCAACTCGGACCACTGCTTCTGCTCTCGATTCCGGCCGGCGTTCTCGCCGATCGGTACGACCGGACGACCCTCGTCACCTCGATGCAGGCGGTGATGATGGCGATGTCGGTCGTTCTCGCGCTCTCGACATGGAGTGGCGCGCCGCTGTGGACCATCTTCGTGATCCAAGGGATCATCGGCATCGCGAACACCATTCAGGCACCGGCGTTCTCCGCGAGCATCCCGCTCCTCGTCGATCGTCGAGACATTCCCGGAGCGGTCAGCCTCAATTCGGCGATGATCAACGGGAGTCGGATACTTGGCCCGACCTTGGCCGCGGCGCTCGCGGCGCTCGGCGTCGGAATCCCAGGACTGTTCGCAGTCAACGCGGTGACCTACCTGTTCCTCGCCATCCCCATCGTGCTCGTCCGCCTTCCCAATCCGGGTGGCGCGGGCCCGACGAGGGGTCTCAGCGCCCTGACCACCGGGCTCAGACTCGCGAGGGGTCGCCGGTCGCTCTCGCGCGTTCTGGTGTCGATGAGCGTTTTCTCGCTTGTGTGCCTGCCCTACATCGGACTCTTCCCGTCAGTCGCGCGACTCAACCTCGGTCTCGACCCCGAGGGGCCGACCTACAAATTCCTCTACATCGTGTGGGGACTCGGAGCCTTTTTCGGGTCGATCGCGGTGGGCACCGTGCTCTCAGGAACGAGTCGGCGAGATGTGATCGTCCGGGGTTACGGGCTCTTCGCCATCTTTCTCGCGATCTTCGCCGTCCTGCGGAGTCCGGCCGCTGCCTTCCCGGTCTCGGCGGCACTCGGCTTCGTCTACTTCATGACGGCCACCGCCCTCGTCACCGTCCTACAGGAGAATCTTTTCGACCGAGAACGCGCGTCAGTCATGCCGCTGTGGTTCATGGCCTTCGGCGGCACCATCCCCTTCGGCAATCTCATCGCCGGCCCGATCATGGACGCGATCGGCGCTCGGTGGGTCCTCGGAGTCGGCGCTGTGGCAGCGGTGGGACTCAGCCGCTGGACCGATCTCGACCGCCTCTCCCCCGCCGATTTCATCGCCGCCGAGGATGTCGAGCCCGCACCACGCGACGGTCCGACGCGGCTGCTCTGAGAAAGATCTCCGGAACTCGCAGGTGATCAGCGAGGGTAATCGGGCAGGATGATCAGGCAGGCTGGTCAGCGGTGAGGATTCCGACCACTCGTTCGAGACCCGCGACACGGCTGCCCTTGACCAAAACCGCCGTCGAGGCATCGAAGCGGAGCGCGCCAACATCGTCGAGGGCGACGGGTTCGACCCCGTAGAGGTCGCACTCCACCGGCAGGAGTCGTACCCCCAGTCGGCTACAGAGTTCGGTGATCGCCTCGTGTGACGGACCCGGATCCTCGAGTTCAGCCATCAGCCCGAGCAACGCGACGTGGTCTGATGCCGGAACGGCGACGAGGGCGCGCAGAGCCGCCTCCACGGAAGTCGGATTCGCGTTGTAGGTGTCGTCGACGACGGTCAAGCCGTTGCGACCCTGCACCACCGTCATCCGCCCCGGTGCGGCGTCCACCGACGCCATCGCGTTCGCGGCCGCCTCGATGTCAACCCCGAGCGCTCCCGCAACAGCGAGCGCCGCGCAGGCGTTCGACACCATGTGCTCTCCCGAGAGCGCAAGGCGCATCTCCGTGGAGCCCCAGGGTGTTCGCGCGACGAACCGAGCTCGAGCCCGATCGTCGAGCACGATCCCCTCGGGGCTGACGTCACCGCCGGCACCGAAGCTGAGCACCGATCCCGCGCAACGCGATGACATCGCGAACACGCGCGGGTCGGCGGCGTTCAGAATCGCCGTGCCCGTCGACGGGAGCGCTTCGATCAACTCGCCCTTTGCCCGAGCGACACCATCGAGACCTCCGACAAGCTCGGTGTGGGATTCGCCCACCGCTGTGACGACACCGATGTCGGGTCGAGCGATACGGCACAGATCGGTGATCTGCCCGTGGCCGCGCATGCCCATCTCGACCACGAGTGCCTCGCACCGCTCTGGGGCGGCGAGCACCGTCACCGGAAGGCCCTGCTCGTTGTTAAAGCTGGCACGGTTCGCGTGAGTCACGAGTCCAGCGGCCAAGGCTGCCGACGTCAGATCCTTCGTCGAGGTCTTTCCGACACTCCCGGTGATGCCGACCACCCGGGACTCGGCGAGCAGTTCGAGACGGACCGCCGCGGCGAGCGCGCCGAGAGCAGCCAGCGTGTCTTCCACGATCACGGCCGGGAGCCCGGCCGCCTCGACCGCGGAGCGGTCCGAGCAGAGATGCAGCACGGCGCCACGGGATTCGGCGTCGGCGAGGTGACGGTGACCGTCACGCTCAGCCACTAGCGCGACGAACATCTGACTGGGCGCGATGGTGCGCGAGTCGAAGTCCACCCCATCGATCGCGATCGACGAGAGGTCGCCGTGATGGGTGCCTCCGACCGCTTTGGCCACCCAGGGTGCCTCGATCCTCATCGTCTCGAACGGTACCGTCAGCCCGGTGGGCAGGGCGGTCACCGAACTCGTGGTCCTCTTCGGTGGACGATCGGCTGAGCACGACATCAGCTGTGTCACCGCGAGACACGTGATCAACGCCGTCGACCGGTCGCGCTACGCCCTCACCCTGCTCGGCATCGATCGAGAGGGGGTCTGGCATCAGGCCGACCCCGAAGCCACGGAACTGTCCGCATCCGGCCCGGTGATCGGCGCGAGTGAAGCGCTCACCTCTCGGGTCGGGAGCGACGTGGTGGTGCTCCCGCTCCTCCACGGACCTCTTGGCGAGGACGGCACCATCCAAGGACTCCTCGAGGTCGTCGACCTTCCCTACGTCGGCTCGGGCGTCCTCGGCTCAGCCCTCGCGATGGACAAGGCGATGGCCAAGATCGTGGTCGGTGCGGCTGGTATCGCTCAGGCTCTGCATCTCGTGGTCACCGAGCGCGATCTCGAGAGGGGACCGTCTGGTGAAGACGAGCTCATCAGCCGGGTCGGCACCGACCTCGGCTTTCCGTGTTTCGTGAAGCCCGCGAACATGGGATCGAGCGTCGGGGTCAATCGGGTCGATGATTCGACCGGACTCATCCCCGCGGTCCGCTTCGCTCTCACCTACGACCGGGTCATCGTGATCGAGGAGGCGATCAGCGGTCGCGAACTCGAGGTCGCCGTGCTCGGCGACGCCGATCCGATCGTCTCGGTTCCCGGGGAGATCATCCCCGGCGACCGGTTCTACTCCTACGCCGACAAGTACCTCGACGGACGATCACGGACGCTCGTTCCCGCCGAACTCGATCCTGCGGTGGCCAACGAGATCAGGGACCTCGCCCTCCGCGCGTACCGAGCGCTGCGCTGCGAGGGACTCGCGCGCTGTGACTTCTTCCTCGCCGAGGATGGCCGCGGGTTGCTGCTCAACGAGGTGAACACGATGCCGGGTTTCACCCCGATCTCGATGTTTCCGCAGATGATGGAGGCCTCCGGCGTGCCTTACCCGGAGATCATCGAACGCCTAATCACCCTCGCGTTCGAGCGCCACGCCACGCGGCGCCGCCGCGTTGATCACTGACGCTCACGGAGCAAGCGCGGCGCGGAGGAAGCCGCGCAACTCGTCGCGAAGTCGACGCAGCCCGGCGAGGTCACGCGACCATCCGACCGTCTCGAGCGCCTCGGGCTCGGTCGCGATTCCGGTGACCGTCGCGTAGGCCAGAGCCGCGACGAGTCGCGGGTCCGCTCGCCGTAGACGCCCACGCTCCATCTCCAACTCGAGATAGGCCACACAGGCCTCGACCAGGGGGGCGATCCGCGAGCGGAGCCGCTCGACGAGTTCGCGATCAAGCCGTCCGAGCTCGCGAACCAACCCGAGCAGCGCCGGCCGCCTAACCGCGGGCCCGAACACGGCACGGATCACGGCATCGATACGGACCAACGGGTCGTCGTCTGAGGCGCGAATTGCGGCCGTGATGACAACCACGAGCTCATCGGCGACCGTGTCGAGCACCGCAGCCACCAAAGCCTCCTTGGAGGGAAACCAGTAGAGAACCGACTGCTTGCGCACGCCAACGGCGCGCGCGATCTCGTCGAGCGAGACCGCCTCGACCCCGCGGAAACCGAAGAGATCGACCGCCTCATCAAGGATTCGATCTCTCGTGGGTCGCTCCGGCACCCCGACATCCTCGCAGCCACAGCGTCCGTCTACCACTTGGTAGAGAACCTGATAGACATATGGTCGTGATCGCCGAAGGTCTCGCCGGAAAGAAGATCGTCATCACCGGTGCCACGGGCTTTGTAGGCACCGCCCTCGTTGAGCGGCTCCTCAGGGGTGTGCCCGACTGCGAGCTCGTTCTGCTGGTCCGCGATGGACGGCGCACCGCCGCCGCCCGCAGGACCGAGCGAGAGCTGCTCTCCAACGACGCCTTCGACCGTCTCCGGTCAGATCTCGGCAAGGAAGGCTTCTCGGAGATGTGCGCCCGTCGCGTCACCACGATCGCCGGCGACGTCTCCTCCGACGGACTCGGGCTCGACGAGGCGGCGCGGGCGGTGTTCGCCACGGTCGATGTCGTCATCCACTCCGCTGCCACCGTCTCCTTCGACTCACCTCTCGACCAGGCGGTCGAGATCAACCTGCTTGGGCCGACCCGCATCGCCTCGCTCTGCGCCGAACTTGACATCACGCCACATCTCGTCGCCGTGTCCACCTGCTACGTCGCCGGCAACCGCCGCGGCACCGCACCCGAGCAACTGGTCAGCGACGGACCATTCGACATCGGCCTTGACTGGCGCAACGAGGTCACCTCGGCCCGCCGACTGAAGGGCGACACCGAGGCCGAGAGTCGGCGTCCCGAACGACTCGCTGAGTTCCGCAAACGTGCCCGCGCCGAACTCGGAGCCGCGGGAGCGCCCGCTCTCGCCGCCAAGACCGAGCAACTCCGGAACCGCTGGGTGCGCGACCAACTCGTCGCGGCCGGTCGAGCTCGCGCGGCGAGCGTCGGTTGGCCCGACGCCTACGCCTTCACCAAAGCGCTCGGCGAGCAGGCCCTCACCGAGAGCCGTGGTCAGGTCCCCGTCTCGATCGTGCGACCCTCGATCATCGAGTCGGCGTGGGCGGAGCCCCGTCCAGGGTGGATTCGAGGCTTCCGCATGGCCGAGCCGGTGATCCTCTCCTACGCCCGAGGTCTGCTGAAGGAATTCCCGGGGGTCCCCGAGGGCACGATCGACGTCATCCCCGTGGACATGGTTGTGGCCGCCATCGTCGCCGTCGCTGCCGCCGGACCGGATGACGCGCCGCCCATCACCCAGGTGGCCTCCGGTGGGATCAACCCACTCCGTTACCGAGCCCTCGTCGACAACGTCAGCAGCTGGTTCACCGCCCATCCGCTCTACGACAACGAGGGCCAACCGATCATCGTTCCCGAATGGAGCTTCCCCGGACGGGGCCGCGTGCAAACCCAATTGACCCGAGCCAAAGCGGTGATCACACGCGCTGAGTCAGCTCTCCAATCGCTGCCCTTGCGCGGACGCCAGGCCGAACTCGCCGCCAACCTCGAGACTCGACGCATGGAGGTCGAGCGGGCCCTCGAGTACGTCGAGCTCTACGGCCTCTACACCGAGTGCGAAGCGATCTACCAAGTCGACAACCTGCTGTCCCTCTGGGACCGCCTGCCCGAGAACGACCAGCGCGACTTCGCCTTCGATCCGCGACTCGTGGACTGGCCCACCTACATCAACGAGATCCACCTTCCCTCAATCATCGAGCACGCTCGGGTGAAAACCACACCGGGCCGCGCCAAGACGACGGACCGCACCGCCCGACTCCGCCGTCAGGTTCTCGATCCGGCACGCCAGGTCGCCGCCTTCGACCTCGAGAACACCCTCATCGCCTCCAATGTCGTCGCGAACTACTCCTGGCTGGCCACCCGCCGCCTTGACCGCGGCGAGCGACTCCGCTACGTGGCGCGAACACTCGCCGAAGCCCCCTCACTCCTTCGTCTCGATCGCCGAGACCGCACCGACTTCCTGCGTCACTTCTATCGGCGCTACGAGAACGCCCCGATCGAGCAGATCGAGGAGGACGTGGCCGCGATGATGACCCATCTCGTGCTGACCAAGAGCTTCCCGGAAGGAATCCGACGTGTCCGCGAGCACCGCGCCGCCGGACACCGCACGATCCTCATCACCGGCGCGCTCAACTTCAACGTCGCTGGCCTGAGACCCCTCTTCGACGAGATCGTGGCTGCGGAAATGAGCGTTCGCCACGACGGGACCCTCAGCGGCGAGATGACCACCGTGCCCCCAACCGGGGAAGCCCGGGCCCAACTCCTCGCGGACTACTGCGAAGCTGAGGGTTTCCGCATGGAGGAGTGCGTCGCCTACGCCGACTCCTCATCCGACCTCCCGCTCTTCGAGGCCGTGGGCTTCCCAGTTGCCGTAAACCCTGAGACGCGGCTGGCCGCCATCGCTCGAAAGCGGGGATGGCTCGTCGAGCACTGGGCCAAGGCACCCGGTGGACCTCGACCGCTGCTCCCGATCGCGCCATTCGGCGATGAGCGCCTCCGACGAGGTGGACGATGAGAGCGCTCAGCGTCCGTCGCAGTGTTCCCCGTTTCGGTGCCGCGCGGCTCGTCTCGTCGATCAGCCAGCGTTCGGCGACCCGTGTCGGGCCGCTCACCTTCGGCGAGATCGACGATCCGGAACAGCCCGGCCCGGGGTGGGAGCGGATCGACACGACGCTGTCGGGGATCTGCGGTTCCGACCTCGCGCTCGCCGAAGGTCGCGCCTCCGCCTACTTCGAGGACTGGGTGTCCTTCCCGTTCGTTCCCGGCCACGAGATCGTGGGCACTCGCGGCGACGGTCGGCGTGTCGTGATCGAGCCGGTGCTCGGCCACGCCGCCCGTGACGCCGTCCCGCCGTCTCCTGACTCCGCCCCAGGGGACGGCGATGACTATCGCCACCTCGTCACCGGACCGCTGGAACCCGGCATTCAAACCGGCTTCTGCAACTCAACCGGAGGAGGATGGGCCCCGTGGTTCTGGGCCCACGACTCCCAAATTCATGAGATTCCCGACGCCCTGTCCGATGAGGCAGCGGTGTTGGTCGAGCCACTCGCTGGCGGCATCCACGCGGCGTTCAGCGTGCGCGATGCCCTTCGCCGCGGCAACCTCCTCGATCGCGGCCCCCTCGTAATCGGAGTGCTCGGCGCGGGCACGATGGGCCTTGCGACGGTGGCCGCGCTGAGAGCGCACGTGCCGGAGGCCGAGGTGATCGTTGGCGCCCGCTATCCGCACCAGTTCGCGATCGCCCGGGCGCTCGGCGCGGTCGAGGTCGTCCGCTCGGGTGATCTGGCAGCCGCCATCCGTCGCCGCACAGGAGCGCACGTCATCGGACGACACCTCTCCTCTGGCGCGCACTGCCTCGTCGACGCAGTCGGCTCCTCCGAATCGATCTCGGCCAGCGTGTCGATGACTCGACCACGTGGCCGGGTCGTGCTCCTCGGTATGCCCGCCGACGTCTCGCTCGACCTGACCGCCCTCTGGCACCGGGAGACGGAACTACGGGGGTGCTACACCTACGGCACCGAGACCCTCGACGATGGCTCCAGTGCCCGAACCTTCGACCTCGCCATCGCCCTCGCGCAGACAACCGGCGCCGAGCGACTGGTCTCGGCCACCTACCCACTCGAACGCCATGTCGACGCTCTGGCCCATGCGGCCGAGGCCGGCCGACGCGGCGCCGTCAAAATCGCCTTCGACCTCAGGAGGGGCAACTGATGCCACGACCCGGATTCGTCCTCGACGTCGATCGTTCGACGCCGCCCATGCTGTTCTGGCACGGGGAGCGGTTCAGCCTCGAACGTCTCCCAGCCGATCGCTCCCGCGTGATCTATCCAGCCGAGCCGCTCCCCGGCTTGGCGGACCCCGATGCTGCCATCCGCCAGGCACTTCTCCAGCCTCTCGACATGGAACCCCTCCCCTCGCTGCTTCACGCCGGCATGCGCCTCACGATCTGCTTCGACGACGCGAGCCTGTCCCTTCCGAAGATGCGGCGCCCCGACTCGAGGCAGCGCATCATCGAGGCGGTCCTCGACATGGCCGCAGAGGCAGGGGTTGACGACGTGCACATCATCGCGGCCCTCGGCCTCCATCGACGCATGCACGACTATGAGTTGCGTCACGTTCTCGGGGACCGGATCTTCGACGCCTTCCATCCGTCGGGAGCGCTGTACCAGCACGACGCGGAAGACCACGCCAACCTGGTCGTGCTCGGCGAGACCGACCACGGCGAGGTCCTCGAGATCAACCGTCGGGTCGCCGAGTCGGACCTCGTCGTTTACGCCAACGTCAATCAAGTGGCGATGGATGGCGGTTGGAAGTCGCTCGTGACCGGCGTGGCCTCCTACCGATGCCTCTCCCACCACCACAATCCGGAGTCGCTGCAGAACACACGGAGCCTGATGGATCGCCACCACTCTGCACTGCACCACTCCATCTGGAGGATGGGCGCGGTGCTCCGTGACAGCGGCCCCAAGGTCTTCCAAATCGAGTCCACGATCAACAACGACGCCTTTCCGTCTCCGTTCGACTTCCTCTCCAAGCGTGAGTGGGAGTGGACCGGTCGCGACCGCGCCACCTTCTTGGCCACCTCGAAAGCCCTCGACCGCACACCTCGACGACTCGCTCGGCGGATCTTCCACTCGATCGAGGCCCCCTACGCCATGACGAGCGTCCAAGCCGGGTTCACCGAGACGGTCCACGAGCGCACCCTCGAACATGTCCACGCCCAGCACATCGTTCCGGTGGAGGGGCAGACCGACATCCTGACGATGGGTATCCCCTTCATCAGCCCCTACAACCCCGAGTCGATCATGAACCCGGTGCTCGTGATGTGCATGGGCCTCGGCTACCTGTTCAACATGTACCGGGGTCGCCCGCTGGTGCGCGAGGGAGGGGTGGTCATCATGACCCACCCCACCACGAAGGAGTTCCACCCGGTCCATCACCCGAGCTACATCGACTTCTTCGACGAGGTCCTCGCCGACACGACGGACCCCGCGGAGATGTCCCAGCGATGGGAGCGGAAGTACGCCGAGGACGAGTGGTACCGACACCTCTACCGAACCGGCAACGCGTATCACGGGGTCCACCCGTTCTACGCCTGGTACTGGGGCGCTCACGGTCAGCAGTGGGCCGGTCGCGTGATCATCGTCGGCGGTGACCCCGCGACCGTTCGTCGCCTCGGCTTCACCCCAGCCTCCACCATGGATGATGCGTTCGAACTCGCGAGTGAGGTCGTCGGTCGCTCCCCCACGATCACCCACCTTCACGTCCCCTCAGTACTCGTCGCGGACGTCCACTAGTCGTGAAGCGAGCCGAACTCTCCAGCCGCCTGCAACGGCTCATCGGCCCATTCGAACGGTTGACCCGCCTCGGCCTACGTCCCCTCGGGCGTCGCGGCTTCCCCTATCTGCCTCCGCCGGTCCCGAACGGCGTGATCGTGCCCGAGGCCCCTGATGAACTCGGCGCCGAGTACGACACAGACTGGGCGCGACGACCACTCGCCCGCGAGGCCCGGCGCCTGATCGCTCGAGGGCCGCTTCGACTCGGAACCGTTCTAGCCACACGGCCGACCATCGACGGCCTCGACCGGCTCCGCGACCTCGCCGCACTCGACCCCGCCCCGCCGCTGATCTTCGCTCCCAACCACCACAGCCATCTCGACACCCTCCTGATGACCTCGGTGATCCCCCGCCCGTGGCGGGATGATCTCGCCGTCGCCGCCGCCGCGGACTATTTCTTCAACCGGCGCTGGAAAGCGACGGTGTCCGCCCTAGCCCTCAACGCCATCCCCATTGATCGCGAGGTAACGAATCGTCGTTCCAGCGACCGATTCCGAGAGTTGGTCGACAACGGATCGAGCCTGCTCATCTATCCGGAGGGCGGGCGGTCTCCCGACGGCTGGGGACAGGGCTTCAAGGGCGGGGCGGCCTATCTCGCAGCCCGGACCGGAGCCGACGTGGTTCCCGTCTATATCGACGGGACCGGGGCGATCTTCGGCAAGGGCGCCTCACGCTTGCGCCCTGGTCGCACTCGCGTAATCTTCGGCCGCCCGATGCGGCCCGAGGAGGGCGAGAACACGCGCCGATTCAGCGATCGCATCGAGCAGGCCGTCAATCGCCTCGCCTTGGAGGCGAACAGCGACTACTGGACCGCCGCCCGAACCGCTGCCTCTGGTGCCTCGGCCCATCTCCACGGGCCGAGCGCTTCGCCATGGCGACGGGCGTGGGCGCTCACCGAGTTCCGCAGCCGAGGAGTCGCCGGCCGAAGCGAGCGGGGGCGTGCTTGGCCGGACCTCGGGCGCCGCGGCAACTGAGCCAGATCAGCAGTCACCGACGGGGATGATCAGCGATCCCCCGATGAGGAAGCTCGAGTAGACCGGGTTCGTGGCGTTCGCGCGGGCGAGCGCCTCGATGGACGTCTCGTACTTCCTCGCCACCACCGTCGGGTTGTCTCCCGCGACCACCTCATGTTGCTCGAAGGTGCAGTTCGCGCCGGTTGTTGCACCTCCGGTCGCCACCGCGGTCGCCACTGCCTCGGGCAGGACCGCGCCGGGCGGGATGATCAGCGTGCCGCCGAGCAGGAAGTTCGTGTACACGGGATTCGTGGCATTCGCCTCGGCGAGCTGCTGGATCGAAATGCTGAAGCGCTCGGCAACCCGAGATGGATTGTCGCCCGACACGATGATGTACTCGATCGGCTCCATTAGCTGGCCGAGCACGGTGGTCGTCGTCGGGGGCAACGTGGTCGTCGTGGTGGTCACGAGTTCCTTAACCACATACGAGGTGGGTTGAATCGGCGCCACCGTCGGCGACACCGAGGCGTCATCGGTCGCGCAGCCGACACCGAGAACAGCGAATCCGAGCACGACCGGGGTCGCGAGGGCCATCCGCCGCATCATGCCCGCATCGTATTCCGTTCAGCTCCCGACCCGGGGGCACCGAGGCTCACACCAGTGGACGAGCGGTCGGACCGATCGGCCGCGGGAGTCGACTCTCCCCCATGAGGAACTCGTCGACACCGGCCGCTGCGGCGCGACCCTCGGCGATTGCCCAGACGATGAGGCTTTGCCCCCGTCCCATGTCGCCCGCTACGAAGACTCCGGGGACTGAGCTCATGTACTGCTCGTTCCGGGCGACGTTGCCGCGCTCGTCGAGTTGGACACCGAGTTGATCCAACCAGGAGCCCCGTTCGGGCCCAACGAAGCCGAGAGCCAAGAACACGAAGTCGGCGGGAATCTCCCGTTCGGTGCCCTCCACCGTCTGGAATCGACCGTCGATGAGTTCCACCTCGTGAACCAAGAGCGCTCGCACGTTCCCTTCGCCATCGTCGACGAAACGCTCAGTGTTGACCGAATAGACCCGCTCCCCGCCCTCGGCGTGAGCGGAGGTCACCTTGTAGACCATGGCGTACTGCGGCCAGGGGTTCGACGCGGCTCGTTCCTCCGGCGGCCTGGGCATGATCTCGAGCTGGGTCACCGACGCCGCGCCCTGACGGTGCGCCGTGCCGAGGCAATCGGCGCCGGTGTCGCCGCCACCGATGATCACGACATCTCGACCCTTGACGTCGATCGGCGAGGCGTCCATATCTCCGAGTTGCACCCGGTTAGCGAGCGGCAGGTACTCCATCGCCTGATGGATATTGGCGAGATCGCGTCCAGGAACGTCGAGGTCGCGCCAAGCCGTCGCGCCGCAGGCGAGAACCACGGCGTCGTTGCTCGCCATCAGGACGTCGACATCGATGTTCTCGCCGACGGCGGCCCCGGTTCGGAACTCGGTGCCCTCGGCGGCCATCTGCTCGAGCCGCCGGTCGATGTGGCGCTTCTCCATCTTGAATTCGGGGATCCCGTACCTCAGGAGTCCACCGATCCGATCGGCCCGCTCGAGGACCACCACCTCGTGCCCAGCGCGGGTCAGTTGCTGCGCCGCTGCGAGGCCCGCCGGTCCCGAGCCGATCACCGCGACGCGCTTCCCCGTGCGCACCGACGGGATCTGCGGCGTGACCCATCCCTGATCGAAGGCGTGATCGATGATCTCCACCTCGACCTGTTTGATCGCAACCGCAGGTTGGTTGATTCCGAGCACGCAGGCCGATTCACACGGAGCCGGACAGAGACGCCCCGTGAACTCAGGGAAGTTGTTCGTGGCGTGGAGTCGATCGAGAGCGGCGCGCCAGTGCTCGCGGTAGACGAGGTCGTTCCAATCGGGGATGAGATTGCCAAGGGGGCACCCGTTGTTGCAGAACGGGATGCCGCAGTCCATGCAACGGCCCGCTTGGAGGCGGAGTTCGTCGGCCGGGAAGTCGTCGTAGACCTCCCGCCAGTCGCGCAGGCGCACCGGCACCGGTCGCATCTCCGGCAACTTGCGCTCCCACTTCAGGAATCCCGTCGACTCACCCACGCGAGGCCTCCATCACCCGATCGAGGGTCGCGCGCTCGTCAAGCCCATCGCGCCCCGCTTGTTCCATGACATCGAGCGCCCGTCGGTAGTCGGTCGGCATCACCTTCCGGAATCGACCACTCTCGACCGACCAGGAGGCGAGAACTCGGCGACCGATCTCCGATCCGGTGTGCTCGACATGCCGCTCGACCACCTCGCGAACAAAGGAGGTGTCGTCATCGTCCATCTTCTCGATCTGCACCATCTCGGGATTGACCCGCCGGTCGAATGACCCATCCGGGTCATACACGAAGGCGATACCTCCCGACATGCCTGCACCGAAGTTCCGTCCGGTCGCGCCGAGCACCACGACCCGACCGCCGGTCATGTACTCGCATCCGTGATCACCGATGCCCTCGACCACGGCCAACGCTCCCGAGTTGCGAACGCAGAACCGTTCGCCGACCCGTCCCCGAATGAACATCTCTCCCGAGGTCGCGCCGTACCCGATCACGTTGCCGGCGATCACCTGCTCCTCGGCGACGAACGGCGAATTGCGAGGCGGCCGGATCACCAGACGACCACCCGAGAGGCCTTTACCGACGTAGTCGTTGGCATCACCCTCCAGGATCAACGTGATACCCCTCGGCACAAACGCCCCGAAACTCTGACCGGCAGACCCCTCGAACTCGATGCGAATCGTGTCCTCCGGAAGACCCTCGCCCTTCCAGGCCTTGGTGACCTCGTGTCCGAGGAGCGTGCCGACCGTCCGGTTCACGTTCCTGATGGGTCGGCTGATGCTGACCGGAACACCCTCGGAGATCGCGCCTCGCGCCTCGTGGATCAGCTCGGCGTCGAGCGCCTCGTCGAGTCCGTGATCCTGACCGCGGGTGCAGTGGAGCGCCTGGTCGTAGTGGTTGTCCGCGGGGGCGAGGATCGGCGAGATGTCGAGCCCCGAGGCTTTCCAGTGATCGACAGCCGGCCGGGTGTCGAGAGCCTCCACTCGCCCGATCATCTCGTCCATGGACCTGAACCCGAGTCGAGCCATGAGCTCGCGTACCTCCTCGGCGATGAACTCGAAGAAGTTCACGACGAACTCGGGTCGTCCCGAGAAGCGACTTCGGAGCTCAGGGTTCTGAGTCGCGATACCGACCGGACAGGTGTCGAGATGGCAGACACGCATCATCACGCACCCCGAGACCACGAGAGGCGCGGTGGCGAAACCGAACTCCTCGGCGCCGAGCAGCGCGGCGATCACCACGTCTCGGCCCGTCTTCAACTGCCCGTCGGTCTGCACGACGATCCGATCGCGGAGGCCGTTCATGACGAGGGTCTGCTGAGTCTCGGCTAGACCGAGCTCCCACGGCCCTCCCGCGTGCTTCAGGGACGTCAGCGGCGAGGCGCCGGTGCCGCCGTCGTGCCCGCTGATCAGCACGACATCGGCTTTCGCCTTCGAGACGCCGGCCGCCACTGTGCCGACGCCCATCTCCGCGACGAGCTTGACGTGCACCCGAGCCGCGGGGTTGGCGTTCTTGAGATCATGGATCAACTGCTTCAGATCCTCGATCGAGTAGATGTCGTGGTGCGGGGGCGGACTGATGAGCCCGACGCCCGGGGTCGAGTGCCGGGTGCGCGCGATCCAGGGATACACCTTGTGCCCCGGCAACTGACCCCCTTCTCCAGGCTTAGCGCCCTGCGCCATCTTGATCTGGATGTCATCGGAGTTCGTCAGATACTCCGCCGTCACCCCGAATCGGCCTGAGGCGACCTGCTTGATCGATGAACGACGCGCTGGGTCGTGCAGCCGGTCCGCGTCCTCGCCGCCCTCACCGGTGTTCGACTTCGCGCCGATGGAGTTCATCGCGACTGCGAGCGTCTCGTGTGCCTCAGCCGAGATGGACCCGTACGACATCGCCCCGGTCGAGAATCGCTTCAGGATCTCCGAAGCCGGCTCGACCTCATCGATCGGCACGGGAACCCGGTCATCGGCGAAGCGCATGAGGCCGCGCAGCGTGGCCAGTCGATCGGACTGCTCATCGACGAGAGCGGTGTACTGCTTGAAGATGTCGTAGCGCTTCGCCCTCGTCGCGTGCTGGAGCCGGTAGACGGTCTCCGGGTTGAAAAGGTGGTGCTCGCCCTCCCGACGCCACTGGTACTCACCGCCGATCTCGAGGCGTCGGTGCGCGCGCTCCTCCGGGCGCTTCGGATTCGCGACGGCGTGACGCATCGCGACAGCGGTGGCGATCTGGTCGAGCCCGATGCCTCCGAGGCGACTGACGGTCCCGGTGAAGTGGCGTTCGACGAGGTCGTCGGCGAGGCCGATCGCCTCGAAGATCTGCGCTCCTGTGTACGAGGCAACCGTGGAGACGCCCATCTTCGACATGACCTTCAGCACACCCTTGCCACAGGCCTTGATGTAGTTGCGCACCGCCACGCGCGGTTCGATCCCACCGAGACCGTGGAGGCCTTCGGCGATCATGTCCTCGATCGACTCAAAGGCGAGGTACGGGTTGATAGCACCGGCGCCAAACCCGATGAGGAGCGCCATGTGGTGCACCTCCCGCGCGTCACCGGCCTCCACGACCAGCCCGACCATGGTGCGTTGCCGGGTGCGCACCAACTGGTGGTGCACGGCGGAGGTGAGCAGGAGCGATGGGATCGGCGCCCGGGAGACGTCGGCGTTGCGGTCCGACAGAACGATCACCCGCGCACCGCCATCGATCGCCTCGCCGACCTCGGAGAAGATCTCCTCGAGGCGGCGCCCGAGAGCTGCTCCCCCACCGGTGACGTCGTAGAGCCCGCTGACGACGTGGGCTCGCAGGCCCGGCCGGTCGCCGTCATCGTCAGCGTGGATGATCTTGGCCAGCTCGTCGTTGTCGATGATCGGGAACGGGAGTGCGAGCTGCCGACACGAGTCGGGGCCCGGCTCGAGCAGATTCGACTCCGGTCCGATCGTCGCCGAGACCGCGGTGACGACCTCCTCGCGGATCGCGTCGAGTGGCGGATTCGTGACCTGGGCGAACAACTGCTTGAAGTAGTCAAAGATCAGTCTCGGACGCTCGGAGAGCACCGCGAGCGGCGTGTCGGTTCCCATGGAGCCAATTGGTTCGGCTCCGGCCGCGGCCATCGGGGCGAGGATGAGCTTCAACTCCTCGTGGCTGTATCCGAACATCTGCTGACGCCGGAGCACGCTCTCGTGGCTGAAGACGACGTGCTCGCGCTCAGGAAGGTCCGCGAACTCGACGAGGCCCTCGGAAAGCCACGTGCCATAGGGATGCTCGGCCGCCAGCTCCGACTTGATCTCCTCGTCGTCGACGATGCGACCACGCCGTGTATCGATCAGGAACATCTTGCCGGGCTGCAGGCGTCCCTTCGTGACCACCTTGGCCGGATCGATGTCGATCACGCCCACCTCGGAGGCCATGACAACCAGGTCGTCGTCGGTAACCCAGTAGCGGCTCGGCCGGAGGCCATTGCGGTCAAGCACCGCGCCGATGACCTCGCCGTCGGTGAAGGTGACGCTCGCCGGTCCATCCCACGGCTCCATGAGCGACGAGTGGAAGCGGTAGAAGTTCCGCCGCTCGGGGTCCATCGCCTCGTTGTTCTCCCACGCCTCGGGGATCATCATCAGCACCGCGTGATGGAGGGGCCGTCCTGCAAGGTGGAGCAGTTCGAGCACCTCGTCGAAGCGCGCGGTGTCGCTCGCCCCGGGGGTGCAGGTCGGGAAGGCGCGGTCCAGGTTGGGAAGGCGCTCCGACGAGGCCATGGCCTCTCGGGCCCGCATCCAGTTCTGGTTTCCCTGGACGGTGTTGATCTCACCGTTATGAGCCACGTACCGGTACGGGTGCGCGAGGGGCCACGAGGGGAAGGTGTTGGTCGAGAACCTCGAGTGGACAAGCAGGAGCGCGCTCTCGGTCCGCTCGTCGGTTAGGTCGGGGTAGAAGGCACTCAGCTGTGGCGTGGTGAGCATCCCCTTGTAGACGAGGGTTCTCGCTGACAGCGACGGGAAGTAGGTGGCGAGCTCGCCGACGAGCTCGTGCTCCACTCTCTTGCGGGCAATGAACGCCAGCCGGTCGACGTCGATGCCGCGACGCCCATCACCCGGCGTCACCACGAGGTGCTCGAACCGCGGCATCGCCGCGCGCGCAGTCGCCCCGAGGGACGAGGGATCGATCGGTACCTCGCGCCATGCGACGACGTTCAGCCCCTCGGACTGCATGATGCGGCCGATCTCATCTCGAGCGCGGGTGGCGGCGTCCCCATCCGCCGGAAGGAAGGCCATGCCGACCGCATACTCCCCGGCCGGGGGCAGGTGTTCGCCGATCACTCCCCGGAGGAGGCGATCGGGAACCTGGATGAGGATTCCCGCCCCGTCACCGGTGTCCGGTTCCGCGCCGGTGGCGCCTCGATGTTCGAGGTTAGTGAGCGCGCGAAGCCCCGTCAGCACGAGGTCGTGACTGGCCCGGCCCTTGATGTCGGCGACAAAGGACACCCCGCACGAGTCGTGCTCGAATCGGGGGTCGTACAGGCCACGGCGGGCTGAACGGGCTCGATCGGGTCGGGTCGTCATGAAGCGCTCCAGGTAGGGGGTTGGCGCTGGGACGACGTTGGCCCAGGCAGGAAACTTTAGCCGCGCGGCGCCCGATGGACACCGCCGAGCCGGCAAGGGAGACTCAGTCGCTGAAGACCGGAGGTCGCGATTCGAGGTTGGCGGTGATCGCCTCCACCTGATTCGGTCGGCCAATGAGCGCGGCGATCTCTCGGCGCTCCGCGGCGAATTGTTCGGCGAATCCATCGTGAGCGCGTCTGGTGAGCAGCCGCTTGGCCGCGCGCACCGCCTCCGGATTCCGGGAAGCGATCTCGCCCGCGAGAACCATGGCCTCCTCGAGCGGCGTCTCGCTGAGGCTCGTGACCAGGCCAAGGCGGTGTCCTTCCTCGGCGTCGAGGACGCGGCCGGTGAACGTCAGTTCCCGGGCGATGTCGGGCCGGACAAGGCGGTCGAGCATGAGCGTCCCCGTCATGTCGGGGATGATCCCCCAGTGGATCTCGCGCACCGAGAGCTGTGTGGCGGGGTGGGCGATCCGAATGTCGGCACCGAGGGCAATCTGGAGGCCCCCTCCGAGAGCGTGACCGTGCAGGGCCGCGACCACTGGAACCTCCAACTCTTGCCAGACCCAGCAGATCTGCTGCCCAAGATGGGTGAGCCCCGAGTCGGTGAGACGCCCGGGGGATCCGTCGGACCCGGCCTCTTCCATTCCCCCGTCGACCATCGCCGCGAAACCGGAGAAGTCGAGTCCGGCGCAGAACGACGCTCCCGACCCCGTGAGAACGACGACTCGCGCGTCGGGTCGGGCCTTCAGTTGCTCTCCAACGGCCGCGATGGCGAGGAACTGACGCCCGTCGAGCGCGTTGCGCTTGTCGGATCGCTCGAACCGCACCACCGCGACACCCGAGTCGATCCGGAGGGAAACACGTTCCGGATCGCTGGTCTCGATCTCATTGCTCATGCGTCGAGTCTGACAGACCGACTCGAGCTCGCACCGACCGCGAGGACGACCGGTCCGTCTGGCACACTCGTCAGGTGACCGATCAGACGACCGACGACGGAAGACTCGGCCTTGACGCCGACCAGGTGTTGACCACGACGCGGAGTGTGCGCAAGCGCCTCGACTTTGATCGGCCGGTCTCCCGCGAGACCGTGATGGACGCGCTCGACATCGCCCTGCAGGCTCCGACTGGCTCGAACCGTCAGGGCTGGCAGTGGGTGTTCGTCGATGACGAGGCGAAGAAGACTGAGCTCGCCCGCATCTATGCCGAGAACTTCGCGCTCTACCGCAATCTCCCGAGACCCAACTACGCCGATGGTGATCCACGTGCGCAGGCAGCCGACCGGGTGGTCGACTCGGCGCAATATCTGGCCGACAACTTCGCGCGCTCCCCGCTGATGATGATCCCGTGCATCGAGGGCAAACCTGAGACCTCGGGGTCCTCGGCGGCCTTCTGGGGCTCGCTGCTTCCTGCCGTGTGGAGTTTCATGCTCGCTCTCCGCGAGCGGGGCATGGGATCGGCATGGACCACGCTCCACCTCATCAACGGTGGGGAGGAGATGGCGGCCGACCTCCTCGGTATCCCCTTCGACCGATACAGCCAGGGTGGGCTCTTCCCGATCGCGCACACGCTCGGAACTGACTTCCGCCCCGCTTCGCGGCTCCCAGCGAGCGACCTCACGCACTGGAACACCTGGGGCAACTCGGGGGTCTAAGCGCGTCGAGACGGCCTGCTCGCGCCGACGAGCCGCTTCGTATAGTGGACCCCATGGCCGTCAGCTCCTCCACCCCCGTCGAACTCGTCGAGCGCGTATACGCGACACTTCCCGAGCGGGTGTCGATCGCCTCACGGCGGCTGGGTCGCCCCTTGACCCTCGCCGAGAAAATCCTCGTCAACCATTTGGCCGATCCCGAGGGCCAAGAGTTGGAGCGCGGAGCCTCCTACGCCGATTTTCATCCCGACCGAGTCGCCATGCAGGACGCCACCGCGCAGATGGCTCTTCTGCAGTTCATGACGGCGGGGCTTCCCGAGGCGGCGGTGCCCTCGACGGTCCACTGCGATCACCTCATTCAAGCCAAGGTCGGGGCATCCATCGACCTCGGCGTCGCGATCGACATCAACCGCGAGGTGTACGACTTCCTGCGCAGCGTCTCGGCGAAATACGGACTCGGATTCTGGGGTCCGGGTTCGGGGATCATCCACCAGGTCGTGCTCGAGAACTACGCGTTCCCGGGCGGCATGATGATCGGCACCGACAGCCACACGCCGAACGCCGGAGGCCTCGGCATGGTGGCGATCGGCGTCGGCGGTGCTGACGCCGTCGACGTGATGACCGGTTTCCCCTGGAACGTTCGCTGGCCGAAGGTGATTGGCGTCAAACTGATTGGCAACCTGAGCGGCTGGTCGTCGCCGAAGGACGTGATCCTCGAGGTGGCGCGCCGTCTCACCGTCGAGGGGGGCACCGGTGCGATCGTCGAGTACCACGGCCCGGGAGCCGACTCGATTTCGGCGACCGGCAAGGCGACCATCTGCAACATGGGGGCGGAGATCGGTGCCACCACCTCCCTCTTCGGCTACGACACCCAGATGGCCGCCTATCTCCGCGCGACCGGCCGCGGAGGGATCGCGGATGCCGCCGATGCCGTTGCTGAGCACCTCCGCGCCGACGAGGGCGCCCACTACGACGAGTTCATCGAGATCGACCTCGATTCGCTCCGGCCACTGATCAACGGTCCGCACTCCCCCGATCGCGCCCATCGCGTCGGTGGCGAGGGTGTCGGCGCGGCCGCGGCTGAGAACGACTGGCCGCTCGAGGTGTCGGCGGCGCTCATCGGCTCCTGCACGAACTCCTCCTACGAGGACCTCACCCGCGCCGCAGCGATCGCTCGACAGGCGGCGGCTCACGGGCTCACAGCGCGAACCGAGCTCCTCGTCACCCCGGGCTCCGAGCAGACCCGAGCGACGATCGAGCGCGACGGCATCCTCGCTGACCTCGAGGCTGTCGGGGCGACGGTCCTCGCCAACGCCTGCGGGCCGTGTATCGGCCAGTGGAGTCGTCCCGAATCCACCACGGGCACGCCCAACACGATCGTGAACTCCTTCAACCGGAACTTCCCGAAGCGCAACGACGGTTCCCCGAACACGCTCTCGTTCGTCACCTCGCCCGACACGGTGATGGCGATCGCCCTGTCCGGGCGACTCGACTTCGATCCGGTCATCGACACGATCACCGCGCCCGATGGCACCGAGGTGCGACTCGACGCACCGGTTGGAGAGGTGCTTCCCGCCGCCGGTTACGACCCAGGCGAGGACACGTTCACCCCTCCGCCAGCCGACCGGAGCTCGGTCACCGTCGAGGTCGCGCCAACGAGCGATCGCCTGCAGTTGCTCGACCCTTTCCCCGCGTGGGACGGACAGGACTACGAGGCGCTGCCGGTGCTGATGAAGGCGCGCGGCAAATGCACGACGGACCACATCTCTGCTGCTGGTCCCTGGCTCAAGTATCGAGGACACCTGGAGAACATCTCGGGCAACCTCTTCGCTGGCGCGGTCAATGATTTCGACGGCGAAGTCGGCATCGGACTCGACGTCACCGACGATGGCCGTCGGGCCTACCCCGAGATCGCCCGCCGCTACCACGAAGCCGGCATCCGTTGGGTCGCCATCGGCGACCGCAACTACGGCGAGGGATCATCGAGGGAGCACGCCGCCATGGAGCCA
Organism: Acidimicrobiales bacterium; assembly: GCA_030828465.1. Classification (GTDB taxonomy): domain Bacteria; phylum Actinomycetota; class Acidimicrobiia; order Acidimicrobiales; family Ilumatobacteraceae; genus Casp-actino5. The sequence goes on along the minus strand of JAURCL010000001.1, from coordinate 20,926 downwards.
CGCTTCCGAAATGGGGTGGTGGTGCTCGCGCGATCGTTCGCGCGCATCCACGAGACCAACCTGAAGAAGCAGGGAATGGTTCCGCTGACCTTCGTCGATCCCGACACCTACGATCGCATCGGCGAGCGCGATCGGATCAGTGTCCTCGATCTCCCCCCGGTCCCCGGTCAGGAGGTCACCTGCCGTATCGAGCGTCCCGACGGGTCATCCGAGGAGTTCCAGGCATCGCACACCTTCAGCCCGGAGCAAGTCGAGTGGTTCGTCGCCGGCTCCGCCCTGAACATCGTGCGGGAACGGGTCTCCTCGGGTGGAGCCTGACGACCTGCTCCGCACGACCGGCGCCTCGCGAACCTTCACCGAGCGCGAGGTCACCGAAGATGAGATCCACGCGATCCTCGACGACGCCCGGTTCGCCCCATCAGGGGGCAACCGACAGCCCTGGCGCGTGGTGTCATTACGGGACCGGACCATCCGATCCACGGTGGTGGAGGCGACCCGGCCGGTCTGGGACGACTACGTGGCCATCACTGAGGACGGACGCGTGCCGTTCAGCGTGGTCGACGGCGAACCTCCCGAGGCTGTCGAGGCCGGCCGTCCGAATCCGCTGATCGACGCAATCGACCGAGTGCCCGCAGTGCTCGCGGTCGCCGCGGACCTCCGAGCGATCGCCGCCATGGACTCGTCATCGAAGCGCCTCCCACTGGCCGCGGGAGCGTCGATCTACCCGTTCTGCTGGAGCATCCTCCTCTCAGCGTCGCGACGTGGCCTAGGCGGTGTGCTCACCACATTTGTCACCCGAGTCGAGGGTTCGGTGGCCGAGGTCATCGGCCTTCCGGAGCATCACGCGTTGGCCGCCCTGATCTTCATTGGCGAACCGGAGCGCCGGGTATCGAAGTTGAGTCGCCGACCGGTCTCATCATTCGCGACCGTCGATCGCTTCGACGGGGCTCCCTTGCCGGGGCCTCCCGACTAACCCGCAGGTCGGTGTCCGCCTGCCGAAAAACTCAGAAACGGGAAACGCCCCGATGGGGGTCGGGGCGTCTCAACCTGGAAGTCAGCGGCGAACCGCCGCTTCCCCGAGCGGTACATGGGGGGTGTACTCGCGTCGTTCTGCTTGTGAAAGTATGCACGTGTGTTCGTGCATCACGCAAGTTGAAGTTGGAGATAGCCGGTATCGTTTTCTGAGATGGATCTCCGGCAACTCTCCGCGCTCGTGGCGATCGCCGATCACGGCAGCTTTTCGGCCGCTGCCCGAGCCCTCTTCACCGTCCAGTCCAACGTGTCTGGTCACATCGGAAAACTGGAGCGCGAGCTCGGGGTCACCCTCATCGACCGGTCAGCAGGCCGCCTCACCGACGAGGGCGAGCGCGTGCTCGAACGAGCGCGCCGAATCCTCAACGAGCTCGATGACATCGCCTCGGATATCGCCTCTCTCGACTCCGAGGTCTCCGGCGAGGCCCGGGTGGGCATGATCGGAACCGCGGCCGAGTGGCTCGCGCCGGGTCTCATGGAGGAGATGAGCCGTCGGCATCCCCTGGTGCACACGGTCCTGAGTGAGGGAAGCACCTCGGCCCTCGTCCCCAATGTGCTCACCAGCCTGCTCAACGCCGCAGTCATCCATCTCCCGATCGACGAACCTGACCTCTCCGCGGAGACATTGTTCTCAGAGGAGCTCCTTCTCCTCGTGCCTCGTGGTCACCGCATGCACCGCGCCAGCGGCGTCACCCTGAGCGACCTGCGCGAGACCCCTCTGCTGTTGCCGCCCAAGGGAGCCGCCCTGCGGCGGATCATCGATCGGGCCGCCGCCACCAGCGGAACCATGTTGCGAGCGGCGGCGGAGATCGACGGTGTCCGGCTCCTCACAACGCTCGCGCTCGCGGGCCACGGTCCGGCCATCGTCCCCGCGACGGCCGCTCGTGACCTCGGCGAAGGGATCGATCGAATCAGCGTCGAGGACCTCCCCCGCCGTGTGGTCGCGTGGGCCCACCGACGGCGCCCAAACCCGAGCGCCGCCACCAGCGCGGTTCATTCGGCCCTGCGTGTCGTCGTCGCCGCCCACGCGGCCGACCAGCCGGGGATTCATCTGGAGGTCGGCCCGGACGGGCACCCCTTCGCGACCGGCTGACGCTCTAGTCTCAGACGGTGCCCGAGACGCGAGAGGTTCCGGCGTTCGGAACCGACGTTCCTGATGTCGACCTCGCCGCCGGTGTCCCCGGACCGGTTCGAGCGGTAATCAGACACCTCCATGGTCGGCGAGTCGTCTGGGTCGAATTCGAAGGCAGCGAAACCGCCCCGCCGCTCAGGTCTCCGATGACCGATGTGATGCTCGCTGGAGCGGAGGCGGCCCTCGCCGAACGACTCCCGTTCGTCATGGTGGTGAACAGCGCCGGCGCGGATATCGCGGAGGGCATTGCCCCACTCCATGGCTGGGGGCGCGTGGCGCGAGTGCTGACCCGGTGTTCGGGCGTGGTGCCCACCTTCGCGATCGTGGACGGCCCCGCGGTCTCTGGACCCGCGCTGATCCTTGGTCTCGTCGACTTCACCGTGATGACCGAGCGCTCCTACGCCTTCGTCAATGGTCCGCTCATGGTTCGCCAATTCACCGGTGTTGACGTGTCCAAGGATGAACTCGGAAGCGCGGGGACTCTCGATCGGCACGCCGGACTTCCCTGCTCGGTCGTTGCGGACCGAGAGGCAGCGGCGGAGGCGGTGAGCGACATTCTCGGATATCTGCCCGACCACTGCGACCGGGAGCCGGAACGTTGGTCCGTGACCGACCCACCCCATCGGCTCTGCGCGGAGGCAGGCGAGCTCATCCCTGAATCGTCTACGGGGAGTTACGACGTCCGCGAGGTCATCGATGCCGTGGTCGACGGAGACTCCCTGCTCGAGGTCCGCGGCCGCTGGGCGTCAAACATCGTGACCGCGTTCGCCACGGTCGCCGGCCGGCCGGTCGGAGTGGTCGCCAATCAACCGCTCGCCCTCGCGGGCACCCTCGACATCCCGGCCTCCCAGAAGGCAGCGAGATTCGTCGCCACCTGTGACGCCTTCAACCTGCCGATTATCACCTTCGTCGACACGCCGGGTTTCTACCCGGGCAAGGACCTCGAGTGGAAGGGGATGATCCGCCACGGAGCGCAACTCGTGTTCGCCTACGGCCGGGCAACCGTGCCCCGAATCTGCATCATCCTCCGCAAGAGTTACGGAGGCGCCTACATCGTCATGGACTCCAAGCGGATGGGCAACGACATCTGTCTCGCTTGGCCATGGGCCGAGCTCGCGGTCATGGGCGCCGGGCAGGCGGCGGCGATTCTGCAACGGCGGGCGTCCGCGGAGGAACGGGCCGCGTTCGAGGCCGACTACTCCGAACGCCTGCTCAATCCGTGGACCGCGGCCGAGCGCGGTTACGTCGATGCGGTCATCGACCCGGCGGACACCCGACGAGAGGTCGCGGCCGCCCTTGACATGCTCGCCGACAAGCGCGAGCAGCTCGTCCGGCGGCGCCACGGCAACACGCCCCTCTAACGCACGGAGACCCTCGGAACGTCCTCGGTCCCCGTTGGAGCGCCAACAGGCCCGGCACTAGGTTTGCGATGCGGGGAGAAAGCCCTGCGCCCCCTCGACACCAAGGAAGCCCCCGTGCCAGAGACCATCACCATCACCGACGACCGCAGCGGCAAGACCGTGACCGTGCCGATCGAGGGAGGTGTGTTCCCCGCCAGCGCCATCCGCGAACTCGACCCTTCGTTGTTCGTCTACGACCCGGCCTACATGCAGACGGCCTCGTGCCGATCATCCATCACCTATCTCGACGGCGGCGCCGGAATCCTCCGCTACCGCGGCTACCCGATCGAGCAACTCGCGGAACACTCCTCGTTCCTTGAGGTCGCTTACCTCCTCCTACACGGTGATCTGCCGACCAGCGAGCAGCTCTCCACGTGGACCCACGACGTCACCCATCACACGTTCATCCACGAGAACATGCGCAAGCGCTTCGTCGACGGCTTCCATTACGACGCGCACCCGATGGGCATGTTCGTTTCGGCGGTGGCCGCCCTCGGCACGTTCTACGACGGGGCCAAGGAGATTCACGACGAGGAGTCGTGCCGCAAGCAGGTGCTCCGCCTCATCGCCAAGACCCCGACGATCGCGGCCATGTGCTACCGCTTCTCGGTCGGACTTCCCTTCAACTACCCCGACAACGATCTCTCGTTCCCGGCCAACTTCCTCTCGATGATGTGGAAGGTCGGAGACGACTACCACGTGGATCCGGTACTCGAGCGAGCGATGGACATCCTCTTCATCCTCCACGCCGACCATGAGCAGAACTGTGGAACGACGGCCATGCGCGTCGTCGGGTCCAGCCACGCCGACCCGTACTCCTCGGCGGCGGCGGCGGCAAGTGCGCTCTACGGTCCCCTTCACGGCGGAGCCAACGAGGCGGTCGTGCGGATGCTGAACGAGATCGGCTCGATCGATCAGGTTCCAGCGTTCATCGATTCGGTGAAGGCCGGCGAGGGCCGGCTCATGGGCTTCGGACACCGCGTCTATAAGAACTACGATCCCCGAGCCACCATCATCAAAAAGACCGCCTACGACGTTTTCGAGGTCACGGGCAAGAACCCGCTCCTCGACATCGCGTTGAAGTTGGAAGAGGTCGCGCTCGCCGACCCGTACTTCGTCGACCGCAAGCTCTATCCGAACGTCGACTTCTACTCCGGCCTCATCTACCAGGCCATGAATTTCCCGGTTGACATGTTCACGGTGCTGTTCGCGATCCCCCGCACCGTTGGCTGGCTCGCCCACTGGCAGGAACTGCTCGCCGACGGAGACCAGCGGATCTCTCGACCGAGGCAGTGGTATGTCGGGCCGGAGGAGCGCGACTACACCCCGATCTCAGCTCGCTCCTGAGCCGTGGACTTCGCCTGGACCCCCGAGCAAGACAGGCTGAGGGAACAGGCACGCGCGATCGCAGCCGCGGCCGTAGCTGAGCACGGCTGGCATCTCGACTCGTGGATCAACGGGTACTCGAAAGAGTTCGCCCGCACGATGGGTGAGCTCGGGTGGATCGGCCTGACTTGGCCCGAGGAGTTCGGCGGAGGCGGTCGCCCCGCGATCGATCGCCTCATCATCGGTGAGGAGTTGATCGCCGCAGGCGCCCCGATCGCCGCGATGTGGTTCGCTGACCGGCAGATGGGTCCCGCTCTGATCACCCACGGACGTCCCGACCAACAACAGGAGTTCCTGCCCGGGATCCTCTCCGGGGAGACGACCTGGTGCATCGGCATGTCTGAGCCGAACGCCGGCAGCGACCTCGCTTCGCTGAAGACGAGCGCGGTCCTCGACGGCGACGACTACGTCATCAACGGGCAGAAGATCTGGACCAGCTTCGGGGCGGTCGCCGACTACTGCTACCTGATCTGTCGGACATCCTCCGATGGGCCACCGCACCGCGGGATCAGCGAGATCATCGTGCCGATGGACACGCCCGGTATCGAGGTTCGCCCCATCAAGGACATGACCACCAACCGGCACTTCGCGGAGGTCTTCTACACCGACGTGCGCGTGCCCGCCGCCAACTTGGTCGGTGTCGAGGGCAACGCCTTCAAGCAGACCATGCGCCAACTCGAACACGAGCGAGGAGGTATCGACCGGCTGGTATCCAACCGCGCGATCTATGAGCTCGCCCTCGCCCGAGCCGATCGCGAGAATCCGGTGATGCGTCAACGCATCGCGCGCCTCGAGAGCGACTATCGCATCGGAAGGATCCTCGTGACCCGGGAGGTGCTCGGTCAGGCCCCTCCGGGATTCTCCGCGGCCACCAAGTGCTTCTGCACCGAGCACGAATGGCGAGTCGCGGAGTTCGTCGCATCGGTCTTCGGCGCCGAGACGATGCTCTGGGACGACGTCACACGCGGCGTGGTCTACGCACCCGGCTACACCATCATGGGCGGCACCAGCGACGTGATGAGGAACATTCTCGGCGAGCGCGTCCTCGGACTCCCCCGCGAGCCCCGCTGATCGACCGACTCAGTCGATGAGCCCGCGGAGCTGCTCGATGATCGCGACCGGGTCGGGCCCGATCGGCATCACCTGGAGATGGGTGACACCCGCCTCGCGGTACGCCGCGATCCGCTCCTTCACGAATCCCGCTGGTCCGACGAGGTTGGTGCCGACGAGCATCTCCCGCGGCACCGCGGCAGCGGCCTCTGCCTTGTTACCGCCGAGGTAGAGGTCCTGGATCTCCTTCGCCTCATCGACGTAGCCGTAGCGCTGGCAGATCGTGTTGTAGAAGTTCTTGTCGCGGGCACCCATTCCACCCACGTAGAGCGCGACGCTCGGTCGCGCGAAGTCGAGGATGCCGTCGGCGCCTGAATCGGCGTACTCATCCCCGATCGCCACCATCCCACCGGCGGAGATCTCGAGCGGGCCGAGGCCCGGCTCGCGCTCGGCGAGTCCGGCGCGCAGATCATCACCCCAGACCGAGTCGAACCGCTCAGGGTCGAAGAAGATCGGCAGCCACCCATCGGCGAGTTTCGCCGTCGCCTTCACCGACAGGCCCATCAGCGACGCCCAGTAGATCGGGATGTCCTCGCGCACCGGGTGATTGATCAACTTGAGCGGCTTGCCGAGTCCGGTTCCCTCGCCGGCTGGAAGCGGAACGGTCAACACGTCGCCTTCGAACTCGACCCGTTCGCGGCGCCACACCATCCGACAGACCTCGATGTAGTCGCGAATACGAGGCATTGGCTTCTCGTAAGGCACCCCATGGAAGCCCTCCACCACCTGCGGACCTGAGGCTCCAAGACCGAGTGTGAAGCGCCCTCCACTCACGAAGTCGAGACCGGCCGCGGTCTGGGCGATGCAACTGGCGGTTCGGGAGTAGACGTTGAGGATCCCGGCACCGATCCCGATCGTCGACGTGCTCGCCGCGAGATAGCCCATCAGGCTCACCGCATCGAAGCTGTAAGCCTCGGGGACCCACACGAGATCGAGGCCGGCCGACTCGAGAGCCTGCACCTGCTTCACGTCAGCGTGGAAATCACCCGAGTAGTTGATCATCATCGACAGCTTCATGCCGTCGACTCTAAGAGGTCCGCGAGACCGGAGCCTGACCGGAGTTCAGCTGCGCGGCGGCCGAGGAACGAAAGCGCTCGTTGTGCGCACATATTCCTCGTAGTCGGGCTTGCGCTTGCGGAGCGAGCGTTCAAGCAGGGCGACGCCCGAGACGCGAAGCAACAGGACATTCATCACCAAGGGGCCCACGAGTGACCACCAGGTACCCGAGACCGACAGCGCAACCACACCGATTCCCCACCAGACGCAGGCGTCTCCGAAGTAGTTCGGATGACGGGTGTACCTCCAGAGTCCAGTGCGCATCACCTTTCCCGCATTGGTCGGATCCGCTTTGAAGCGGGCGAGTTGCAGGTCGCCGATCACCTCGAACCCAAGGCCGAGCAGATAGATCGCGAGGCCAACGACGACGAGCGCCGAGGAGGCAGCGCCGCTCCCACCCTCGCCGACATGGGACACCTGCACCGGCAGCGAGACGACCCACATCAGAGCTCCCTGGAGCCCGAACACCGTCGCGAGGCTGATGATCCAGAATCGCGGTCCCCAATGGCGTCGCATCGCGACGTAGCGGTAGTCCTCCCCCTTGCCGTGATTGCGCCAGAACAGGTACACGCCGAGCCGCAGCCCCCACAGGGTGATCATCGCCACCATGAGCGATGCCGAGCCCGCCGCCTCATCGGCGCGCACGGCGCTGACCCAGGCGACCACCACGAATCCGAGACCCCACGTGATGTCGACAATCGACGCGTTCCGGAGAACGAGGCTGACCAGCCAAGTGCCCACCATGAGGGCAGCGATCGCGACCGCTGCGCCTCCGAGCGCTCCCCCGGTCGAGAGGGCGATCAACGAGTCAAACGCGAGCAGAGGTTCAAGCACTGTCATTCTCCTGTCGTAGCGCACGGTCGACCTCGGAGTCCATCTCCAGCCAACGAGCGTCAAGCCAGTCGGCGAACCCGGGTCCGGTCGGCACCGACTCCCGATCGTGGCGGGTGACGACGAATCGGAACGCGGGGACGCCGGATGTGAGCGACGAGATAATTCCACCGAAGGTGTCCATGCCCTCGAAACCCACGTGCCATGCGCTCACAAGATCGTTCTCGGGGTCGGCCTCTACGAGCGCCACACTCCCCGCGGGCCGCGGTGGCAGCAGGTGTCGCAGTTCGGACATGCGCGCGGCTCGCTCCGGTGAGCGCTCCGCGATCCGTTCCAGCGCCCGCGCTCGTTTCACGGGGTTCGCCCTGGTGCCCTCGGCGAAGATGACCACCACATCGCGCTCACCGAGGTCCCTCGCCAGCTCACGCAGCGCCTCCAGCTCAGCCGCGTTGTCGTCGACCGCCCGCGCCAGGAAGTGATTGGGAATTCGCAACCCGACCACATCGAGGCAGGGATCCCACAGCAATTCCCGCTTCAACACGTATCTCGGACGGAGTCGTGCCGTGGTTGCGATCGACCAGGCCGACAACAACGAGTCGGCGAGGCTCGCGTGCCTCGACAACACGATCGCGCGGCCGGTCGCCAGATGTTCGAGACCCTGCAACTGGGGGCGCCGTCCGAGGGCGGTCCCCATGCCCCACATCAACGCCCCCGCCCACCAAGACATGAGCCGGTAGTGGAGGTCGCCGTCTCGAGCTCGACCCGCCACCCACATCCCGAGGGCCGAGACGAGACCGATTACCTCGATCCAACACCACCAGATGCCGAAGAGAATCAGCCTGGCGAGAGGAAGACGGCGACGACCCCTCACCGCGTCGACGACGGCGAGTGCCGGAACGGAGAACGGCGCGAGGGTCGTGGAGACGACCGTCATGACCACAAGCCCGGTGATCGAAATCGAACGGCGTCGCAGACGCGCGCGACGCGAACGGTGATCGACGGTCACCCGTGGGACCCCGGCGGATTCATGCTCCCCGAACGGAATCCTTCGAGGTCGAGGGTGATGTAGCGGTATCCGAGGGCCCGGAGCGCGGCCACTATGCGTTCACGGTCGGCGACCACGCGATCAAACGCTGCGGAGGGAACCTCGATCCGGGCGACGTCGTCGTGGTGGCGGACGCGGAGGTCGGATGCACCCAGTTCCGTGAGCGCCGCCTCGGCGCGTTCGATCCGCGACAGCAACTCGACCGACACCTCGGTGCCGTGCGGAACCCGACTCGCGAGACAGGCAGCCGCTGGCTTGTCCCAGGTGGAGAGACCGAGCAGCCGCGAGCAGTCGCGCACCTGGTCCTTGGTCAGACCAGCTTCGACGAGGGGGAACACGGCCCCCCGTTCGCGAGCGGCCTGCTGGCCCGGCCGGTGGTCGGCGAGGTCATCGATGTTCACCCCGAGCGCTACCACCGCTCCGAGTGACTCAGCTAGAGGCGCGACCGCATCCATGAGGGCGGACTTGCAGTGGAAGCATCGGTCGGGATCGTTTCGACGGTAGGCGGCCGACTCCATCTCGTCGGTGCGGACCGTCTCCCACCCCATGCCCCACTCACCGGTCAAGCGCTCGCAGTCAGCCAGTTCGGCGGCCGCGAGCGACGGCGACACGGCCGTCACCGCGAGCGCCCGTTCGCCGAGCACCTGGTGGCACACCGCCGCGAGAAGCGCCGAATCGGCTCCTCCGCTGAAGGCGACGACCACGGAGTCGAGTTCGGCGACCACGCGCCGAAGCCGGTTGAGATCGTCGACGGAGACGGGCGAGACCGACACGTCGACCGCCCCGTGAGGCCGATCGAGCGCGCCGCCGATCGCGTTCATCCGGAGAGTCTGCCACTCCGAGCAACGAAGCGGCCTGCTCTCGGGTCGAAGCCCCGCCGGATCCGAGGCCTAGTTTCGGGCCATGAGCGACCCAGCCGACGAGCCGAGCCTTCTCACCGAGACCGAGTTCATCGACCACGGACATCCGGCGGTATCGGAGTTCGTGGGGCGCGCGCTCACTGGAACGGATCCGCGCACGCCGACCGAGACGGCGGTGCTCCTGTTCAACGCGGTGCGCGACGGCATCAGGTACGACCCGTACCGATGCTCACGTGACCCAACGGCCTACCGGGCGAGCACAGTGGCGCTCGCCCCGGCGAATTGGTGCGTGCCGAAGAGCGTTCTGCTGTGCGCGGCGGCCCGGGCTTCGGGAATCCCAGCGCGCCTCGGATTCGCCGACGTGCGCAATCACCTCACTAGCGAACGACTCCACGCCGCGATGGGCACCGACGTCTTCATGTGGCACGGATACGCCGAGCTTCACCTCGATGGGCGCTGGTTCAAGCTCAGCTCCGCCTTCAACCTCGACATGTGCGAGCGATTCGGGGTCGGGGTGCTCTCCTTCGACGGCACGCAGGACGCCCTGATGCACCCCTATGACTCAGCAGGACGGCGGCACATGGAGTACCTCCGGAGTCACGGAAGCTTTGATGACTTGCCCCTCGACCGGATCCTCTCCGATTTCGACGAGTTCTATCCGGGGTTCCTCGAGGGCGCCCGGCCCGACGACCCGAGCTTCGCTGGCTAGGGCGTCCGTCAGACCTCAACCGGCCGGCGCGCATGACGGATCCGGTCCTGAGGATCAAGGTGGAGTTTGCGAAGGCGGATGCTCGACGGGGTGACCTCGATGCACTCATCGGTATCGATGAACTCGAGGGCGTGTTCAAGAGAGAGCACGCGATAGGGAGTGAGCTTCACGGTCTCATCGGCCGATGACGCCCGCATGTTGGTCAGCTTCTTCTCGCGGCAGATGTTCACGTCCATGTCACCCGACCGCGAGTTCTCGCCAACGATCATCCCGCAGTAGACCTGCGTGCCCGGTCCAACCATCATGGTCGACCGCTCCTGAAGATTGACCATCGCGTAGGTAGTCGCAGGACCCGTACGGTCGGCCACGAGCGACCCCCGCTCGCGGGCCCGGATCTCGCCCGCCCACGGCTCATGTCGGTCATAGACGTGGCTGATGACGCCAGTCCCCCGGGTCTCGGTGAGGAACTCCGTCCGGAACCCGATGAGGCCCCGAGCCGGCACGAGATACTCGAGGCGAACCCAGCCGAGTCCGTGATTAGCCATCGACTCCATGCGTCCGCGCCGGGACGCCAACAGTTGGGTGACCGTGCCGAGGTGCTCCTCCGGCACGTCGATGGTCACGGCCTCCACCGGCTCGTGCCTGACACCCTCGATGATCCGCGTGACCACCTCGGGCTTACCCACAGTGAGTTCGAAACCCTCTCGCCGCATCGTCTCGACGAGCACCGCGAGCTGGAGTTCACCGCGCGCCTGCACCTCCCAGGCGTCGGGACGCTCGGTCGGCCCCACTCGGAGGCTGACATTGCCCACGAGCTCGGCATCGAGGCGGGCTTTCAAGAGACGAGCCGTGAGTTTCGAGCCCTCCCGCCCAGCGAGCGGAGAGGTATTGATGCCGATCGTCATCGCGAGGGCCGGCTCGTCGACGGTGATGACCGGCAATGCTCTCGGATCCTCAGGATCAGCGAGGGTCTCACCGATCGTGATCTCGGGGATTCCAGCAACCGCGACCAAGTCTCCCTGCCGGGCTGACTCGACCGGTCGGCGCTCGAGGTGTTCGGTGAGGAGCAACTCCGCGACCTTCACCCTCGACACCGTTCCATCAGCACGACACCAGGCGACCTGCTGGCCTTTCTCGAGAGTCCCCTCAACCACCCGGCAGAGCGCCAAGCGGCCGAGATACGGATTCGCGTCGAGGTTGGTCACCCAGGCTTGGAGGGGGGCACCGGGTGTGAAACGCGGCGGTGGGACGTTCGCGAGCACCGTCTCGAAGAGGGCGCGCAGGTCAGTGCTCGGTTGGGCGGGATCGAGGGTGGCCCATCCGTCTCGACCCGCGCAGTAGACGATCGGGAAGTCGAGTTGGGCGTCGGAGGCATCGAGGTCGATAAAGAGCTCGTAGACCTCGTCAACCACCTCGGCGACTCGAGCATCCGGACGATCGATCTTGTTCACCGCGAGGATCACCGGCATCTCGCGGGCTAGGGCCTTACGGAGGACGAACCTCGTCTGCGGAAGGGGTCCCTCGGCGGCATCCACGAGCAGCACGATTCCGTCGACCATGGTCAGGGCGCGCTCCACCTCACCACCGAAGTCGGCGTGGCCGGGGGTGTCGACAATGTTGAGCGTGACTCCCTCCCAGACCAGCGAGGTGTTCTTGGCGAGGATTGTGATCCCCTTCTCCCGCTCGAGATCCATCGAATCCATCACGCGCTCGGCAACCGATTCGTTGGCTCGGAACGCACCGGACTGGCGGAGCATGGCGTCGACGAGGGTCGTCTTGCCGTGGTCGACGTGGGCGACGATCGCGAGGTTGCGGAGATCGTCGCGTTGAGCGAGGGGGGTTGACATGCCGCGGGGACGCTATCGACGCGCGGAAGCGCCTGCGCCGGTCACCGACGACGGTCGCCGAATCGATTCCAGTGGGTTACGGCCTCGACGGGTTTGCGACGGGCAACTCCGAACCTCCCGGTCGGATGTCCCACGGGCACGAGAGCTGCGATCTCGTAGCGGTCGGCGGGCACCCCAAGATCAGCGAGCACCTCGTCGGTGTAGACGCGGATGACGGTGGTCAGTGCTGTTCCGAGGCCGTGGGCACGGGCGGCGAGGCAGAAGTTTTGCACCGCCGGATAGACGCTCGCGTCGAGTCGGCCAATGTCGAGCGGTCCCTCATCGTCCTCTGAGCCCCACGCGATCCTCGGTTGAAGGAAGAGCACCAGAACCGGAACGTCAGCCATGTTGTCGGCGAGGTGCCGGCTCGCATCCCGAGTCCGCTCCCACGACCGACGGTCATCATCGGATCGGAACTCGGCTGGGTCGTCGAGGGAGGCCTCGTAGCGGTGGTAGGCCCGGCCGTACCACGCTGCGACGCGAGCGCGCACCTCCGGTTCGGTGACGACGAGGTACTGCTGGGGTTGGACGTTCCCACCCGATGGCGCCTGCTGGGCCGCGCGGAGGCACTCGAGGACTTCCGCGTCACTCACCGGCTCATGGGTGAAGCGACGGATCGCTCGGGTGGTCATGATGTTCTCGAGGACGACGTCCGCGCGATGGTCCTCGCTCATGGGCGCATTCTGACCGACGCCATGCCGCCGAACGTGCACGCCGAGTGAATCACCGGCTCAGATCATCGACGCGTCGAGGTCGACGCCCATGAGATGCTTGCCGAGAGTCTCAGCGAGCCGTGGAGCGACCATGATGTGCTGAGGAACGACGTGCGCGTCGCGGAGGCACCGTCCGAGCACGCTCGTGTCATACACGGCGGACCCGCCCGCCACGGTGAAGGCGCGATCGGTCACGGAGGTCGCCTCAGAGGCCGCGTGCATCGCCGCGAGACGCATACCGACCCGCCGATCGACGTCGATCGGCCGGCCGGCGAGGGCCTCCTCCCACGCCTCGCTAACACTCGTGTGCAGGAGCGCCCGGGCAGCTCGCCACGACGCCTCAGCTCTCGCTAACTCACCCTGAGCGAATCCACTCTCCGCAAGGGTTCGCGAGGAGAACTGCGGCGTCTTCGCTCCGGCGATTTCAACCAACTCGTCGAGCGCACGGCGCGCGACACCGAGGCCGACCGCCGCCACCCCGATGGCGAGGAGCGTGAAGTTCGGGAAACGCGCGATCGGATCATCGGAACGCGGCGCCTGGCGCGCCGGGGCCACCGTCCGCTCGAGCGGCACCCGGACGCCGTCAACCGAGAAGTCCAGCGAACCAGAACCTCTCATCCCGGAGGTGAACCACGTGTCATGGAGTTCGATCTCGGAAGCCGGGAAGATGCAGGTTCGCTGCACCCCGTCGTCGCATCGGGCTCCCCCGACCACCCAGTCACAGTGCTGCGTGCCGCTCCCCCACTGCCATCGGCCCGACACAACCACCTCGTCGCCTTCGACGCGGCCGAGGCCGTTCGGAGCGAACACTCCGCCCGTCGCTCTCGCCGAGGCGAACACCGACCGGGCGATCCCGGGTTCGAGGAAGACCGCCATCGATGCAGTCGTGCTGGAGATCATCGAGCACCAACCTGCCGCGCCGTCGGCATGGGCCACCCGCTCGATCAGTTCGATCGTCTCGACCGGGCCGACGCCGGGCCCACCGAGATCCGAGGGAAGGCACATGTGCAGGAGACCCGCGGCGGCGAGGGCATCGACGGTCTCTGCCGGCAGACGACGTTCCGACTCGGCTCGATCGGCCCCATCCCGCGCCACGGTCACCGCCCGCGACACGAGGTCGTCACTGATGGTGCTCGCCATGACCAGATCGTACGACGCGCGGACTCCGTACGCGGGATCGCCCCTGAGTAGCGTGCCGGCGATGTCCGGATGGAATTTCGCCGATGTCTTCGAGGGGATCGCCTCCGCGATACCCGAGGCGCCCGCTCAACGACACGGCGACCGGGGCACGACCTGGGCTGAGTTCGATCAGCGAGCCGACGGCATCGGGCGCGCGCTGCTGGACGCGGGGCTCAATGAGCAGGACAAGGTTGCGCAGTATCTCTACAACGGTCCGGAGTACCTCGAGAGCGTCCTCGGCTCGTTCAAGGCCGGCCTGGCCATCGTGAACACCAACTATCGCTACACGGCCGACGAGTTGGTCTATTTGTGGGACAACGCCGATACGACCGCCGTCGTCTTTCACGGCACGTTCACCGAGCGCATCGAGGAGATCCGTCCCCGGGTGCCCAGCGTGCGCCTGTGGCTGCACGTCGACGACGGAAGCGGACCTTCCCCCGATTGGGCGGTTCCCTACGAGCAGGCCGCCACTTCGAGCGGTGATCGAGCGATCGGATCCTGGGGGCGCAGCGGCGACCACCTTCTTCTCCTCTACACGGGCGGCACCACCGGCATGCCCAAGGGGGTCATGTGGCGCCAGGCCGATGTGATCGGCGCTCTTGAGGCGAACAACCGACGCCGACTACCCGAATCAGTTGAGCCAGCGGCGGTAATCGATCGGTTGCGTGGACCCGGCCCACGAGGCTTACCCGGGGCTCCGTTGATGCACGGAACCGGCTTCTTCAACGCGATGAGCACCCTGCTCATCGGTGGATCGATCACCACTCTCATCGGTCGCCGTTTCGACCCGGTGGAGCTGCTTGACACCATCGACCGAGAAGGCATTAACTCGATCTCGATCGTCGGCGATGCCTTCGCCAAACCGATCCTCGAGGCGCTCGACGCCGAGCCGGCGCGCTGGGACATCTCGAGCTTGAGGGTCATTGTCTCGTCGGGCGTCATGTGGTCGAAGGCCACAAAAGAGGGCCTGCTCCGCCATAACCCGCGCCTCATCCTGCTCGACACCTTGGGCTCGAGCGAGGCGATCGGAATGGCAACCAACACCACGACCTCCGACAGCGCCGGCGAGACCGCGACGTTCACCCTCGGCCCGGGCACCCGGGTTGTCACTGAGGATGGTCTCGATGTTGCCCCCGGCTCGGGAGAGCGTGGTCGGGTCGCCCTTCGGGGTCATATGCCCCTCGGCTACTACAAGGACGACGAGAAGTCGGCCGCCACTTTTCAGGTCATCGACGGTGTCCGCTACTCGATTCCCGGCGATTGGGCGGAGGTCGAGGCCGACGGATCGGTGCGACTTCTTGGCCGCGGCAGCCAGTGCATCAACACGGGCGGCGAAAAGGTCTATCCCGAGGAGGTCGAGGAGGCGCTGAAAACACACGCCTCGGTGCGCGACGCCGCGGTCGTCGCCCTGCCTGATGAGCGATTCGGCCAGACCGTATGCGCGCTCGTGGAAACCGCAGACGGCTCCTCTCCCGACTCGGTGCAACTCATCGATCACGTCAGGACGCGTCTCGCCGCCTACAAGGCGCCGCGAACCGTCCTCGGTGTTGACTCGGTCGGCCGTGCGGTCAACGGAAAACTCGACTACCGGCGTCTCGGTGAGTTGGCTCGGGAGCGAACCGGACACGCGAGCGAGTAAGCCAAGCCGCCTTCTAGGCTCCCGCTGTGACCGAAGCATCATCGGCGCTCGCCTGCATCGATCGAGCCCGGCACGATCTGGTGCTCTTCGATCTTGATGGTGTGATAACGCCGACCGCCGACCTGCACCGCGCGGCTTGGGCGGAACTCTTCTCCGGTCATGGCTTCACCGATCGCGACTACCTGAGCTTCATCGACGGACGGAGCCGTTACGACGGCGTGCGCTCCTTTCTCGCCTCACGGGCGGTGACGCTGCCAGAGGGCCACCCTGATGATGCTCCGGGTGACCGGACGGTCTGCGCCCTTGGCAACCGGAAGGATGCCGTCTTTCGAGAGCGACTCGAGCGCGACGGTGTGGCCCCGTACGCCGACGCGACCGACCTGATCGATCGACTCGACGCCTCGGGGGTGGCGAGCGCCGTGGTGTCGTCTTCGCGGAACGCGCGCGCCGTGCTGGCCGCTGCCGAGCTGCTCGAGCGCTTCGATGTCATCGTCGACGGCATCGTGATCGAGTCGGAGGGGATTCCCGGGAAGCCGCATCCGGACCCGTTTCTGCTGGCGACCCGACGCGCTCGTTCGGAACCGGCCAAGACGATCGTGATCGAGGACGCGGAGTCCGGGGTGACCGCCGGCGCCGCAGGAGGGTTCGACCTCGTGATCGGCGTCGACCGGGTGGGAGCCCGAGCCACCCTGCTCGCCGCCGGAGCGGGCATCGTGGTCGACACACTCGACGAGGTCTCGGTGACTGGGGCGCTGAGGTGACCGGCGCAGTGAGACGCCCAACCCAGATCGATCGTCATCGTTTTCCAATCGACGAGTGGAGACTCGTCGAGACCGAGTACTGCGGTGATGACCTCGGCCACACTGAGACCCTCTTCGTCGCCGCGAACGGCTACCTCGGTCTCCGCGCGAACCCTCCGGAGGGCCGTGATGCCCACTCGCATGGCACCTTCGTGAACGGCTTCCACGAGACGTGGCCGATCATGCACGCCGAGTCCGCTCACGCCTTTGCGCGAACGGGGCAGACCATCGTGAACGTTCCCGACGCGAAGCTCATGAAGCTCTACGTCGACGACGAGCCACTTCGCCTCGGTTCCGCGGATCTCGAGCACTACGAGCGGTCGGTCGACTTCCGGACCGGCATCGTGGAGCGCGATCTCGTCTGGCGCACCCCGGCCGGCAAGCGGATCAGGGTGAGGTCGTCGACGATGGTGAGCATGGTGCATCGCCATCTCGCAGTGCTGAGTCTCGAGGTCACGATGCTCGACGGCACGGCGCCGATCGTCGTGTCATCCCAGTTACTCAATCGTCAGGACGGCGAGGATGAGTATCACGTGCAGTCGGCTGCTCTCGGAGCGGGAGCGGACCCGAGACAGGCTCGCCGCTTCGATCGTCGAGTGCTGCTCAGCCGCGTCGCGCGCCATCTCGATGTCCCCGAGGGCGATGGCGCGGTGCTCGGACATCGCTGCGCGGAGAGTGGCATGACGATCGCCAGCGCCTACCGCCATCTCATCGAGTCCGACGGCGACGATCCCGAGACGAGCGTCGACCTTCGCCCCGATCACGCCAAGACGGTCATGGCGACCACTCTCGATGTCGGCGAGACCATTCGCATCAACAAGTTCGTCGCATACCACACCTCGACGGGTGTTCCCTGCGAGGAACTGGCTGACCGGTGCGTACGGACACTCGAACGCGCGGCTTCCGCCGGCCGTAATGCGCTGGAGGCCGAGCAACGTGGCTGGTTCGATGACTTCTGGTCACGAAGCGACATACGGATCGGCGGGGAACCGTCCACACAGCAGGCGGTGAGGTGGAACCTGTTCCAGTTGGCGCAGGCCAGCGCGGCCACCAACGAGGCAGGCATCGCGGCGAAGGGGGTCTCGGCTGCCGGGTACGAGGGGCACTACTTCTGGGACACCGAGGTCTACGTGGTGCCCTTCCTCGCCAATACCGATCCAGAGGCTGCACGACGCCTGCTCCGCTTCCGGCATGGTCTGCTCGATGCAGCCCGCCGCCGCGCCACTGAGTTGAGCCAGCGGGGCGCCCTTTATCCATGGCGAACGATCAACGGCGAGGAGGGGTCCGCTTACTACGCGGCGGGCACCGCCCAGTACCACATCAACGCCGCCGTGGCCTACGCCCTCGAGCGCTACATCGAGTCGACCGACGACACCGAGTTCCTGCACGACGAGGGAGCGGAGATCCTCGTTGAGACCGCGCGCCTCTGGGAGGACCTCGGGTTCTACGCCCCGGCTGAACGCTCCGGCGCGGCAGGACGCTTCCACATCCACCGCGTCACGGGCCCCGATGAGTACACCACCGTGGTCAACGACAACCTCTTCACGAACGTCATGGCCCGGTTCAATCTGCGGTTCGCCGCTCGGGTGGTGCGGGAACTCCGAGGCCGGGGAGGAGAGGCAATCGAACGCCTCATCCGCGCGACATCTCTCGTCGAGGGCGAGGAGGACACGTGGGATCGCGCCGCCGACGAGATGTACCTACCGTTCGATGAGCACCTCGGCATCCACCCCCAGGACGAAGCGTTCCTCGATCTCGAACCCTGGGACTTCGAGGGGACCCCGCCGGATCGATATCCGCTCCTTCTTCACTTCCACCCGCTCGTGATCTACCGCCACCAGGTGCTCAAGCAGGCCGATGTTGTGCTCGCCATGTTCCTGCGGGCGGAGCACTTCGACCTCGACACCAAGCGGCGCAACTTCGACTACTACGACCCGATCACCACCGGCGACTCATCCCTGTCGGCCTGCGTGCAGTCGATCATGGCGGCCACCGTCGGTCATCCCGAGCTCGCTCACCGGTACTTCGAGGAATCGCTCACTCTCGACCTGGTCGACTCCCACGGGAACAGCGCCGACGGAGTACATGTGGCCAACGCTGGTGGCGTGTGGGCGGCGGTGGTGAACGGCCTCGCTGGGGTGCGAACCGAAAGTGACCGGGTGCATATCGCTCCGAAGCCTCTGCCGGGCTGGACCTCGCTCTGCTTCTCGATCCGACACCGGGGCGCTCGGCTCCGGATCACGATCACTGAGGAGGGCTCCACGGTGGATCACCTTGAGGGGCCACCGGTCTCGGTGGTGCTCGGCGAACGCCATCACTTGCTCGAGTCGGGGGGAGCGGCACGGGGCCCCGGCGCACCCGCTCGCTAACGTCTGACCTATGACAGCAGAACTCGGGTTCGACGGCAGGGTTGCGATTATCTCTGGGGCTGGCGGGGGCCTCGGGCGCCAGCACGCCCTCCTGCTCGCCTCCAGAGGCGCATTGGTGGTCGTCAATGACCTCGGCGGCGCCGTCGACGGAACCGGCTCCGACAAAGGGGCCGCCGAACGCGTTGTCGATGAGATCACGGCCCTCGGTGGCGAGGCGGTCGCCGACACCAACTCGGTCTCCACCCCCGAGGGAGGCGCCGCCATCGTCGCGACGGCGGTCGAGGCCTTCGGCACCGTCGACATCGTCATCAACAACGCCGGCATTCTGCGCGACAAGGCCTTCCACAACATGGACCCAGCCATGTACGACGCCGTGCTCGAGGTCCATTTACGCGGTGCGCTGAACCTCACCCAACCGGCCTTCAAGATCATGCGTGACAAGGGCTACGGGCGCATCGTGTCGACCTCGTCGGGTGCCGGCGTGTTCGGCAACTTCGGTCAGGCCAACTACGGGGCCGCCAAGATGGGTCTCGTCGGATTCACGAGGGTGCTCGCCGTGGAGGGTGCGCGCAACAACATCCGCGCCAACGCGATCGCGCCGATCGCCCTCACCCGTATGACCGAGGACCTCCTCGGAGACCTCGGCCAGAAACTGCAGCCCGAGTGCGTCTCCCCGATCGTCACTTACCTCGCCCATGAGAGCTGCGAGGCCACAGGTCGTCTCTTCTCGGTCGGAGGCGGTCGCGTCGCCGAGGTCTTCATCGGCGAGTGCGACGGCTACACCTCGTCGTCGCTCAGCCCCGAGGAGGTCCGCGACAACTGGGGTCAGATCACCGATCGCGAGGGCTACACGGTCCCCGCCCATATGGGCGACGAGACCGCCCTCTTCGTCCGAGCGCTCTCCTGACCAGCCGCATCCTCCCGTGAGCGTCCAGGCTGTGAGCACCTCGGTCCTCGAGGGGTCCGACGGCGTCTCCTTGGCCGTGTACGACTTCGGGGGTTCGGGAGACACTCTGGTCGTCTCGCATGCCACCGGTTTCCACGCGCGCTGCTACGTCGACCTGATCGACGTGCTGCGCGAGCGGTTCCACGTGGTCGGCCTCGATTATCGGGGGCATGGATCCTCATCGGAGCCGAACACGCGTCTACAGAACTGGAGGGACTTCGCCGATGACCTGCGGCGGGTCTGCCGTCATGTCAGTCCCGATGACCCGGTCAGGGTCTTCGGTCACTCGATGGGCGCGGCGGCGGCGTTGATGGTGTCCGAACGCGAACCTGCCCTTATTGCCTCGGCGGTGCTCTTTGAGCCGATCACGCCCCCACCGGCACCCGGACTCGACCCCGAGTCGATACCACTCGTGATCGGCGCGCGACGCCGGCGAGCGACGTTCCCTGATCGGCAGACGGCGATCGACAACTACGGCTCGAAGCCACCGCTGTCGCTCATGACGCCGTCGACCCTGCGCGCCTACGTCGAGTTCGGCACCCGGGCGATCGCCGACGGAGTCGAGTTGAGTTGCCGCCCCGACTTCGAAGGTGACACGTTCGTCGGAGCGCACGCCCTCGACGTCTGGTCGCGACTCGATGCCATCGAGCTCACCTGCCTCGTGCTCGCCGGCGCCGATGAGGAGGGCCAGCCGCCCTCTTTTGCCGGTCCGGTCGCCGACCGACTCCCTCAGGCGCAGTTCCGACGTCTCGAGCGTCAGACCCACTTTGGGCCATTCAGCCACCCCGACGAGGTAGCAGCAATCGCCTCGGAGTTCCTCGGGGGCGCGTCAT
>JAURCL010000019.1 GCA_030828465.1 Acidimicrobiales bacterium | reverse complement strand
TGGTGGAGGGCGAGGGCGTTGTCGTGACCGACGAGCCGGCATCGGCTGCGTCATCCTCGACCGGCGGGACGGTGGTCGTTGTGGTCGTGGTCGACGTGGTGGGTGGCGCGACGTCTGGGGCGTCGCCGACCACCACGAACTCGAGACGAAGAGCGTCTTCGACGATGAAATCGAGGTCTTGGAGGACGAGCTCGACGGTCGACTCATCCTCCGCGGAGACTCGACGGCTGTCCGAATCGAAGTTCGGGGAGAGCGCCAACGTCGCGGCGAGGACCGTCACGACGGTCGCGCGGAGGAGGCTCGCGGCGATCACTTCGAGCCCCGTTCTTCCGTGAGGTCGAGTTCAGCGACAATGAGGCGCTCCACTCGCCGTTCGAATCCAAGGCCCTCGTAGAGGTGGAGCGCGGCGGTGTTGCTCACCGAGGTGTTCACCCAGACGTCGATGCAGCGGAGTCGTGTCATCCATCGCATGGCGTCGAGGGCGAGCAGGTGTCCGAGTCCGCATCGGCGACGTGCCGGGTCGACCGCGAGTCGTTGCAGGTATCCGCTTCGACCGGTCCGACCGGAGATCGAGAAGGCGATCAATCGACGGTCGGCGGTGATCCCACGGGTGCGCGAGGACGCGGTCGCGGCCCGGGTAGCCGACAGGGTCGATCGGTCGTGGCCCCACAGCGGTCCGAAGGACGCGACATCGAGCCGCGCTGCCTCATCGAGTCGACGGCGGGTGAGCGGTCGCGTCGTCCTTGAGGTGTCGCCGAGTTGCTCGATCGCCGCGTTGTCGAGTGAGCGTCGCAGAAGCACCAACTCGTCGATGGGCGTGAACCCGAGATCAAGCGCGGGCGCCGCCGAGCCCGGGAACAGCGCCGAGGTGCGCACGGCGCGGCGACCTTCCAGTGCCGCTCGTTCCACGAGCTCCTCGATGTCGGCCGGGCGTATCCGCTGGGTGTGGTCGATGGGCTGGAGCATTGCCACCGATGGATCGAACGGCCAGTCGACGAGGGCGGCCCGCTCGGTGCGTGCTCTGACGAGGCGCTCCGGTTGTGCGTCGCGTGCCGGGACGTCGGCCACGAGCAGTCGATCGGAGGTGTCCACCGGGGTCGACGGTAGTTCGACGGATGCCTCGCGGCCGCTCGGCCGCTCACCCCGGGTGCGGTGGGGGCGCAAGTAGCCTCGGACCGAGATGGTTCCCGATCGCTTCGCCGCCGTGCTCGACGAGCTGGCCCCCCTCGCGGCCCGGTTCCGCGGGGCCGGCCATCGTCTGTACGTCGTCGGTGGTTCGGTGCGCGATCTCTTAGTGGGTCGGGTCGATCCGACGGCGCCTGATTTCGACATTGATCTGACCACCGATGCCCGACCGGATGCCGTCAAGGCGTGCGTGAACGGATGGGCCGACGCGGTGTGGAACCAAGGTGAGAAGTTCGGGACCGTTGGGGCTCGCTCGGGCGACCGGATCTACGAGATCACTACCTTCCGAGCGGAGTCGTACACCGACGATTCCCGCAAGCCCCACGTCGTGTTCGCCGACGACGTCGAGACCGACCTGTCTCGGCGCGACTTCACCGTGAACGCGATGGCGCTCGAGGTCACCGCTGACGGGACGCCGACCCTGGTCGATCCCTTTGACGGCGCCCGCGACCTAATGACTGGGGTGCTGCGCACTCCGCTCGGCCCCGAGGTGAGCTTCAGCGACGATCCCCTCCGGATGCTGCGCGCGGCGCGGTTCCTCGCCGGCCTCGACCTGCAGCCGACCGACGAGTTGGTCGCGGCGGTTCACGAGATGGCACCGAGGCTGGAGATCGTCTCCGCCGAGCGGATCCGAGACGAGTTCGACAAGTTGATCACCCTCGACCATCCGACGGCCGGTCTGTGGTTCCTCGTGGAGACCGGTCTGGCCGACCAATTCCTTCCCGAGTTGCCGGCGATGCGCCTCGAGCACGATCCGATCCACCGTCACAAGGATGTGTTGACCCACACCTTCGCGGTGATCGAGAACGTCCGCCCGCCGGCCGAGCAGCCCGACGACCGGCCCGAGTTCGACTTCCGGATCGTGCGACTCGCGGCGCTCTTCCACGACATCGGCAAACCGAGGACCCGCGGTTACGCCGAGGGGAAAGGCACGACCTTTCATCATCACGACGCAGTCGGCGCTCGGATGACGAAGAAGCGCATGACCGAGTTGCGCTATTCCAACGACGATGTCGCCGCGGTGGTCGAACTCGTGGCGCTGCACCTCAGGTTCCACACCTATCGACTCGGATGGAGCGATTCGGCGGTGCGGCGTTACGTGCGCGATGCCGGTGACCTGTTGAACGAGTTGAACGTGTTGACGCGTTGCGACTGCACCACCCGAAACGAGAAGAAGGCGCGCACGCTCTCCCGGCGCATGGACGAACTTGAGGAGCGAATCACTGAGTTGGCCGCCGAGGAGGAACTCGCGGCGCTCCGCCCCGAACTCGACGGCGGTCAGGTGATGGCGCATCTCGGTGTCCCTCCGGGTCCGATCGTTGGGCGCGCCCTCGACCATCTGCTCGAGATCCGGTTGGAGGAGGGACTCGTCGGAGACACCGAGATCAGGGCTCGACTCGACTCCTGGTTCGCCGGGCAGTCGGCATGAGTGGCCTGCTCTGGGTCGGGTGATGTTGACCGTGATGGCGTCGAGTCCGTCGAGCGCGCTCGCTCTCGTCCTGGCCGACGAGGTGGCGGTCGGCATCGCCATTGCGGTCGCAGCGGTGCTGGTGGTCCTCGCGCTCGGGTGGTGGTCCGTGCACCGAGAACTGGCCGGGCGGAGCGGCGATCCGGCGAGGCATCTCCTCGACACCCTTCCGGAAGCGCTCATGGAGGTGGATGGCACCGGACGCATCCGGGTAGCGAATCGAGCGGCCTGCGCGCTGCTCGGGCGCGAGGTTGACGACCTCGTCGGCGTCGATGCCGACACCGTGCTGGTCGACGCCGACCAGGGCGTTCTGGCCGACTGGCTGGCGATGGACATCGCGCCGCCGGAGGACGCCGAGGGTGAGCACGTCCCCCTCGAGGCGCGGGTGGAGCGCCCCGACGGCTCGCATGTCGAGGTGTCGATCACCGTGCACCCCGGTGCTGATGACACCCTGCTGCTCCGCTGGAGTGATCGGGCCCGTGGCCTTGAGGAGCGCGAGGCGTTGGATCAGGCCCGCCACCGATTCCAGCAGGCCTTCCAGTCGGCGCCGACGGGCATGGCGCTCGTGCGCCTCGATGACGGTCGTATCGTTGACGCCAACCAGTCGCTCGCCGACATGCTCGATCGATCGGCCGGCGATCTCGTCGGTAGGACGCTGCGCGAGTTCACCCACCCCGATGACGTCCGTCAGGCGCAGCCGCATCGCGCTCGCCTCGAGCTCGGCCTGGTCGATTCGTATCGACTCGATCAGCGATTCCGTCGTCGCGACAACTCGTGGGTGTGGGCCCGCACCCGCGTGTCAGTCTCTGAGGACGACGGGGTGCTGCTCGCCATCAACCACATCGAGGACGTCACCGAGCAGCGCCGCACCGCCGAGCAACTCCAGCATGCGGCGCGACACGATGAGCTGACTCGCCTTCCGAACCGGGCCTATCTGATGAGCATCCTCGAGCAGCGCCTCGCCGGCGCTCAGCCGTCGGCGGTTGGGATCCTGTTCATTGACCTCGATCACTTCAAGGTGGTCAACGACAGCCTCGGCCATGTGGTGGGTGACGAACTTCTGCAGGAGGTGGCTCAGCGTCTGCAGACCGCGGTGCGCGAGGGAGATGTGCTCGCCCGTTTCGGTGGTGATGAGTTCGTGGTGGTGCTCGACGGTCGGGGTCGAGCCGTTGACGCGGCGGTGGCCGCCGAGCGCCTCCGCGCGGCCGTGCATCCGCCGATCACCATCGGGGATAACGAACTCTTCGTAACAGCGAGTGTCGGCTATTCGACCAACCACGACGCCGGCATGACACCGGGGGAGATGCTCCGCGATGCCGATGCGGCGATGTATCGGGCCAAGGCTCGGGGCCGCGACTGTGTCGAGGCCTTCGAGGCCGGTGGACACGAGTCGAAGGTGGCTGATCTCCGCACGGCGGGCGAACTGCGTCGTGGGATCGAGCGCGGCGAGATCGTCCCCTACTTCCAGCCGATCGTCGATCTCGCCTCGGGTCGAACCACGGGCTTCGAGGTGCTCGCGCGGTGGCTCCACCCCGACCGTGGACTGCTCACTCCGGCGCACTTCCTCGCCTTCGCGGAGGACTCCGGTCTGTTGGTCGATCTCGGTGCCGCGATGCTGCGCGACTCACTTGCCCAGTTGGCGCGCTGGCGGGCGGACGGCCTTGACTTCGCCTCTGGTTCGATTTCGGTGAATGTCGGGAGTCGGCAACTGGTCGACCCGACGTTCCCGGCTCGTGTGGCGGAGGCGCTCGAGGACTCCGGCGTCGATGCCGATTCGCTCTGGTTCGAGATCACCGAGACGGCCTTGCTCACCGATGCCCGGGCAGCCACGACCGCGCTCCGTGAGGTCGAGCAACTCGGCGTCCATATCGCGGTGGACGACTTCGGCACGGGGTACTCGTCGTTGACCTATCTGAAGCGGTTCCCGGTGGAGGCGATCAAAATCGACCGGTCGTTCGTTGCCGGTCTCGGCATCGACGATGACGACTCGACGATCGTGGAGGCCGTGGTGCAGCTCGGTCGGTCGCTCGGTGTGACGGTCGTGGCCGAGGGTGTCGAGTCGCCGCTGCAGTTGTCGCGACTCCGCGAGTTGAAGTGCGATCGGGGTCAGGGATACCTGTTCGGCCGTCCGCGCCCGGCCGACATCATCGCCCGCGAGGGCATCGGCACCTGACCGGCTGATTGACCTGCTCCCTCGGCTCCGACTGACCGCCGTCGGTTACCCTGCGCCCATGTCGTTCTCGGTGGGAGCGCTTCGCGGGTCACCCGATCGCGGAGGCATCGTCGACCACCGTCTGGCCCGCCGGATGTTGGTCAACCAGGTGCGTCTCGGCCGACTCCGTCGCGACGAGGTGTGTGACGCGCACCCCGAGTTGATCAGGGCGGCCCGCAATGTCGGAACGGAGACCGAGACCGACTGTCCGATCTGCGAGGAGGCGCGGCTCAGGCTGGTGACCTATGTGTTCGGCCATCGACTGCCGGCTCATGGGAGGTGCGTGTCGACCGCGCGGGAGCTCCGGCAGTTGTCGGCGACTGGGCGCGACCTGCGCGCCTATGTGGTGGAGGCCTGCACCGAGTGCCGCTGGCATCATCTCCTCCGCGTCTTGCCACTGTGAGGGTGGTGCCGCTTCGATGACGGGGCGGCTCGGACTGCTCGGCGTCATCGCGGCCGTCGTTCTTGGTTGCACCACCGCGGAGAACGCTGATGGCGCGTCGATCTCGGTCACGGGCGTCACGCCGACTGGCTTCGAGTCGGCGACCGTCGAGGTGATCGGGATTGACGGGTCGACCCAGGAGAGCTGCATGTGGATCGCTGACACCCCCGAGCTTCGGGCCAAGGGGATGATGGAGGCCACCGGTTTCGGAGTGGCTGACGCGATGGTGTTCGTTCAGGAGACTCCGGTGAGCGGTCAGTTTTGGATGAAGAACACCGTTATCCCGCTCTCGATCGCGTACTTCGACGCCGTCGGCCGGTTTGTCGGGTCGCACGACATGACCCCGTGCACGACGCCCGAGTGCGAGCGGTATCCGACGGCCAGCGGTTACCGATGGGCGGTTGAGGCGCCGTTGGGGGGGCTCGCCGCCCTGTCCATCGGTGAGGGTTCGAGCCTCCGGGTCACCGATCGGGCCTGCTCAGGCTGAGGACTGCCGCGGCAGCGCGCCGACTGTCACACCCCGCCCCGAGGATGTCGGCCATGAGCGAATCGGTTTCGTCGGGGCTACCCTGCCGTCGACATATCCACCCTGCCCCGTCCGCAAAGGCGCCGGGGCCACGGCCTCCGCGAGGCGGCCTCGTCCGAAGGGAGCAACGCAGCAGATGATGCGTGCCTATGAACTCATGGTGATCGTCGACACCGATGTCGACGAACCCGTCGCCCAGTCGTGGGTCAAGACCGCGACCGAGGCGATCGGTGCCGCCGGTGGCTCGGTCCACGGCAAGCCCGACTGGTGGGGCAAGCGCCCCTTCGCCTACCCGATCCATAAGAAGGAGACCGGGTACTACTTCGTCATCGAGTGCCTCGCTCCGGCCGGCTCCCTTGATGAACTCGAGCGTTCGCTCCGTCTCGCTGACGACATCGTCCGCCACAAGTTGATCCGTCTGCCCGAGTCCGAGGCCGAGCGCCGCGGTATGACGGCCGCCGCCTGAGGCGGCACCACGAAGGGAGCCGAATATGGCATCGAACAGCATCACCCTCACGGGGAACCTCACCCGCGATCCCGAACTCCGGTTCACCACCGGCGGTCGTGGGGTCGCGAGCTTTGGTCTCGCGGTCAACCGCCGCTATCAGGTCAACGGCGAGTGGCAGGAGCAGGTCTCCTTCTTCAACATCGTCTGCTGGGGTGATCTCGGCGAGAACGTCGCCGCCACCCTCACCAAGGGAAGCCGCTGCATCGTCTCGGGTCGTCTCGAGCAGCGCAGCTGGGAGACCAACGATGGAGAGAAGCGCTCCGTCGTCGAGGTCATCGCCGACGAGGTCGGTCCGAGTCTGCGTTGGGCGACCGCCCAGGTGGAGCGCACCGAGCGCTCCGGCGACTTCGGCGGCGGGTCGGGCGGATCGTCCGGAGGGTCCTCCGGTGGCGGCCGCAGCGCCGACCCCGTCTACGGCGACGAGGAACCGTTCTGACGCCTGCCCGACAGGCGCCCACATTCGAATCGATCAGGAGAATCCGACATGGCAAAGAAGCCCCAGCGCGGCGCACGCAACCGCGACGCGAACCCCCGCAAGTTCAAGAAGAAGACCAGCCCGCTCGTCATCGAGAAGGTTGAGTACGTCGACTACAAGGACGTCGACCTGCTCACTCGTTTCATGAGTGATCGGGGCAAGATCCGTGGGAAGCATCTCAGCGGTAACGATGTCCAGCAGCAGCGCGAGGTGGCCAACGCCATCAAGATCGCTCGCGAGATGGGCCTCCTCCCGTACGCCCGCCGGGTCGCGTCGGCTGGCCGTCAGGGACGGGGCCGCGACGGTGATCGTCGCGGTCGTCCAGCTGACGTTGATGCCCGTGACACCTCGACCGCTCCGGTCGAGGAGACCAATCTCGAGAACGATGACGTGATGGCCGACGACCAGGTCGAGGTCGCTGCGGTCGGCGCCGAGTCGGAGGAGGTCTGACGGTGAAGCTCATCCTCCGTTCCGACATGCAGGGAGTGGGCAAGCGCGGTGACATCATTGACGTCGCCGACGGCTACGCCCGCAACTACCTGTTGCCGCAGGGCAAGGCGATCGTGGCGACCGATGGCGCCGTCGAGCAGGCGGCCAAGATGCGCAAGGC
This sequence comes from Acidimicrobiales bacterium, assembly GCA_030828465.1. GTDB lineage: Bacteria > Actinomycetota > Acidimicrobiia > Acidimicrobiales > Ilumatobacteraceae > Casp-actino5. Next base: position 21,505 of record JAURCL010000019.1, on the reverse strand, counting down.
TCGCGACCTCCGCGACGCGAGCGATCGCGAGGCGGCGCAGACCGTTGCCTCCACCCTGGTTCCGAAGGTGATCGCTCTCACGGCGAAGGCGGGCGCCGAGGGCAAGCTCTTCGGTTCGATCACCGCTGCCGACATCGCGACCGCCATCTCTGAGCAGACCTCGGTCGAGATCGATCGGAAGCAACTCGAGATCGACGAGCAGATCAAGACGGTCGGTCAGCACGTCATCCGCGCGGTACTGCACCCCGAGGTGTCCTTCCCGGTCACCATCGAGGTCTCTCCCGCCTGATGTGTCCTCCGGTCGGCGTCACCGTCGGTGGCGCCGACCGTTATCGGACGATCGCGTTCCGATCCGGTTGTCCACAGGGTAATCCACAGGGTTTTTCCCCTTCCTTCCCACAGGCTTCGGCTGGGAGAGTGTCGTTCTGATGTCTGACGAATCACCCTTCCCCCCGATCGACGACGACGACTTCACCGGGGATTCACCCATTCCCATCCGTCGTTCATCTCGGCCCGGGGGTCGCCGTGTGGACAACCGCCCGAGGGGTTCCGCCGGTCGGGTGCCCCCGCACAACCTGCAGGCGGAGGAGTCGGTGCTCGGCGCCCTCTTGCTTGCACCGGAGGCCATGGCCTCGGTCTCCGAGCAGGGACTCAAGTCGGAGGACTTTTACCGTCCCGCCCACCAGCACATCTACGACGCGATCCGCGCGCTGTTCTCGGCCGGCAATCCGGCCGACACGGTCACCGTCGCCGATGAGCTCCGCCGTCACGGTCTTCTCGATGAGATCGGTGGCATCGAGGGTCTCGTCGACCTCCAGAACACGACGCCGGCGATCTCGAGCGTCGGTCACTACGCGCGGATCGTGCAGGACACGGCGATGCTCCGTCGGCTCATCCATGTTGCCGGTGACATCGCCGAGATCGCCTACAGCGAACCCGACGATGTGACGAAGGCGCTCGACGAGGCGGAGACCCGGGTGTTCCAGGTCGCCGAGGATCGGGTCACCGACACCACCCGTCCCCTTGAGGACCTCTTCGACGAGGTGATGGAGTACATCCAGAACGCCTACGAGCGGGGTGACACCGTCACCGGTGTGCCGACCGGCTTCACCGATCTCGACGACATCCTCTCCGGGTTGCAACCGAGCGCGCTCTACATCGTCGGCGCGCGACCCGCCATGGGCAAGACGGCCTTTGGGCTGAACATCGCCACCCATGTCGCGCAGTCGTCCGACAAACCGGTCATGGTCTTCTCGCTCGAGATGGGGCATCAAGAGCTCGCCCAGCGCGTGCTCTCCAGTGAGGCCCGTGTCGACTCCTCGAAGTTGCGCACCGGCAAGTTGCTCGAGGCCGAATGGACCCGAATCGGCAAGGCGATCGGCCGCCTCGAAGTGCCCCTCTACCTCGATGACAACCCGCGGGTCACCGTGATGGAGATCAGGGCCAAGGCGCGCAGGCTCAAGGCGAAGGCGGGTGGTCTGTCACTCATCGTCATCGACTATCTCCAGCTCATGACGAGTGGCGGATATGTCGAGAACCGTCAGCTTGAGGTCTCGGAGATCTCGAGGAACTTGAAGATTCTCGCCCGTGAACTCGAGGTGCCGATCGTGGCGCTCAGCCAGTTGAGCCGACGCCTGGAGGAGCGTTCCGACAAGCGTCCGATGCTCGCTGACCTCCGCGAGTCGGGGTCGCTCGAGCAGGACGCCGATGTCGTCATGTTCCTGTATCGCGACGAGGTGTACCACCCGGACTCCCAAGACAAGGGATCCGCTGAGGTGATCGTGGCCAAGCACCGTTCGGGTCCGATCGGCACGAAGCGGCTGGTCTTCCTCGGCCAGTACACGCGCTTCGACAACGCGGCCCGAGGGGTCTGACCGTCGTCATTCTGTGACGGCCGTCTCCCTACGTCAGTCCCGGTGTTCTCGCCGGTAGACAGACCCCATGCCAACGACTCCCGCCGTCGAGATGCGCGGTGTGGTGAAGCGCTTCGGTGAGACGCTCGCCCTCGATGGGGTCAACCTCTCCGTCCCCACCGGCGCTGTCTATGGCCTGCTCGGCCCGAACGGCGCGGGCAAGACCACCTCGGTGAGGGTGCTCACCACGCTGCTCACTCCGGATGCGGGTGAAGCGCGCATCGACGGCATCGATGTTGTCGCCGATCCGCACGCGGTCCGCCGTCGCATCGGTCTGACCGGCCAGTACGCCGCTGTCGAGGAGCGGCTCACGGCCCGCGAGAACCTCGACTACGTCGGGCGTCTCTTCCATCTGCCACGGTCCCAGGTGCGCCAGCGCGCGAGCGACCTACTCGAGCGTTTCGACCTCGCCGATGCCGCCGACCGGGTGGTGAAGGGGTTCTCCGGAGGCATGCGTCGGCGCCTCGATATCGCGATGAGCCTGATTGCCGAGCCGTCGGTGCTCTTCCTCGACGAGCCGACCACCGGTCTCGATCCGCGCAGCCGCCTCGGCATGTGGGACGTGATCGCCGAGTTGGCCGCCGATGGCACGACGGTGTTGCTGACCACCCAATACCTCGAGGAGGCCGACCGGCTTGCTGAGCAGATTGTGGTTATCGATCACGGTCGGGTGATCGCTGAGGGCACCCCCGAGCAACTCAAGGCTCGGATCGGTGGGGCGTTGCTCAGCGTTCGAATTGCCCGACCGGAGAATCGCGACCGCGCCCTCGGAGCGCTCACGCCGCTGTGCACTGGTCCGGTTGACGTGTCACCGGATGATGTCGCCTTCTCCGCGCCGATCATCGCGGGCGACGGGGTGGTTCCGGGGGTGATCCGAGCGCTCGACGATGTCGGGGTCGACGTGCTTGATGTGGAGGTGCGAAAGCCCTCGCTCGACGACGTGTTCCTGGCGCTCACCGGCCACACCGCAAGTTCGGAGGAGGAGTCATGACCCGCCGTGTGTTGTGGATGCTCCGAGACTCCTGGGTGGAGGCCGAACGGCATCTGCGGATCATCCCTCGCAACATCGAGCTGCTGATTTTCGCGGCGATCCAGCCGATCATGTTCCTCGTGCTCTTCGTCTACGTGTTCGGCGGATCGATCGTCATTCCCGGATTCGATGACTACGACCAGTTCCTGATGCCGGGCATCTTCGCCCAGACACTCGTGTTCGGCTCGGCCTTCACGGGTATCGGCCTCGCCGATGACCTGCAGAAGGGCCTCGTCGATCGACTGCGCTCTCTGCCGATGAGTCGTTCGGCGGTGATCATCGGGCGCACCGTCTCGGACCTCGTGCGCAACCTCTTCACCTTCGCGGTGATGATCGCAGTGGCCTTGGCCATCGGCTTCCGCTTCACCGGAGGGGCGTGGAACGCGGTGGTCGCGACGGTGCTGCTGGTGCTCTTCAGTTACGCCTTGAGTTGGGTGCAGGCCATCATCGGCTTGAGTGTCACCTCGGTCGAGGCGGCGAACTCGGCGGGGTTCATCTGGATGTTCCCGTTGACGTTCGTGTCCTCGGCCTTCGTCGACCCGTCGACGATGCCGGGGTGGCTTCGCACGGTTGCTGACGCGAATCCGTTCACCCTGGTCACCGACGCGGCACGCGCCCTCTACAACGGCAATCCGGTCGGCAACGACGCGTGGTGGTCTCTCGCCTGGTCGGTGGGGCTCATCGCGGTGTTCTCCGCGCTCGCGACCCGCAAGTTTTCGCGGTCCACCTCGGGCTGAGCAGGATCAGTCGTCGGCCAGCGCCGCGGCGGCGAGGTCGCGGAGTTCCGTCAGCCGGATCTTCACTCCGTTCGGGCCATCGGTGATGGGGAAGGCCGGCACGGTGATCACCGCGACCGGGACCTTGAAGCGGGCCAGTCGCTCACGACAGGCGGCGATGGCGGAGTCCGAGTCGGCGTCGGTTCCGTCCTCGGTGATGACGAAGGCGACCGGTCGGGTGCCGCCGGGGCGTTCCACGGCCACCACCTGCGCCTCGCGGATGCCGGGAAGCGAGGTGATCACCTCGATGATCTCCTCGGGCGCCACGAGAAATCCGCCGAGGCGGAGCACATCACCGAGGCGTGACTCGTAGTGGAAGGTGCGGTCGTCGTCGGCTGAGGCGAGGTCGCCGGTGCGGAACCACCCGTCGTCGAGGTGCCGACCGGTCAGTTCCTCGTCGATTGCGTCGCCCCCTTCGGCGAGGTAACCGGCGAAGAGACTTGGTCCGCGCACCTGCAGCTCCCCGTCGACGATCCGGTAGGCCGCGTCAGGCGAGGTGAGCGTGCCGCCCGGCCGGCAGCGCTCGGAGGCCGGGCCGGCGGGGTCGCGGAGTGAGAACAGCGCTTGCACCTCGCTCATTCCGTAGAGACCGGTGAGTGTCATGCCCGCGCGGTCACCGCGCTCGACGAGGTCGGTGAGACTCGAGTTGAAGCGGGCGTAGCCGCCGAGACGCACGCTCGACAGGTCGCGACCCGTCTCGAGGAGACGGTGGAACATGTCGTCGCTGCCGTTCATGCAGGTGACCCGCTCGCGCTCGATGGTGGCCGCGGTCGCCTCAGCGTCGAAGGGCTCGACGATGACGGTCGCGTCGGCGGCGAGGGCTCCCATCAGCGAGGTGAGTCCGAAGGTGCCGCACATCGGCAGGGCGATGAGCACCACGTCCTCGGAGGTGAGACCGAACCGACCGACAACCTCGCGGGCGTGATCGACGATGCTCCGCTGATGGTGCAACACCATCTTTGGTTTGCTTGTCGTGCCCGAGGTGGTGAACACCACGAAGGGCGTATCGGCTAGGTCGGTGTCCCCGCGGGAACCGGCCGTGGCTCCAACCGGCGCGGATCGCGTGGGCGGTTGCACCCGGCGTGCTCCCGAGCGGTGGATGAGGTCCTCCGCCTCGGCTTCGGAGTAGCGGGTATTCACCGCCACGGAGCAGATGCCGACGCAGGACGCGCCGAGCAGGCTGATGACGGCCTCGAGGCCATTGGGAAGTTGTAGGGCGACACGGTCACCACGCTGGACGCCCTGGTCGAGTAGATCCGCGCCGAAGCCCTCGGCGGCTTGGAGCGCTTCGTTGGCACTCAGTCGAACCCCATCGGCGACGATGGTGGCCCGCGACGCCTCGAGGAGATGGGGGATGTCGGGGATGGTGGGCGCGCTCACGCCGGGCCCGTCGGCGGGTGGACGACGACGCCCTTCTCGGTTTCGAACACCGGAGACGGGTCGCGGAGCAACTCGTGCGCGTGGCGCCGCTCCTCCTCGGTGAAGTCTCGGGTGGTCAGGCAGAACTCGACGAGGTTGGCCGACGGGTCGCGGATGTAGATCGAGGTGCAGAACTCGTGGTCGACCTCGATCACGGTGTGACCGTGGTCGGTCCAGCGCGCCCGACGTTCGTCGAGTACCTCACGGGTGGGCGCGTCGAAGGCAACATGATTGACCCACCACGGGAGTCCGGCCGCGGCGTTGATGTCGGTGGGGAAGTCGTCGCCGATTTCGGCATCGTGGATCTCCCAAAAGGCGATCATGCCGTTGCCGCCGGTGTCGTAGAAGAAGTGCTTCGACCAGCCGTCACCCTCATTCGGCGTGGGGGACGCGACGACCTTCACGAGGTCGAACCCCATCACCTCGGTGTAGAAGCGATGCGTGGCCTCGGTGTCGCGGGTGGCGAGGGCGATGTGGTGGAACCCCATGGGCACAGTGTGGCTTGCCAAGATGGTCGCATGTTCCTCGGAGAGGATCTTCTCGCCTGGTTGATGCTCGCCCTTGGCGGAGCTCTGTTCGTCGGCCACGGTCTCGCTCTCGTTCGTCCGCCAAGGGTGGAGGGGCCGGATCAGCCTCCGAGCAAGCCGCCCCTCGCTCGCAGCATCTCCTTCGCGCTCATCGGGCTCGTCGCGGCCGTGTGGGCGCTCGCCACGTTGGTCTCGGGCTGAGCCGTGGCCTCTCCGCCGCTCCGTCTTCGGTTCCTGCGCTCGGCCACCCGGGTGCGCGACCTCGACGAGGACGGACCCGAGGTGGCCTTCGTCGGCCGGTCGAATGTGGGGAAGTCGTCGCTGATCAACGCCCTCGCCCGCCAGCGGCAGCTGGCTCGGGTGTCGAACACCCCCGGTCGCACGCAGTTGATCAACGTCTTCGGTCACGCCGATGGCGGCACGGTGGTGGATCTCCCCGGGTATGGCTACGCGAAGGTGCCGAACCGGGTGCGTCGTGACTGGCCGGAGATGATCGAGGGCTATCTCCTCGACCGAGAGCCGTTGGTGATGGTGTTCGTGCTGGTCGATGGTGCGATCGGCCCGACGCCGCTCGATGTGCAGATGCTCGAGTGGCTCCGTGAGAACGAGATACCTCACACGGTGGTGGCAACCAAGTCCGACAAGGTGAAGTCCTCGAAGCGGCCGGCCCGGCGACGGGACCTTGCCGAGGGGTGTCACCTCGAGCAGGGCGACATCGTCTGGGTGAGTTCCACGAAGGGTGACGGGGTGGAGCGGCTTCGCGACCTGGTTCGCCTCCACCTCGCCGGCTGATCGGTCGGGCCGGTTCGGATGTGGCGCTCGTCACGTGGGGCGGCCAAGATTCACTCATGATCGAGCACTATTTGGCCACCTGGGATGAGTTCACCGCCGAGGGCGGTCAGTTCGCGATGAGCGAGGTTGAGGTGCGGGGCGTCCCGATGCGGGTGTTCACCCAGGCGCCGCCGTCGATGCGGTTCCTGTGGGAGTTGGCGGGCGGCTACGCCGATCGTGACTACGTCGTTTACGAGGATGAGCGCTACACCTACGCGGAGATGGGCGCGATCGTGCGCTCGCTGGCCGCGCATCTCGTAAACGACCTCGGAGTTGCTCGCGGTGATCGTGTGGCGGTGGCCATGCGGAACTATCCGGAGTGGGTCGCGACCTATTGGGCCACGGTGTCCATCGGGGCCGCAGTGGTCGGAATGAACGCCTGGTGGACGTCCGAGGAGATGGAGTACGGGCTCTCCGACTCCCGTCCGAAGGTGCTCGTCTGCGACGCCGAGCGCCTGGAGCGGGTGGCGCCGATTCTCGGCAATCTCCGCGCGACCTCTCCGCTTCACGTGATCGCCGTGCGTGCCGAGGGCGACCTTCCCGACGATGCGGCCCACTGGTCACAGGTGGTGGATCCTGCTTCCGCTCCCGAAGCCCTGCCGGCGGTGGAGATCGACCCCGACGATGACGCCTGCATCTTCTACACCTCGGGCACGACTGGGTTCCCGAAGGGGGCGCAGCTCACGCATCGCGGATCGGTGCACAACGTGATGAACCTCGCCTTCATGGGCTTGACCAGTGCGGCGGCCGAGGCTCGAGCCCGAGCAGCCGGCGATATCGACGGCCCTCCGGCGGCTGATCCGGTAGGTGGTGGGGGCGGCCAGTCGGTGTACATGGCGCCGACGCCGCTCTTCCATGTGACGGCGAACAACTGCCTGCTCCAGCCGTGCACGCTCGTCGGCGGCAAGATCGTGCTCACCTACAAGTGGGATGCCGGCCGAGCGCTTGAGCTGATCGAGCGGGAGGGGGTCACGAACTTCTCCGGTGTGCCGACGATGAGTCGCGAGTTGCTCATGCACCCCGACTGGGCGACCCGAGACACCTCGACGATCCAGGGGATGGGTGGCGGTGGCGCGGCGCTCCAGCCGGACTTGGTCAAGAAGATCGACGACAACCTGTCGAGCGGCGCGCCCTCCACCGGCTACGGGCTGACCGAGACTCACGGCATCATCACGGCGAACGCCAATCGGGTCTACGTGTCGAAGCCGACCTCGTGTGGTCGAGTGGTGCCGACCTGCGACGCGAAGCTCATCGATGAGAACGGTGACGACCTCGAGTGGGGGCCCGAAGTCACCGGGGAACTCTGTGTCCGTGGTCCGATCGTGATCAAGGGATATCTCAATCGCGAGGAGGCGACCGCCGAGGCGATTCGCGACGGGTGGTTCCGCACCGGTGACATCGCGATGATCGACGCCGAGGGGTTCGTTCATCTCGTGGACCGCGCCAAGGACATGGTGCTGCGCGGCGGCGAGAACGTCTATTCAGCTGAGGTCGAGGCGGCGATCTACCACCATCCGTCTGTTGCTGAGGCCGCCGTGTTCGGTGTGCCCGATGAGCGCCTCGGCGAGGAGGTGGGTGTGGCCATCCATCTCCGGGCGGGTGCCACGCTGAGCGCTGAGGAACTCCAGGGGTTCTTGGCGGAGCACATTGCGAAGTTCAAGATCCCGGCGCACATCTGGTTCCTCGATGAGCAGTTGCCGCGGAACGCGAACGGGAAGTTCCTGAAGCGCGAGCTGAAGGAGCGTCTCGTCGGTTCCTGATCAGGCGGCGCGGATGGCGAGGGCGTCCTCGCCTCCGTCGACGGTGATGGTGGCCCCTTCGACGGCGGTGCCTTCGAGGATCATCACGGCGATCCGGTCACCGATCTCGCGCTGAATGACCCGCTTGAGCGGACGGGCGCCGAAGGCGGGGTCGTAACCCTCGGCCGCGATCCGGTCGAGGGCGGCGGGGGTGACCTCAAGGGTGATGCGACGCTCGGCGAGTCGGGCCCGCAGGCGGTCGACCTGGATGTTGACGATGTGCCGAAGGTCGTCCTCGGTGAGGGGTCGGAACCGGATGATGTCGTCGACGCGGTTGAGGAACTCAGGCTTGAAGAACTCGCTCGGTTCGCCGGGCAGGTTGGAGGTCATGATCAGCACCGAGTTGGTGAAGTCCACGGTGCGCCCCTGGCCGTCGGTGAGGCGGCCGTCGTCGAGCACCTGGAGGAGCACGTTGAACACGTCGGGGTGGGCCTTCTCGGTCTCGTCGAGGAGGATGACGGCGTAGGGCCGACGGCGAACGGCTTCGGTGAGTTGGCCGCCCTCGTCGTAGCCGACGTATCCGGGGGGCGCGCCGATGAGGCGCGACACGGTGTGCTTCTCCATGTACTCGCCCATGTCGATGCGCACCATCGCCCGCTCGTCGTCGAAGAGGAACTCGGCGAGGGCGCGGGCCAACTCGGTTTTACCGACGCCCGTTGGGCCGAGGAACATGAACGAGCCGATCGGCCGGTTGGGGTCGGAGATGCCGGCCCGTGAGCGCCGCACGGCGTTAGCGACCACGGTGACCGCCTCGTCCTGACCGATTACTCGCTGGTGGAGGGAGTCCTCGAGGTGGAGGAGTTTTGCCATCTCGCTCTCGAGGAGGCGGGTCATCGGGACCCCGGTCCACTTGGCGACGACCTCCGCGATGTCCTCGGCGTCGACTTCCTCCTTCAGCATCCGGCTGTCGCTCTGCAGTGAGGCGAGGTGATCGGTGGCCTCGTCGACGCGGCGCTCGAGTTCGGGAACGCGGCCGTAGCGGATCTCGGCGGCCACGTTGAGGTCGGTCTCCCGGTCGAGTTGGGAGCGGAGTTGCTCGAGTTCTTCCTTGAGGTTCCGGATCGCGTCGATGGCCTGCTTCTCGGCGTCCCAGCGTTGGCGCATGGCGGCGCTCTCGGCATTGAGGGAGGCGAGTTCTCCGTGGAGCGCGTCGAGGCGCTCTTGCGAGGCCGTGTCGGTCTCTTTCTCGAGGGCGACCTGCTCGATCTCGAGCTGGAGGATGCGTCGCTGCACGATGTCGATCTCGGTCGGCATCGAGTCGATCTCGATGCGAAGTTTCGACGCCGCCTCGTCGACGAGGTCGATCGCTTTGTCGGGCAGGAACCGGTTGGTGAGGTAGCGGTTGGAGAGCACGGCGGCTGAGACGAGCGCGGAGTCTTGGATGCGGACACCGTGGTGGACCTCGTAGCGCTCCTTCAGTCCGCGGAGGATGCCAATGGTGTCCTCGAGGGTCGGCTCGCCGACGTAGACCTGCTGGAAGCGCCGCTCGAGGGCGGGGTCCTTCTCGACGTATTTGCGGTACTCGTCGAGGGTGGTGGCACCGATCATGTGCAGCTCACCGCGGGCGAGCATCGGCTTGATCATGTTGCCGGCGTCCATCGCGCCCTCGGCCCCGCCGGCGCCGACGATGGTGTGGAGCTCGTCGACGAAGGTGATGACCTCGCCGGCGGAGTCGGTGATCTCCTTGAGGACGGCCTTCAGCCGTTCCTCGAACTCGCCGCGGTATTTCGCGCCGGCGAGCATGGAGCCGACGTCGAGGGAGATGAGCCGCTTGCCCTTCAGGCCCTCGGGGACGTCGCCGTCGGCGATGCGACGGGCGAGTCCTTCGACGATGGCGGTCTTGCCAACTCCGGGCTCTCCGATGAGAACGGGGTTGTTCTTGGTGCGGCGGCTCAGCACTTGGATGACGCGGCGGATCTCGTCGTCGCGGCCGATGACGGGATCGATCCGACCCTCGGTGGCTCGCGCGGTGAGGTCTTGGCCGTATTTCTCGAGGGCGGCAAATTTGTCCTCGGGGTTCTGGTCGGTGATGCGGTGGGATCCCCGCACCTCGCGGAGGGCGCCCAGGAGTTCCTCGCTCGTGACTCCGAGGCGGTCGGCGAAGGCGAGGAGCAGGTGCTCGACCGAGAGGTAGTCGTCTCGGAGCTCGCCACGGGCGCGGTCGGCGGAGTCGACGGCTTGGGTGAGCTCGCGGTTCATGCGGGGGTCGTCTCCGCCGGCGGCCCGGGGGAGTCGATCGACGGCCTCCTGGGCGCGCTCGCGCACCATCGCCGGCGCCTGCTCGAGTCGGGCGAGGAGCGGGGTGACGACGGTGCCCTCCTGGGAGGTGATGGCGACGAGGACGTGGTCGGGGGTCAGTTCGGGGTTGGCGAGGGCCCGCGCCTGGTCGATGGCGAGGGAGAACGCCTCCTGGGTTTTGACGGTCCACGTCTTCGGGTTGACGGCCATGCGACCACATTACCGAGGCCGTCGAAACTTGACACAGGACGACTCAAGTTTTCTTCGCGTCCCCATTCCGACGGCGTGTCGCGGCCGGAAAGGTGCGCCGGACGCGTGGGACCGGTCGGCCGCCTTAGAACGCGTCGGCGGCGATGGCGAAGAGGTCTTCGCTCGTGGCGTGCACCGCTCCGGACAGGCCCTCAGCCGCCGGCAGGATCTGCTCGCCGAAGAATCGCGCCGCCGCCACCTTTGAGGCGCCGAACGGGGTGTCAGCGTCCACCTTGAGGGCGGCGCCCCCGAGCAGCCCCGCGCACACCGTCGTCCCGAGCAGGCGGAGGTACGGACTTGACGCGCCAAGCAGCGAGGCCGGGTCGCTCGCCGCGACCGTGACGAGATGATCGGTGGCCCGTCGGCAGGTGGTGATCGCCGAGCTGAGATTCGCCGAGAAGGTGGCCATGCCGTCGCGCTCGGCGAGTCCGTCGGCCACGCTCTGGAACCGGTCGAGCTCGTCGGCGATGACTCCACCGGAACGCATGGAGAGTTTCCGGCCGACGAGATCGGCGGCCTGGATGCCGTTGGTCCCCTCGTAGATAGGCAGGATGCGGGCGTCGCGGTAGTGCTGGGCGACGCCGGTCTCCTCCACGTATCCCATGCCGCCGAAGATCTGCACAGCGGCCGAGGTGGTCTCCTGGGCGACGTCTGTGCAGAGCGACTTCGACAGCGGGATGTAGAGGTCGGCCTTCTCCCGCCAGCGCTTCGATTCGTCGGGATCGGTTGCCGCCTTGGCCATATCGAGGAAGGCCGCGTTGGTGTAGGTCAGGGCGCGCATGGCGTCGATCCAGGCCCGCTGGAACATGAGCAGACGCCGCACGTCGGGGTGCTCGACGATCGGGCTCTGCTCTCCCGCCGGCGCGCCGATCGCCCGCCCCTGCCGGCGCTCGAGGGCGTAGGCGACGGCGTCTTGATAGGCGCGTTCGGCGATCGCGAGGCCCTGGAGGCCGACCGAGAGGCGGGCGTTGTTCATCATCGTGAACATGTTCCGCATCCCCTCGTTCTCCTCGCCGATAAGCCAGCCAATCGCCCCGCCCTGCTCGCCGTAGGCCATGACGCAGGTGGGCGAGCCGTGGATGCCGAGTTTGTGCTCGATCGACACGCAGGTCACGTCGTTACGCTCACCGAGCGAACCGTCCTCGTTGACGAGGAACTTCGGCACCAAGAACATCGAGATCCCTTTGGTTCCGGGGGGCGCTCCAGGGGTGCGGGCGAGCACGAGGTGGATGATGTTCTCGGTCATGTCGTGCTCACCGAAGGTGATCCAGATCTTCGTGCCGGTGATCCGCCACGAGCCGTCGCTGGCCGGTTCGGCCTTGGTGCGCACCGCTCCAACATCCGATCCGGCCTGGGGCTCCGAGAGGTTCATGGTGCCGGCCCACTCGCCAGTCAGCATCTTCGGTAGATAGGTCTGCTGCTGCTCGACCGCGCCGTGGGCCTCAAGGGCGTCGATCGCACCCTGGGTGAGCAGGGGGCAGAGCGCCATCGCCATATTCGCGCTGTTGAGCATCTCCTGGACCGCGAGGGCGGTGACCCAGGGGAACCCGGCGCCGCCGTACTCGGGGTCGAAGGGCATGGCGCCGAATCCGCTCTCCACGTACTGCCGGTAGGCAGCGCCGAACGACTCGGGCACGGTCACCGACGCGTCGTCATGCCACCGGGCGCGGATGTTGTCGCCGTCGCGATTGGTGGGCGCGATGACCTCGGTCATAAACCGACCGACCTCCTCGATCACGCCGAGGACCGTTTCGGGGTCAGCGTGACCGAACCGCTCGGTGGAGGCGATCATGTCGAGTCCGGCGACGGTGGTGAGTGCGTGTGAGATGTCGGCGATGGGGGCGCGGTAGTCGGCCATGTGCTGCTCCGATTCGTCGTGGTGCGGGTCGTGTTCGTCGGTTGGACGACGATCGTCTGCTCAGAGTCTGCCAGCCGAGTCGCAGGCGCCCTCGACCGATCGCCCATCGAGTCGACAGGGCAGCCGTGACGACCTTGTCGTGACCTTGCCACGCCGTCTTGGTCTGTTGATAATGTCTCCTCTACTGTGTCGCCAGTCACGCAACGGCGCGTGTTTGTCGAAGTCAGGGGAGCCTCAGTGGGTCTGAGAGCGACCGTTTCGCAAGGGGGGAGAGCGCGATGACGATCACCGAGGAGCAGCAGCAGGCATCCGAGGGCGGGGCCGGTGTGCCGACCGTCGCTTCGAGGGCCCGCGATTGGGCGAGGAACGCGCCGAACCAGGTCGCCTACCGCGAGAAGGACTTCGGTATCTGGAACGAGTACACGTGGGCTGACTCGTGGGAGATGATCGAGAACGCGGCCAATGGCCTGCTCGCCCTCGGTGTGCAGCCCGGCGACCGCGTGTCGATCCACTCCGAGGATCGTCTCGAGTGGATCATCATGGACCTCGCCACTGTGGCGGTCCGCGGTGTGACGGTTGGTTTCTACCCGACGAATCCGACGGCCGAGGTTGAGTACCTCCTCACCGACTGCGGCGCCTGCATTCACTTCGCGGAGGATCAGGAGCAATACGACAAGGTCCTCGATATCGGCCGCGAGAAACTCTCGGCGCTGCGCAAGATCATCTTCGCCGAACCCCGGGGCATGGTCGGCCAGGACGACGACCGACTCGTGTTCTGGGAGTCATTCCTCGAGATGGGTCGTGAGTACAAGGAAGCTCACCCGGGAGAGCTCGAGGCACGTATGGCCGCCGCCGAGGACACCGACCTCATGACCCTCGTCTACACCTCGGGCACCACCGGTCCGCCCAAGGGCGCGATGCTCACCAACAGCAACGCGAACTACTGCATCGAGAAGATCGTGAAGGCCGAGGGTCGCGTGGTGGGTGGACTCCCCGGTCCCGGCGACGAGATCGTGACCTACCTGCCGCTGTGCCACGTGGCTGAGCGCATCTTCTCCACCTGGACGCAGGTCGGCATGGGCCCGACCTTGAACTTCGCCGAGTCGATCGACACGGTGAACGAGAACCTTCGCGAGATCCAGCCCACACTCTTCTTCGCGGTGCCGCGCATTTGGGAGCGGCTGCACGCGTTCACGCTCATCAAGGCAAACGACGCGACGCCGTTCAAGAAGCTCCTCTTCCGGTTTGGTCTCTCCCTCGGTCGCCGTATCGGTCGGATCAAGGTTGCCAATGGTGGCGAGCACACCTTGCTCAGCCGCGTCCTGTATGCGTTCGGTTGGGTGCTCGTGTTCCGACCGCTTCGTGAGCGGTTGGGCTTGCGTCGATGCCGCTGGGCGGGTTCGGGTGCGGCGGCGATCGCCCCAGAGGTGCTCGAGTTCTTCATCGGGATCGGCGTGCCGGTCTACGAGCTCTATGGCATGACGGAGAACTCCGCCGTCGCTACCACCAACTTCGTCGGCCGCATGAAGCTCGGCACGGTCGGCGAGCCCTACGAGGGAATTGGCCTGCGCCTCGACCCGGAGAATGGTGAGATCCAGACCAAGCACGACGGCGTGTTCGTCGGGTACTGGGGCAAGCCGGAGCAGACCGCCGAGACCATGACCGAGGACGGTTGGTTGAAGACCGGCGATGTCGGCGAGTGGGTAGACGGCACCCACATCAAGATCATCGACCGCATCAAGGCGATCATCATCACCTCCGGCGGAAAGAACATCTCGCCGTCAGAGATCGAGAACAGCCTGAAGACGTCGCCCTTCGTGAAGGAGGCGATGGTCATCGGTGAGGGAAGGAAGTATCTGAGCGCCCTCATCTCCATCGAGCTCGACACGGTTGGCGACTGGGCGCTGCGTCGCGGCCTCGCCTACACGACCTATCGCGACCTCACCGAGAAGCCGGAGGTCATCGAGCTGGTCCAGGGTGTGGTCAACGAGACCAACGAGAAGTTCGCCCGGGTCGAAAACATCCGCAAGTTCCGTCTCATTCCGAAGGAACTCGATCACGAGGACGGTGAGTTGACCGCCACCCAGAAAGTCAAGCGCTCGGCGATGATGGAGATCTTCGGCGATCTTGTGGAGTCGATGTACTGATGAGCACCTCGCAGTCGAAGCGCCGCATCTCGAACGGCGCCGCCTTCATGATCGCCGTGTTCGTGCCGATCACGATCTTCCTGATCGTCCAACTCTTCAGCGATCCGGCGGTGTTCCTCACCACCATCCTGAAGTCGCTTGCGATGGGCTCGACCTACGCGATCATCGCCCTCGGGTTCGTTCTCATCTTCAAGGCCACCGAGGTGGTGAACTTCTCCCAGGGCGCGCTCGCCATGATCGGTGCCCTGTTCATCTCGTTCCTCGTCGCGGATGAGACCATCCCGATCGTCCCGTGGTGGAGTGAGGGCAATCTCGTGCCGATCCGCAACCCGATCTACGACTTGGGTTTGCCCTCGTGGATGGCGTGGGGCCTGTCGTTCATCGTCGCGCTCTTTTTCGCGGCGCTTATCGGCCTTTTCCTTGAACGGGTGGCGATCCGCCCGATGATCGGTCAGCCGCTGTTCTCGGTGGCGGTGATCACCCTCGGACTGGAGATCTCGCTCCGCGTGCTCGCGAACGACTCGGCCAAGTTGAAGTTGCGTAATACCAACACCCCGTGGTCGGGAAAGGGCTTCAATATCGGCGACAACTTCCTCTACTGGTCGTTCTTCGCAGCCATGATCGCCGCCGCGATCAGCGTGGTCGCTGTGTTCCTCTTCTACCGATCCAAGCTTGGCATCGCGATGCGCGCTGTGGCCCGGGATCAGGAGGCGGCGATGGCTCAGGGCATCCCGATCGGTCGCGTGTTCGCCATCGCCTGGGGCGCCGGTGCCGCACTGGCCGCGGTCGGCGGTCTGTTTGCTACCGAGCCTCCGATCAAGCAGACCGGCGCGGTCGACGCCGAGACGTCACTCGTGGCGTTCCGAGCCCTCCCCGCGGTGATCCTCGGAGGTCTCGACTCGGTTCAGGGAGCGATCCTCGGCGGCCTCATCGTCGGCTCAGCGGAGATCTTCGCCGGCCAGTACCTGTCGGGCTATACCTCGGTTCTTGGTGCGGGTTACCCGCTCGTCATTCCCTATGTGGTGATGATTATCGGGTTGATCGTGAAGCCCTACGGACTCTTCGGCACGGAAGAGATCAGGAGGGTCTGACCGATGTTCCGCCGACCCAACCTGTACACCTCCTACCAGGCCGAGACCCAGGTTCTGCCGACCTTCACCAAGAAGGTCATCGCGATCTTCGCCATCGTCGCGCTTTTCCTGATGCCCTTCGATGTCCCGATCATCTCGGGGCCTACCGAGCTGCCGATCCTGCGGAGCATCCCGCTCATCGGGGATGGCCTGCCGTTCTTCCGGTTCTTGGGCGACGCGGCCTGGCTCCGGTACATGAGCGACGCGATGATCGTGGTGGTTGCCGCCCTCGGATTGAACATTCTCACTGGCATGGCCGGTCAGGTCTCTCTCGGCCACGCCTTCTTCCTCGGAGTGGGTGCCTACACCGGAGCCTTCCTCGGCGGTCACGCCACCGACAGCGTCTATGGCCATGGCCTGCCGATGTGGATCTGGCTGCCTGGAGCTGGAGTCGGTGCTGCGCTGGTTGGCATCATCGTCTCGCCGGTCGCGGTGCGACTGCGCGGGTTGTACCTCGCGATCGTCACGCTCGGTCTGGTGTTCCTCGGGATCCACATGGGAAACACCGACTGGGGCCGCAAGTTCGCTGGTGACCCCTCGCTCGGGCGGTCGTTCCCTGAGATGGACCTCCGTGTGTGGAAGGAGGAAACCCCGCTCGTCAGCATCAGCGAGAAGGGCTCCTGGTTCGGGGTAGAGATGTCGTCGAACCAGAAGGAGTTCCTCTTCGTCGCCGCGGTGATGCTGGTGTTCATCTTCTTCGCGGTCAACATCAAGCGCACGCGAACCGGTCGGGCTCTTCAGGCCATCCGCGACCGCGACATCGCCGCCGAGGTCATGGGCGTCGCTGAGTTCAAATACAAACTCGTCGCCTTTGCGACCTCCTCGTTCTTCGCGGGTGTGGCCGGTGCGCTCTACGCCTCGCACATCGGCAAGATGCCCGCCGCTCAGTTCAACCTGATCCTGTCGATCGAGTTCATCGCCATCCTGCTCATCGGTGGTGCGGGCACGGTGGCTGGCACGATCATGGGCTCGTTCTTCGTGATCCTGCTGCCGGAACTGGTAAAGGACTTCAGCGACTGGCTTTCCGAACGCGCCGAGGGCGAGGGAATCGTGGCATCGGTGTCGGAGGTGATCCTCTCGGGCAACCAGGGTGACTTCGGGCCGATCTCAACGGCTACGCAGACACCGAATTATCCGCTGAACGTGTTCGACCTCAATCTCGTGCTGTACGGCGTGCTCATTATCGTCTTCTTGATCTTCGAGCCACTCGGCCTCTATGGCATCTGGATCAAGGTGCGCAATTACTGGAAGCGATGGCCTTTCAGCTACTGACCGAATCTTGGCGGTGCCCACCGGTACCGTCACGAAATGTGGGACACCGCCTGGTGTCCCCGACACCCAACAAACAGGGGGATACATGAAGAAAGTGACCAAGGGATTCGCACCCCTCGTGGCGTTGGCCCTCGTGGCCGCCGCCTGCGGTGGTGACGATGCCGCCGATGAGTCGGCCGACGCGCCGGCTGCTGCGGAGGAGCCGGCCGATGAGCCTGCCGCCGCTGATGAGCCGGCCGATGAGCCTGCCGCCGCTGATGAGCCGGCTGATGAGCCGGCCGATGAGCCCGCTGAGTTGCTCTTTGACTACGGCGTTTCCGACGACACCATTCGGATCGGCCTCAACGCCGACCTCTCCGGTCCGTTCGCCTCGCTGGTGAGCCAGATCGTGGAAGGCCAGGAGGTCTACTTCGAGATGGTGAACGAGATGGGCGGCGTGGCCGGCCGCGAGGTCGAGCTCGTGATCCTCGACAACGCGTACGACGTGCCGACGCACCTCGCCAACTACGAGGAGTTCCGCCTCGAGAGCGAGGAGGGTGTGGTGTTCTTCACCCAGTCGACCGGCTCCCCGCACACCGCGGCGACCGTTGACGCCCTCGCCGAGGACAACCTCCTCGCGATCCCGCTGACGTGGTACTCCGGCTGGGCCGACCCCGACCTCGGTGCCAACGTGGTCGAGATCAACGCGACCTACTGCGTCGAGTCGATGAACGGTGTTCAGTACCTCGCCGAGACCTTCGATGCGGAGACGATCGCGATCGTCTCGCTCGCGGGTGAGTACGGCCAGGATGGCGCTCAGGGCGCGAAGCTCGCGGCCGAGGCCCTTGGCCTCGAGATCGTCTACGACGGTGAGGGAGCCATCGCCGGTGGCGACCAGACCCCGATCGTGACCGAGCTCGTCGCCGCTCAGCCCGACATTGTGTGGATGACCACCACCCCGACCACCTTCGCCGAGATCTTCGGTGGGTCGGTGGCCCAGGGCCTCCAAGCCCAGTGGTCTGGTAACAGCCCGACCTACAGCTACCTGCTGTTGAACACGGCGCTGGCCGACGCGCTGAGCGCGTATTACACCTTCTCGACCTACACCGCTCTGTGGGGCGCGAACGACTCGGAGGGTATGCAGCTCGTCATCTCGGAGATGCAGAAGCGTCGTCCCGACGCCATCTTCTCGGACAACTACATCCGAGGCTTCCTCGAGGCGATGACGGCTCACCAGATCCTCATGGCGGCTGCCGACGCCGGTGATATCACCCGCGCCGGCATCCTCGAGGCGTTCCAGTCGGCCGAGATCGACTTCATGGGCCTCGCCCCGAACCAGACCTGGGCGGGTGACCCGAACGACTACATCGTTCGCGAGACCTACCTGTACGACGTCGATGCCTCCATCTTCACGCCGGACGCCACCGTGTCCGACGCCGATGGCAGCACCGGCAGCGTTCTGGCGGCCGGCCCCTACGCCGGCTCCCTCGCTGAGGGCTTCACCTACGAGGGCCCCTGCTTCGTCGCTGGCTGACGAGGCTGAATAATCACCGGTGACGGTGGTGGCGGTGGGCTTCGGCTCACCGCCACCACCCGAACCACCCGAACACACGGAGAGATCGAATGCTCGAGTTAGCGAACGTCGAGGTCGTCTACAACGAGGTCATCCTGGTGCTGCGCGGTCTGTCGATCGAGGTGCCCGACGGTCAGATCGTCGCCCTGCTCGGCGCCAACGGCGCCGGTAAGACCACCTCGCTGCGCGCCATCTCGGGCCTTCTCGGACCGCACGAGGGTGTCATCACGAAGGGCTCCATCACCTACGACGGCAAGAAGCTGAACGATCTCAAACCGTCCGACATCGTTGAGTCCGGCATCACCCAGGTGATGGAGGGCCGACGTATCTTCAAAGACCTCACGGTCGACGAGAACCTCGTGACCGGTGGGTTCACCGTGAAAGACAAGGCCCGAACCAAGGCCTCCTACGACCGTGTTATGGATCTCTTCCCGCGTCTCGCCGAGCGACGCAAGGGCATCGCCGGCTATCTCTCGGGAGGCGAGCAGCAGATGCTCGCCATCGGCCGTGCCCTCATGGCTGAGCCGAAGTTGCTCATCCTCGACGAGCCGTCGCTCGGCCTGGCGCCGAAACTTATCGAGCAGATCCGCGACATCATCGTGGACATCAACAAGCAGGGCGTGAGCGTGCTCCTCATCGAGCAGAACGCCATGATGGCCCTCTCCATCGCCAACTACGGCTATGTCATGGAGACCGGCAAGATCGTGATGGACGGCGACGCGAAGAAGCTGCTCGCCGACGACGACGTGAAGGAGTTCTACCTCGGACTCCATGGTGATGACTCCGAGAAGAAGTCGTTCCGAGATGTGAAGCACTACAAGCGCCGCAAGCGGTGGGCATCGTGACCGCTCCGGCTGTTCTCAGGGGGATGGGGTCATGAGCACCTTGCTCGAAGTCGAGAACATCACGCTCCGCTTCGGCGGCGTGACCGCCATCAACGATGTGTCGTTCAGCGTGGAGGACCACGAGCTTTTCGCGATCATTGGGCCGAACGGCGCCGGCAAGACCTCCATCTTCAACACGATCTCGCAGGTGTACCGCCCCCAGGAGGGCGATATCCGCTTCGAGGGGTCATCGATCATGGGCACCCGTCCCGATCACGTGGCCGAGATGGGTATCGCTCGCACTTTCCAGAACATCGAGTTGTTCCCGCAGATGACGGTGATCGACAACCTCCTCACCGGGCGCCACATCCGGATGAAGGGTTCAGTCTTCAGTGGCGCTCTCTGGTGGGGTAAGGCCAAGCGCGAGGAGATGGAGAACCGCCGCAAGGTGGAGGACATCATCGACTTCCTCGAGATCGAGCAGTGGCGCAAGTACCCGGTCGCGCTCCTTCCGTACGGCATCCAGAAGCGGGTCGAGTTGGGCCGCGCCTTGGCCATGGATCCGAAGATCCTCCTGCTCGATGAGCCGGTGGCTGGCATGAACCTCGAGGAGACCGAGGACATGGCTCGATTCATTCTCGATATCAAGCGCGAGCTCGACATCGCGATGGTCATGGTCGAGCACGACATGGGTCTCGTGATGGACATCGCCGATCGCGTGATGGTGCTCGACTTCGGTCAGCGCATCGCCCTCGGCACCCCTGATGAGGTCCAGAAGAACCCGGACGTCATCGCCGCGTACCTCGGCTCCGAGTTCGCCTGATTATTTGCTAGCTCTGGGCCGTTCCCGGCCTGGGTAGGCGCCGATCAGTCTGAGGACGATCAGTCCGGAGAGGTCTCCATGACCGGTCGCCCGGTCCGCTGTGTTCGTCCCTGGAAGTGCGCGACCTCCGCGCCGTTCTGATTCGTCACGACGACGTCGTGGATGCCGACCCGCCCCTGTTGCCAGCGAGTGGTGCCGGTGGCGGTGAGCACATCGCCTGGGTAGGTCGGCTTCAGCCAGTGGATGGTCGCGGTGGTGGCGAGCGCCGAGTCGTTGGCGCCGTTCGAGAGGAAGGCCATCGCGGAGTCGGCGAGCAGGAAGGTCATCCCGCCGTGGCCGATGATGAAGCCATTGCACATCTCCTCGGTCACCGTCATGCGGACGCTCACGCGGTCGGCCCCGGTCTCGACGAATTCGATGCCGAACGCCTGGGCCGACAGGTCACGGCGGTGAAGGTCGCGCATGACCTCATCGGCGCTCGGCTGCTGGTCGCCTTCCACGCGCTGAGCCTATGGCGGGCGGCTCAGACGCTGGCTGACTCTCGGAGCCAGTTGGCGATCTCGGCACCGGTCTGATCGAGCTGTTTGTACTCGGCGATGCCGGTCGGGACGGCGTCGAGGGCCGAGGCGAGCGATATGGCCGAGTCGGCGGGTAGGTCGACGAGCGGGGTGAGGTGGGTGTGGATGGTGAAGAGAATGCAGCCCGTCTCGGGGAATCGCCGCAGCGTCTCGCGCTCCACCCGGAGGTGGTGCTCGGCGGGCGGGGCATCGATGGGTCGTGGGGCGGCGGTGCCGTCGAGGGGCTGGTAGAGGTCGTTCGTGTCGAGCACCCCCCAGCCGAGCCGCCACACGGGCT
The DNA here is from genome assembly GCA_030828465.1 of Acidimicrobiales bacterium. Taxonomy (GTDB): domain Bacteria; phylum Actinomycetota; class Acidimicrobiia; order Acidimicrobiales; family Ilumatobacteraceae; genus Casp-actino5. The sequence goes on along the minus strand of JAURCL010000019.1, from coordinate 262 downwards.
TGGCGGGGGTGAGGCGCCGCAGGAACCCGTCGACGGTGTCGCCCAGTTGGGCATTGAGGTCGGTCACTGGCTCGTGCACCTCGGCCATGGTGCGGCCGAGCTTTGATCGAAGGTCCCATCGGTTCGGGAAGCAGACGCTGCCACCGGCGAAAACGAGTTCGCCCTCGCGCTCCACCATGACGACCAGATCCTCTTGGACGAGTCGCGCGGCGGCGTCGAGGGGGTGCAGGTCCGGGTCGAGTCGGCTCTCACCGAACCGTTC
>JAURCL010000018.1 GCA_030828465.1 Acidimicrobiales bacterium | reverse complement strand
CCTGCTGGCGCCCGTTCTGCATGGTGTCTGCAATGCGCTCGACGTAGCTGACGTTCATGCGCCAGTCGGCTTGCGGCGACGTGACCGCAAGCATGCCGGCGAGCTGGCTCACCGTCAGGTCGTAGCGGTCGGCGAGCTCGGCGAGATACGTGCTGCCGTCCTCGCAGTCGTCGCGCAGCGGACACCATCGGCATGAGGCCTGTGGTCGCCGCACCGGCGGTCGCCCCTCGAGGAGTTCGACCGCCCGTCCGAGGCCGTCGAGGGTGCGGTGCATGGCGGATCGGAGCATCTCGATCGTGACATCCTCAGGAACGGCCCGACCGGCGTCGAGGTAGAACCCGGCCACCTTGCGCGGGGGAACACCGGTGCGCAGCGTCTCGAGGAGCGCGTAGAACCGGAGGTCGTCGAGGTGGTTCGGGTAGACGCCTCCGGTCTTGAGGTCGATGATCACCTTCCGGCTCTCGGATCCGACCGCTCGGCCGATGACAAGGTCAACCTTGCCGGAGAGCGTCAGCGGTCCGTTCGCTGGCCATCGGAGCGCAGATTCGACGACGGGTGCCCAACGCCGATCGAGAGGCGGGAACGTCTCGAGGAACTTCACCACCGCGTCGGTGCACGGACCGCGCAGGTCGGCGAGGTCGGCCTCCCCGAGTCCGGCGAGCCACGGTCCGACACCGCTGCCGGTTTCGATGAGTCGTGCGACTGCCTCGTCGACAACGTCGGCTGGCGTCAGCTCGCCGCGCCAGTTCGCGAGGAGTTCGATCGCGCGGTGGCTGACCGTGCCCACCGCGTTCCGGGTGTTCCATTCGAAGGGTGCCGCGTTGAGGTGATGATCTTCACAGCCGAGCACCGAGGTGAGGCGGGTCTTGTTGATGAACAGGTCGCCGCCCGTTGCCTCGACTCTGACTGAGAGGTGCTCGAACGCCTCGGTGAAGTCGCTCGTGAGCGAGTCGATGAGGTCCCGATCGAAGACGATCGGATCTCCGTCGCGCCTGAGCACCGCGAGGGTTTCCTCCTGTGCCGGGGTGAGCGCGGCGGCCTCCATGGTCGAACCCTACCGAGGCCCTCGACGCTGGTCTGGGCGTCACACCCCCTAATCATGATGGTCGCATGCATCCGACTCCCCGCCGCTCCTCCCGACCTCGCCGAACCTCTCCAGTAGGGCCGGCGAACGGGAGCCTCGAGTTCGCGGGCGCGGTGAAGGTGCTCGGAGCTGCCGCGCGATCAATGGGTCTCGAGGCGCCCGGATTCCGCTCACCGCCGCGACTTGTCGGTGTCGATCGCAGCGTGCGGCGTCGCCGGTCGACCTCGGGTGCTGCCGCTCCGGCGGTCGTGTCGATCCGAGTTCGGGATCGACCATGGCCGGCAGTGCTCGCCGACATGGTTGAAGGTGTAGTTGTCGCCAATGGCCTCCGCGCGCCAGATGCCGACCGGGCGAGGTCCGCGCTATGGGAGTCGGTCGCCGATGCGTTGATCATCGACGACTCTGCCACCGCTCCCGCCCCTCGGCGAGTCGCCTGACCCGACCGCCAACCCTCCGCGCGCGTCTACCCTCTCGGTGACGCCCGGGTGGTGGAATTGGCAGACACGGGGGGCTTAAACCCCCCTGGCTCGAAAGAGCCGTGCGGGTTCAAGTCCCGCCCCGGGCACTGCTCACTACGCTCGGCCGGCGTGGAGGTCCCCGTTGTTGATCTGTCCGGACCGAGCGACCGGGCCGCGGTAGAGCTCGATCGGGCATGCAGTGAGGTCGGCTTCGTGCAGGTGGTTGGTCACGGACTCGATGGCGAGATCGAACGGGCCGCTTGGGAGTGCGCGCGTCAATTCTTCGATTTGCCTGAGCGCGACAAACTCGAGGTGGCGATCCCGCCGGGAGACGCCTACGGCTACGGCCCCTACCGGGTGGAACGCCTCGCCTCCTCGCTCGGCGTCGACACACCTCCCGATCTCAAGGAGACCTTCTCGATTGGTCCGGCCGCGGCCCCGCCGGGACTGCTCGCGGATGACCCGGCTGCCGCCTTCTCGTTCTCGCCGAACCGTTGGCCGGGCGCGCTGCCGGAGATGGAGTGGATCATGCGCGCCTACTACGACGACCTCGCTGGCCTCGTCGACCGGGTTCTCGCCCTCATGGCCGCGGCGCTCGGCCTCGATGCCGGCCACTTCGCCCCTCTCACGGATCGGCACACCTCGGCTCTCCGGTTGCTGCGCTATCCCGACCTCTCTGGCACGCCTACCGAACCCGGTCAACTGCGCGCAGGAGCGCACTCCGACTACGGGACCCTCACCCTGCTCCGACAGGACGACGCCCCCGGGGGTCTCGAGGTGCTCGGCGCCGATGACCGCTGGATCGGTGTGCCCGCCGTCAAGGGCGCCTACGTCGTGAACATCGGCGACGCCCTCGAGCGTTGGACCAACGGGCGCTGGCGTTCGACTCTGCACCGAGTGGCGCTGCCACCGGCTAACGCCACCGGATCGACCGAGCGTCAATCGCTCGCGTTCTTCCACAACGCGAACTGGGACGCCGTCATCGACTGTCTTGAGCCCTGTCGGCCGGCGGATCTCGCCGACCTACCTCCTCCCATTACGGCTGGCCGTCACCTGATGGAGAAGTTCCAGCGCACGCAGAGCGACTCTCCCCGATGACCGTCCCCCCCGGGGCCTACCCGGCGCGGTCGAGAACCTTCAAGCCTCGGCGACGTCGCCTGTCGCCGACGCGAGAGGCAGAACTCAGCCGACTCCTCCCGGTGTACGGGCTTGATGTCGCGGGCCCACCAATCGACCTCGACGCCACCTTCGGGCGGCGCGCCCGCCGCGCCCTCGAGATCGGTTGTGGTGCCGGCGAGGCGGCGCTCGCCATGTCGGAGGCCGCGCCTGACACCGACCTCATCGCCTGCGATGTCCACACCCCGGGGATCGCCCGATTGCTCACCGAGATCGACCGCCTCGGTCTGACCAACCTCCGCGTGGTGCACGGTGACGCGCTCGACTTCGCCACTCGGCTCCCGGGCCGCACCTTCGACGAGGTCAGGATCTACTTCCCCGATCCCTGGCCGAAGCCGCGGCAGCGTCAACGCCGACTCGTCCGCGACGACCTGCTCGCGACCATCATCGACACCATGACCATCGGAGCCCGACTTCGTCTCGCCACCGATGTCGACGATTACGCCGAGCAGATCGCCGAGGTCTGCTCTCGATGCGGGCACCTCGAGGGGGGCATCGTGCCTCGGCCCGAGGATCGCCCGATCACCCGCTTCGAGACGAAAGGCCTCGAAGCCGGCCGCCGGGTCACCGACTTCGAGTATCGGGTGGTCGACTGAGATGGCTGCGGACGAGACAGTCGAACGCCGGAGCGGTCGATCGGCTCCCGCTCCGGAATCGATGCCAAGGCCGCTGCTGTCCCAACGCGCCGAGGAACGGCTCGGCCCCCGACACCGTCAGGTGCTCGATCAACTCGAACGACTCTTCCTCGAGGAGGGTTTCGGTGGGATCAGCGTTCGCGAACTCGCGGCGAGCGTCGGATGCTCACGACGCACTCTTTATGAACTCGCCCCCTCGAAGGACGAGTTGGTTCTCGTGGTCCTCGACCGCTTCCTCCACCGCGTCGGCCGAACCGCCCTTGATTCGATCGATCGCGGGCAGCCCCACGCCGATCGCATCCGCGCCTACTTCCGCGGCGGTGTCGAGCTGCAGCGGTTGTCGCAAACCTTCGCCGAGGACCTCGCCGACGACCCGGCGGCGCGTCGCCTGCTCGACCGTCACTTCCGCTACGTGATGGCCGTGACCGAGGAACTCGTCGCCGAGGGTGTGGCCTCCGGCGAGTTCCGGCAGGTGTCACCGTCGATCGTGGCCGGGGTGCTGGCCGGCAGTGGCCTCTACTTCAACCAGGTCGAGATCGCGCATCCTGATCCGACCGACGAGATGCTCGACCTCGTGATCCGTTCGATCCTTGTCTGACGCGCTCAGTCCTCGAGCAGCGAGCCGAGACGCTCGGTCGATTCGATGAACTCCTCGATCATCTCGTAGACCACCCGCGAGGCCGACTTCGACTCGTTCATCGATCCGACGACCTGGCCGACGAAGTAGTTCGCGAGCCGCGAGGCGCCCGACCCGGCGTTATGGGCCGCGCGATCGATCCGCCGGATCGCATCGTCGACCAGCATCGGCTGCAACGGCATCGGTAGGGGCGCCGGGTTCGACGGATCCTCCCAGGCGTCGGTCCACGCGGTGCGCAACTGGCGGGCCGGTTTGCCGGTGCGAGAGCGGGAGCGGATCGTGTCAGACGAGGTGGCGGCGAGGAACTTCTCCTTCACCGTCGGATGGGTCTCGGCCTCCTCGGTGGTCAACCACACCGACCCGCACCAGACACCCTCCGCGCCGAGGGCCATGGCAGCGGCCATCTGGCGGCCGCGGCCGATCCCGCCGGCGCCGAGCACCGGCACTTGGTCGCCGATCGCGTCGACGATCTCGGGGATCAGCACCATGGTCCCGATCTCGCCGGTGTGACCGCCGGCCTCGGACCCTTGGGCGATCACTAGGTCGACCCCGGCCGCGACGTGCCGCTCGGCGTGTTGGGCCTTACCGGCCAGTGCGCCGACCAAGCGGCCCTCGGTATGGGACCGCTCGAGCATGTGAGCGGGAGGCGGGCCGAGCGCGTTGACGATGAGCGAGGGTCGATGGGCGAGGGAGATCTCGAGTTGCGGCGCTGCCCGCTCCGCGGTGAGGGGCGCGGCGTCACCATGGGAGGCGAGTCCGCGCTCCCCGCGGATGCCGTCGGGCAGTTCGGGCACCTCGAACTCATCGAGCAGGCGCTCCACGAACACGCGATGCTCCTCAGGAATCATGCCGACGAGGTCCTGCACCCGGGCACCGCCACCGTCGCTGCCGGTGTACTTCGCCGGGGCGATCAGATCGACGCCGTAGGGGCGATCGCCGATCTGGTCCTCGATCCACTCGAGGTCGATCTCGAGTTGGCTGTCGGAGTGCCCTACCGCGCCGAGCACGCCGAGGCCTCCGGCGCGCGACACCGCCGCGACGACGTCGCGACAGTGACTGAAGGCGAGGATCGGCAGATCGATACCGAACATCTCCGTGACGCGGGTCTTCATGGGCTGTCACCGTTCCTTCCCGATCGGTATTCCGACCAGGTCATTCCCTGGTCTCCGTGGACGTCTCGCGGCAGACCGAGCACCTGCTCGGCGACGATGTTGCGCTGCACCGCGAAGGTGCCCCCGCCGAGGGTGAGCGCGGGCGCGAAGAGGTAGCCGTAGTGCCAGACCGGGTCGGTGTCGGGGAACTGGCTCCGAGCGCCTCTTGGGAAGTTGATATCCGTGGCACCGCTGCGCGCTCCCGCCGGAACCTCACCAGCCGGCCCCGACCCCTCGAGCATCCCGGCCGCTCCGGCGAGGTCCTTGGCGAGTTCCATCACGTGCTGGCCGTGCTCGTCACCCATGATCTTTTGCACCGAGGCCTCCTCACCCGGGGTGCGACCCTGGAGTCGGGCGCTCAGCGTGCGGAGTCGGTTGAGCCTGAGCACCTCGGCCTCGATGTGGAGCGAGGCGAGGCGCTGGCGCAGGTTCGGGTCGGTGACCGGTGGGCCCGACCGCACGAGATCGAGGAGTTGCGCCGCGGAGGGTCCCGTTCCCCACATCGACCCGGCGGACGAGAGCGACACCCGCTCATTGGCGAGGGTGACCTTGGCGAGGCGCCAGCCGTCGCCCTCAGCGCCGACGAGGTACTCAGCCGGCAGGCGGACATCGTCGAAGAAGGTCTGGTTGAACGAGTGGGCGGTCGTCATGTCGACGATGGGGGAGAGGGTGATACCCGGAAGATCCATCGGCACCAGGAAGTAGGAGATGCCCTTGTGCTTGGCGACGTCCGGGTCGGTCCGCGCGATCAGGATCCCGAAGTCGGCGTGGTGGGCGCCGCTCGACCAGATCTTCGATCCGTTGATCACGTACTCGTCGCCGTCGCGGACTGCGCGGGTGGCGAGCGAGGCGAGGTCGCTCCCCGAGTCGGGTTCGCTGAAGAGCTGACACCAGGTCTCCTCGCCGGAGAAGATCTTCGGCAGGAACCGCTCCTTCTGCCACTCGCCTCCGGCCAGCAGAATCGTCGGAGCGGCCCAGCCGACCCCGATCGCGTTGGTGGTCGACGCGGTCCTGGTCACCCCACCCCGACGCAACTCGTCGTCGATGATGAGCTGGTGCATCGGGTCGGCGTCGAGCCCCCAAGGTCGAGGCCAGTGGGGAACGATGTAGCCGGCCTCGGCGAGCTGGGCGTTCGTCGGCTCCGGGTGCTCGGCGATCCAGGCGCGCACCTCGAGGCGTCGTGGGTCGTCATCGGCGGGAAGGTCGAAATCCATCTCGTGTCTGCTCGTGTCAGGTGGTGGTGGCTTAGGCCCGGGCCGACGGTCCGTCGGTCGCGCCGCCGGCGAAGGCCTGGGCGATCAAGAGCCAGTCTCGTGCCGGGCCCTCGGACACGACGAGTCGGGTGTCGTCGACGTGGCGCCGCTGGGTGACCACGAGACAGAAGTCCTCGGCCGGTCCGGTGACGCGTCCAACCTCGTCGGCGTGCTCCCAAGACCACTGCTCGCCCGATGGAGCATCGAGCACCACCGACACCTCGCCCGTTGGACGCTCGCGGCCGCGGTTGGCGTATGACCATCCACGGGTGATGACGCCGAGCTGGGCGATGTGGCGGAGCCGGTCGCTCGGTTTCCGGCTCGCGCCGACCGCGTCGATGACGTCCTGGCCGTGGGCCCAGGCCTCCATGAGCCGGGCGGTGAGGAAGGACTTCGCGCTCATCGAGGGCCCGTACCACTCGACGCGGGTGTCGTCGGAGAGACCGGAGGCCGCTCGGGCGAGCGCGCTCCGACCCGATCTCCAGGCATCGAGCAACTCGCCGGGCTCCATCGCTCGGAACTCGCCGAGGGTGATCCGCTCGACGGCGTCGGCATCGGCGAACGAGGCGACGAGACCGGTGCGGTGAGTGATGAAGGAATCGGGATCCTCGATGGCGAGGGCCGCGGTGCGGTCGAAGAAGGTCAGATGGCCGATCTGATCGGCCACCGTCCAGCCTGGACTCGGTGTCGCGCTCGACCAGGCGCCGTCGCGGAGCGGGGCGACGACCGCGTCGAGCGCGTCCTGCTCGGCGATCAGATCAGCGGTGACCCCAGCGACGTCCATAGTGCCTCCCTCCGCCCGCAGGCGGTACCAGTTGACACTGAACGGTACCAAACCGTAGGTTTCGGCCGTGAGACAGCGCTCCTCGGGACCCGTCCTGCGGTCGCGGCTCGACACCACGAGCGAGGCCCACCGCGCGAACCGCGCGGAGATGGAGGCGCTCTGGGCGACCGTGGAGGCTGAGCTGGCGACGGTGCCCGAGATCGGAGGTCAGCGCTACGTCGATCGCCACCGTCAACGCGGGAAGATGCTCGCTCGGGAGCGCATCGAGCAACTCGTCGATCCCGACACCCCCTTCCTCGAGCTCTCCCCGCTCGCCGGATGGGGATCGGAGTTCCCGGTGAGCGCCGGTGTCGTCAACGGGATCGGCATCGTCGAGGGAACCGAGGTGGCCATCACCGCCACCGACATGACCTACCGCGGCGGGTCGATGAACCCGCGCTCGGTCGACAAGAACATGCGGTTCCAAGAGATCGTCCGAGCCAACCGGCTTCCGTGGATCTCCCTCAACGAGTCGGCGGGAGCTGACCTGCCGCATCAGGCCGACATCTTCATCCGCGGTGGCGAGGGGTTCCGCAACCAGACCCAACTCTCGCGCCTCGGCATCCCGACGATCACCGTCGGCTTCGGGCCCGCCACAGCAGGCGGCGCCTACACGCCGGGCATGAGCGACTACACGGTGTTCGTCAAGGGGCGCGGCACCGCGTACCTCGGTGGACCACCACTCGTGAAGATGGCGATCGACGAGATCGTCGACGAGGAGACCCTCGGTGGCGCCGAGATGCACACCCGCGTCAGCGGGCTCTCCGACTACCTCGCGGTCGACGAGATGGACGCCCTGCGCATCACCCGGGAGATCGTCGCGCACCTGCGGTGGCGCAAGCTCGGACCGGGCCCGACCCTCGAGGCCGACCCACCCGTCCACGACCCTGACGATCTCATCGGCTGCGCCTCAGCCGACGTGCGGGTGCCCTTCGACATCCGCGAGGTGCTCGCGCGCGTGCTCGACGGCAGCCGGTTCGAGGAGTTCAAACCGCTCTACGGCGACAAGCTCGTGTGCGGCTGGGGCTCGATCGGCGGCTACCCGGTGGGGCTGCTCGGCAACAACGGAATCCTCTTCTCCGAGGAGGCCGCCAAGGGAGCTCAGTTCATCCAGCTCTGCAACCGCACCGACACGCCGCTGATCTTCCTGCACAACATCACCGGGTTCATGGTCGGCTCGAAGGCCGAGCGTGGCGGCATCATCCGCAACGGCGCGAAGCTCATCAACGCGGTGTCGAACTCGACGGTTCCCCACATCGTGCTCATGGTCGGCGCCTCCTACGGCGCGGGCAACTACGGGATGGCGGGCAAGGCCTACGACCCCCGGTTCATCTTCACCTGGCCCAACCATCGCATCGCTGTGATGGGTGGCCGACAACTCGCTGGGGTTATGGACATCGTGGCGAGGAACGCTGCCGCCGGCCGAGGTATCGACGTCGACGAGGCCGAGCTCGACGAGCGCAAGGCAGCCCTGGAAGCCCAGATCGAATCCGAATCGTCAGCGCTCTACTCCACGGGACGCGTCTGGGATGACGGGATCATCCATCCGAACGACACCCGCCACGTGCTCACCATGGCGCTCTCGGTCACCCACTCGGCCGAGGTTCGCGGTGCCACCGAGTACGGGGTGTGGAGGCACTGATGGCGTCGCGACCCATCGAGAGGCTTCTCATCGCAAACCGAGGGGAGATCGCGGTCAGGATCGCGCGCACCGCCCGCCGGCTCGGTATCTCGCCGATCGGTGTCCATTCGGCGGCCGACCGCGGGGCCGCGCACACGCGTGCGATGGACCGCTCGGTCTCCCTCGGTGGATCGGCCCCCGCCGAGTCGTACCTCCGCGTCGACGCTGTCATCGCTGCCGCGCTCGCGACCGGCTGTGACGCCGTCCACCCCGGCTACGGCTTCCTCGCGGAGAATCCGGCGGCCGCCCGCGCCGTCGAAGCGGCCGGCCTCACCTGGGTCGGCCCGACCCCCGAGCAGATCGAACTCCTCGGCGACAAGATCGCGGCCAAGCGGGCGGCGGTCGCCGCCGGGGTACCGACCACCCCGGTCCACACCGTCGACGCCGGTGGGCCGCCCCCCGAGGGGGTGTCCATGCCCGCTCTCGTGAAGGCGGCGGCCGGCGGTGGAGGCCGTGGGATGAGAGTGGTCCATCGCGCCGAGGATCTGGCCGGGGCGATCGAGGCGGCCGGTCGTGAGGCTCTCGCTGCCTTCGGTGACCCGACCGTGTTCATCGAGCCCTACATCGAGCACGGTCGCCACATCGAGGTGCAGATCATGGGTGACTCGCAGGGCTCGGTCATCCATCTCGGTGAGCGGGACTGCTCGGTTCAACGTCGCAACCAGAAGGTCGTCGAGGAGGCTCCCGCGCCTGGTCTCGATCCCACGACCCGTGACGCCCTACGGTCCGGAGCAGTCGCACTCGCCCGACACGTCGGTTACCGGGGCGCCGGCACAGTCGAGTTCCTCCTCGGCCCCGACGGAACCATCACCTTCCTCGAGGTCAACACCCGTCTGCAGGTCGAGCACCCGGTCACCGAGGCGATCACCGGTCTCGACCTGGTTGAGATGCAACTCGCGGTCGCAGCCGGGCAGCCCCTTGCCTTCACCCAGGAGGATGTTCGTTTCGACGGTCATGCCATCGAAGCCCGGGTAGTCGCCGAGGACCCCACCTCAGGTTGGTTGCCGTCCACCGGTCGCATCGACCGGTTCACGATCGGCGACGGGGTACGGGTCGACGCTGGGGTTGAGGCCGGCAGCGTCGTCACCACCGACTACGACTCGCTGCTCGCCAAGGTCATCGCTCACGGCCCGGATCGAGACACGGCGCGGCGTCGGCTCCGGGCCGCGTTGCGAACGTCCGAGGTCGATGGGGTTCGGACCAACATCGACATGCTCGTCGCCCTCCTCGATGATGACGACTTCGCCGCGGGCCGACTCGACACGGGACTACTCGCGCGCTCACCCGACATCGTGAGCGGATCCCGCCCGACCGGCGACGACCTGACCGCTCACCTGCTCGCTGTGGTCTCCTCGATCGAGTCGGCCAACCGAGCCGCCGATCGTCACTGGGGTGCGATCCCGTCGGGGTGGCGAAACCTGCGCACCCGCGGCACCCGGATGGTGCTAGTGGAGGACGGGGGGTCCGAGCCCATCGAGCATCGAGTCGAGTACGAGATCCTCACCCGCGCCGGTTGTGAGGATCACTGGCGCGTATCGCTCGGCGACTGGCCGGAGCCCGACGAGAGGGGCGCCCTGCCCGCCGATGAGCGCCGCCTGGTCGAGTTCCGTCGCGACGCGACCGGTGGCGAAGCCGATTCCGAGGTCGTGTTCGTCGAGGTCGACGGACTCGCCCGCGCGGTGACTGTCTCCGGTCTCGACACTTCGAGGATGGCCGTCGATGCCACGGGGCGCACCCGGTGGAACCTCGCGCCGCGGTTCGTTGACCACGACACCGAGATGGTCGGGTCCGGTCCGGTCGCCCCACTCCCGGGAACGGTGATCGCCGTTGCCGTCGCGGCTGGGCAAAGCGTAAAGGCCGACCAGGTGCTCATGGTCGTCGAGGCGATGAAGATGGAACATCAGATCACCGCGCCGACCGCCGGGGTCGTCAACGAGGTGCGCTTCGCTGTCGGCGATCGGGTCGACATGGGGGACCTCCTCGTCGTGCTCGAAACCGGTGAAGCATCGTGAGTGATCCGATCCGGATCGCGAACTGCTCCGGCTTCTTCGGCGACCGGCTCTCTGCCGCTCGCGAGATGGTCGACGGCGGCCCGATCGACGTCCTCACCGGAGACTGGCTCGCCGAGTTGACCATGTTGATCCTCGCGAGGATCCGGGCCAAACGACCGGGCCGAGGCTTCGCCTCCACCTTCGTCACCCAGATGGAGGAGGTCATGGGCACCTGTCTCGATCGGGGGATCACTGTCGTCTCCAACGCCGGAGGTCTCGACCCGGCTGGCTGCGCCGAGCAGTTGGCTGAAGTGGCCGATCGCCTCGGCGTGTCACCACGGATCGCCTATGTCGACGGTGACGACCTGCTGCCTCGCGTGGCCGAGCTCGCAGCGAGCGGCGACCTTCGCGAGTTCGGACCGCACTCCGGTGGGCTCGGCGACCTGGCCGCGCTCGTGTCGGCCAACGCGTACCTCGGCTGTTGGGGGATCGTCGAGGCCCTTTCCGCCGGGGCCGACATCGTCGTCACCGGTCGGGTGACCGACGCAGCCGTGGTGTGCGGTCCAGCGGCCCATCATCACGGCTGGCGACGCGACGATTTCGATGCCCTCGCGGGAGCGGTGGTCGCCGGACACGTGATCGAGTGCTCGGCTCAGGCGACCGGCGGCAACTACTCCTTCTTCGAGGAGATCCCCGGCATCGAGCGCATCGGGTTTCCCTGGGCGGAGATCGCGGCGGACGGCTCCTCGATGATCGGCAAGCACGACGGCACCGGTGGCGCGGTGACCCTTGGCACGATCACCAGTCAGATCCTCTACGAGATCGGTGGACCGGACTACCTCGGCCCCGATGTCATCGCGCATTTCGACACCATCGATCTCGAGCAGGTCGCGACGGACCGGGTTCGAATCTCGGGTGTGCGCGGGTCGGCACCGACGGGATCGGTGAAGGTCGCCATGAACGAACTCGGCGGCTATCGCAACGACCTCGTGGTCGCCCTCACCGGACTCGACGTCGAGGCCAAGGCGGAGGCCGCCCTCGCGGCGTTCTGGCATGCCTCTCCGAACGACGCAAGCGACTTCGCGTCATGCACGACGAGGGTGGTGCGGCGCGAGCACGTCGATCCCACGTCGAACGAGGCCGCGACAGCTGAGCTTCGCATCTCGGTGAAGGACCCCGACGAACGCCTCGTCGGTCGAGCCTTCTCGAACGCCATGGTGGAGACCGCGCTCTCGAGCATCCCGGGGATGTACCTGTTGAGTGGGGGGCCGTCCGCCGGTCAGCCCTATGGCGTCTACCGTCCGGCACTTGTTCCCGCCGCACTGGTGCCGCAGTACGCGCATTTCGACGGACGAACCATCCTCGTCGACACGCCATCGGGCTCTGGCCCTCCAGCCGAGCGCCCGATCGACGGCCCGCCTCCGGCACCCCAACCGAGCGGGCCGACGATCCCGATCCCGCTCGGTCGACTCATCGGGACGCGCAGCGGGGACAAGGGCGGGGACGCCAACCTCGGGGTGTTCACCCGCGACGACGCGTCCTACCCGTGGGTGGTGGGCGAGCTCACGGTGGAGCGTCTGCGTGACCTGCTGCCCGAGATCGCGGATCTTCCCGTCGAGCGATATCTCCTCCCGCGGCTGCGCGCGATGAACTTCGTGATCCGAGGTCTGCTCGAGGAGGGCGTGGCGGCGTCGACGAGGAGCGATCCTCAGGCCAAGAGCCTGGGGGAGTGGTTGCGGGCCCGGGTTGTCGAGGTGCCCGTCGACCTGATCGACTCCTGAGCCGATGAGCGCTGTTCAGCCCCTCGCGGGAATCCGCGTGATCGATCTGACCTCGGTCGTCATGGGTCCGCTCGGCACGCAGATGCTCGCTGATCTCGGCGCCGATGTGATCGCGATCGAGGCCGCCCTCGGTGACGCGAACCGGCATATGGGCACGGGCCCTCACCCCGAACTCTCCGGAGTCGCCCTCAACCTGCTGCGGAACAAGCGGTCGATCGTCCTCGATCTCCGGGCCGAGGCCGGCTACGAGGCGCTGCTGCGATTGGTGTCGAGCGCCGACGTGTTCGTGACCAATCTCCGACCCGGTTCACGCTCCCGCGCCCGGATCACTCGGGATGACCTCGCCGTTGCGCGACCCGATCTCGTGTGGTGCGCGGCAGCGGGCTACCCGGCCGATAGCGGGCGGGCCGACGACGCCGCGTACGACGACATCATTCAGGCCGCCGCGGGTCTGGTCGACGTCGCCGAGCGCTCTGGTCTGCCGCCGGTGCTCTCGCCGACCCTGCTGGTCGACAAGGTGTGCGGGATGGCGCTCGCCCAAGCGGTGACCGCCGGTCTGCTCCACCGTGAGCGAACCGGTGAGGGGTCTGAGACCGTGCTCGCCATGTACGACATCATCCGCGGCTTCCTGCTCGTCGAGCACGGCGCGGCAGCGATCGCCGAGCCGCCCCAAGGACGCAGCGGATACCCGCGGCTTCTCAGCCCGGAGCGCCGGCCCCTTCGCACCTCCGACGGACTGGTCGTGATCCTCGCCTACGAGCGTCACCAGTTCGAGGGATTGATCACGATCGGTGGCCGCGTCGAGATGCTCGACGACCCGCGCTTCCTCACCAGGCTCGGGCGACTCGACAACATCGACGAGCTCTACCGCGAGTACCAGCGCATCGCTGACGGCCATACGACGGCCTCATTCCTCGAAGCCTGCGCCACGCACGGCGTGCCCGCCTCCCGGGTGGAGTCGCTCGACTCCATCGTCGAAGGACTCCCGCTTGTCGAGCATCCCGTTGCCGGCAGGTATCGGCATACTCCGCCGCTCGTCGGCGGGCCCGCGGTCGACGCCGCGCCTCGTCGGCCTGCCCCGCTCCTCGGCGAGCATGGCCGCGAGGTGCTCGCCGAGGTCGGTTACGACGACGCGCGACTCGATGACCTCGAGCAGGCCGGAGTGCTCGGTCGCTACGGTCGGGAATCATGAGTCTCGAAGTCGAGCACGTTCCGAGCGCCGATCACCCCGGACGTCCGCGCGACGAGGTCCACGCGCTCCCGTCGTATCGACCAGGCCGAGACGCGGCCCAGGCCGAGCGAGATCACGGGATCACCGGAGCGGTGAAGCTCGCCTCCAACGAGATGCCCGAGCCGCCGATCCCCGCGGTGCTCGCCGCAGTGACCGAGGCGGCCAGCGGCGTGAACCGCTACGCGGACCATCGCGCCGGGGTCGTTCGGGCTGCCCTCGCCGCTCGTCTCGGCGTGAGCCCCGAACAGGTCACCGTCGGCAACGGCTCATCCGGTGTGCTCCAGCAGATCTTCCAGACCTACGTGGCCCGAGGCGACCGGGTGCTCTTCCCGTGGCGGTCGTTCGAGGTGTACCCGATCTACACCCGATTGGCCGGCGGTGTGGCCGAGACCGTTGCCCTCGACGCTCGCCACCGAGTCGACGTCGACGGGCTCATCGCCGCGCTCACCCCCGAGACCCGCCTCGTGGTGGTCGCCACACCTAACAACCCGACCGGCACGGCGACGTCGACCACCGACCTGGCGCGACTGGCGACCGCCGCCGGCCTCGGCACAATCCTCGTGGTCGACGAGGCCTACCGGGAGTTCGACGCCGATGGAGATGACGCGATCGACGAGCTGCTCGACAATCACCCGAATGTCGTGGTGACCCGAACCCTCTCCAAGGCTCAAGGGCTGGCTGGGCTCCGGATCGGCTACGGGGTGGGGCATCCGGCGGTCATCGCCGACATCGACAAGGTGGCGCTTCCGTTCGCCGTGAACGCCCTCGCTCAGGCCGCTGCGCTGGCCGCCCTCGAGCATCCCGACGAGATCGCCGAGAGGGTCGGCCGAGTGGTCGCCGAGCGCCACCGCGTTGAGGCGGCATTGCGAGCCGCCGGTTGGGACTTACCCGATCATCGGGGCAACTTCGTGTGGCTCTCCACCGGAGGACGCACCGCGGAGATCGCCCTCGAACTCGAACGCTCCGGGGTGGTCGTGCGGCCGTTCGCCGACGAAGGGATCCGCGTGACGATTGGCTCGGCCGAGGAGAACGATCGGTTCCTCAGTGCCTTGGCCGGCGCTTGGCCGGCCGACTGACCGCATCGTGGCAAGATCGCGGTGTGAATCCGCTCCGATTCCTGTTCCCGGCTGATCCACGGCTCGTCGGGAAGACCCCCGACTACCGGTTCTCGCTCGCCAACGAGCGGACGTTCCTGTCGTGGATCCGCACCTCGCTCGCTCTCGTCGCCGGTGGGCTCGGCACCATCGTGTTCCTCGAGGATGTCGCCGGCGCCGAGGTGCTCGGTGTGGTGGTGCTGCTGTTCGCTTTCGTCGCCGCGGCCACCGCGTACCGCCGTTGGGCGCTCAACGAGCGTTCCATCCGACTCGATGAGCCGTTGCCCCCGTCACCCCTCCCACAGATCATGGCGACCGGTGTCGCGGTGATCGGCATCGTCGCTGTCGTCCTCCTGATCGTCGACTCGCGGTGAGCGAGCAGGCCCGTCCAACGACGGTCTTCGATCCGGGGGTGCAGCACGAGCGGACCGCGCTCTCATGGGAGCGCACCGCGGTCGCGATGATGGTCGCCGGAGCCATCCTCGGGCGGTACGCCTCGAGTCACGGGCATTTCGCTCTCGGCACCCTCGGCGTCATGTGGGTCGTGGTCGGCGGGGTGGTGCTGCTGTGGGCGGCTCGCCACTACGAGGATCTTCACGGCCCGCTCCGCGCGGGTGAGACACCAGCCAATCCAACGGTCACTCGCCTGGTCGGTATCTCGACGGTGGCCTTCTCCGGTGTCGCGCTCATCCTCGCTGTCCTCTTGACGCTGGTGGATCCGTGACCCGCGCGGTGATCACCGGATGGGGCAAGTGCCGCCCGCCGCTCTCGTTGACCAACGCGGATCTCGAGCGGTTCGTCGAGACCTCCGATGACTGGATCGCCGACCGAACCGGAATCACCGAGCGTGGGCTCTGCCACATGGAGACGACGGACATGGCCGAGGTAGCCGCTCGCCACGCTCTGGCCGCCGCCGGCCTCGAGCCGGCCGACCTCGACCTCATCATCATGTGCACCCTGACGCCGGAGGTGTCGTGTCCGAGTGGCGCGTGCTCGCTGCAGGAGCGTCTCGGGGCGGTCAACGCGGCGGCCTTCGATCTGAACGCGGCCTGCTCGGGATTCGTCTACGGCTCGGTGACCGCCGCCTCGATGATCGCGGCGGGCGCCAAGCGCACCGTTCTCGTCGTCGGTGTCGAGAAACTCCACTTCCTGATCGACTACCGAGACCGCAACACCTGCGTGCTCTTCGGGGACGGGGCCGGGGCGGTCATCTACGAAGCGCTGGACGAACCGGCCGGGTCGTCGGGTCCGGGCGTGCTCGGCACCGACCTCGGGGCCGATGGTGTCTCTGGCTCGACGATGGTGGTGCCCACCCTCGGCTCGCGAGGAGAGCTCACGAGCACTCGCGACCCAGCGAACTCTCGCCTCCACTTCGAGGGTCAGGCGGTCTTCAAGATCGCCGTTCGCGGCATGATCGACTCGGTGTGCCGAGCGCTCGACCGAGCGGGTCTCACCGCTGATGACGTCGATCTCGTGGTGCCTCACCAGGCGAACGAGCGCATCATCCGCGCCGCGGCCTCACGACTCGGCTTGAGCGACGATCAGGTCATGTTGAACATCGCCACCCATGGCAACACCTCGGCCGCCTCGATCCCGATGGCGTTGAACGACGCGCTCGACACCGGTCGAGTGCGTGCCGGCGACGTCGTGGTCTTCACCGCTTTCGGTGGAGGCGTCACCTGGGGCTCGGTGGTGCTTCGTTGGGGGGACCGCGTGGCGCGTCTCGACACCAGCGACGCCGCCCTCGATCCGGTCGAGGTCACGGTCGACGAACTGCTGGCGCAGAACCGAGAGTTCTTCGCCCCGCTGTACGACTGAGTGGTCGCCTCAGCTCAGGATGTCGACGAGCAGGCCAAGGCCTGACGCGGCGACCATCACCAGCACGAGGCGCTCGAACGCGGGCCCGCTCAGACGGTCTCGCAGTCGCGAGCCGATGGGAATCGTGCCGAGGACGATGATGGTGAGAACCGCCGAGACGCCGAGTCGTCCGCTGAGTTCCCCGCGGGCGCCGAGCACGGCGATCTGCGCGGTGCCGGTGAGGAGGAACGCGGTCGCGATCGAGAGGATGAAGGCCTCCCTCGAGAGGCGGAGCCCGTGATGCCAAGCGGCGACGACGGGACCTGAGATGCCGGCGGCTCCCTGGAAGATTCCCGCCAGGGCACCAGCGAGCGGGTTCGCGAGCGACCGCCGCTCGGGGCGCACGACGAGATCGGGTCGACGAAGGGTCTGGAGCACCCAGGCGGTGATCGCGACGACCAGGACCGCCGAGGTGAGGTCCTCAGGAACCACCCCGAGGGTGAGCGCGCCGGCCACCGCGCCGAGCACCCCGACCCCGCAAAACACCAAGAGGCCCTCGGTCTGAGCGCGGGCGTGGCGGTGGCTCCACGCGATACCGAGGTTTTGCGCGGCGTTCGGGATCGCGATTACGGCGATCGCGGTCGCCGGACCGGTGTAGAGCGACATGATCGGCACGGCGATGATCGGGAAGCCCATCCCGGTGACGCTCTTCACGAGGGAGCCGACGAGGACCGCGGCGATGATGACCGCGATCTCGGTGGCGGTCACCCGCCCGATCCGTCGAGGGCGATGAGCCCTTCGAGGGTGTCGACGGTGATGGTCTCGGAGTCGGCACTGATCTCGAGGCGGAAGGAGATCTCGTCGAGCCCGACCCACAGGCTCGCCGCGCGGTCGGCGGATGACCAGCGCACACCGAGGGTCGAGTCCTCGGTGTCGAGCACTGTGAACTCCCCGTCGAAGAGTTCCGACTCGCGGCAGCGCCAGCGAAGGAGGGCGAGGAGCGCGCGCACGATCGGCCGATCGAGCTCAACGGTCAGCTCGAAGGGGGTGTAGTGATGTCGGTTGATGTCTCGACCGACCCCGGTCGCTCCGAGCAGTTCCAAGTCGTTCGCGCCGGCGAGCAGACCGACGTAATAGATCTGCGGGGTACCGGGGGTGAACACCTGGATGAGGCGCGCCGCCAGATAGGCGACGTCATCGCGGCCGAGGGCCTCGTAGTAGGTGCAGTTCACTTGGTAGATATCGAGGTTCGAGGCTGCGGCTCCGGTGGCGAGCTGGCTGGTGCCGCCACTGCGCTCGTGGATTCCGGCCACGAGCGCGGCGACTTGATCGTCATCGAGGAGGCCGGGACGCGACCGGTCGGAGGGGTCGGCGGCCACGTCGACGATCCCGATTCCGTCGTGGGTGTCGAGCACGGTCACGCAGTTGGTGGGCCGGATCTCGAACCAGCGACGCAGCACGGTGGAGGTGCCGCGGTAGAAGGCGTCGAGAACGAGCGGTGGCAGCGCGAAGTCGTAGACGAGGTCGACCCGCGCGGCGATCTCGATCTGGTCGACGTGGTACCCGTGGATCTCCACGAGCACCTCCATCCCCCCTCGTCGGCAGCGCTCGGCGAACTCGGCGATGAAATCGAACGTCTCGGGGATCATGAAGCACGAGGTGCCGGCCCGCTTGATCCCGTAGCCGACCGCGTCGAGGCGAACCAGGGAGACGCGTCCACGCTCGAACGCCTGCACGATGCTCTCGAGGTACTCGCGACCCGGCTCCGACTCGATATCGATGTCGATCTGACGGGAGGTGAACGTCGTCCACGCGAGCCGGGTCGTGCCATCGGCGGTCGTCACCTTGGTGAAGGGCATCCCTGGTCGCGGTCGATAGATCGCTGCCAACGCCGCCTCGGGGGCGCCGTCGGGGAACACGCTCGAGAGGGTGAGGAACATGCCGTCGTACGGAGAGTCCGATCCTCGGGCGAGCCAGTCGCGGAACTGGGCGGAGTCGTCGGAGACGTGGTTGATGATGAGGTCGGCCATCACCTCGTGATCACCGGCGAGGTCGACAATGTCGTTCCAACCACCTACCCGGGGATCAACGGTCGTGTGGTCAGCCGGGTCGAACCCGGCGTCGGCACCGTCGATCGGCACGAAGAAGGGGAGGATGTGCACACCGCCGAAGGCTCCGGCGAGCGGGCCGCGCAGCATTTGCGCCACCCCACGGAGGTCGCCGGCTAGGCGGTCGGCGTAGGTGATGAGCTGCGGACGGTTGAGCATCGCGGCGAACGGTACTGGGCGCGCCGGCCGCTCAACTGAAACGGACGGCGATGTCCTCGAGGAGGCCGGTCTCGGAGGCGAACTCCTCGTTATCGGCGCCGGCGACCTCGCGGGCGGCGGAGAACAGCGCCCGACGGAGGACGCTGCTCGAGATCCGCTGGTCGAGATCGTCGAGGAGTCCAGTCACTCGTCCCTCGGTCACCGCGGATTGCGCCGACGCGACCGCTCGCCCGAGCAGATGCTCGAACGGTGTCCCTGGTGGTAGATCGTCGCGCCAGTCAGCGGAGATCTCCCGAATCGCCGCGATCTCCGCCTCGTCGAGGCGGGTGTCGACGGCCATCACGAGGCACAGCAGTTCGAGGGCAGCGAGATGCTCGTCGTCGGCGGTGGCGTGCACCGCCACTCCCCGGTAGAGCTCCGCGAGGCGTGGTTCCATGTCCGCACCGTAGACCGCCACTGGGTCGGCCGACGGTCGATTCAGATCAGGTCGGATCGGGGAGCGAACGTCTGATGAAGTCGAGTTGGTGGAGCAGCAGGTTCTCGGCCACGACTTCCTGCGGTGTCATGTGGCTGACACCGACGAGGGGAAGCACCTCGTGGGGGCGGCCGTCGGCGAGTAGAGCGGAGGAGAGCCGGAGTGTGTGGGCGGCGACGACGTTGTCGTCAGCGAGCCCATGGATGAGGAGCAGCGGTCGCTCGAGTCGACCCGGCCCGGTGACGAGAGAGTCGGCGTCGTAGCGGCTGCCTTGCTCGCGTGGATCTCCGAGGTAGCGCTCGGTGTAATGGGTGTCGTACCACCGCCAGTCGGTCACCGGGGCCCCAGCGACCGCGCAGTGGAACACCTCGGGTCGTCGCATGACGGCGAGGGCGGCGAGATACCCGCCGAAGCTCCACCCGCGGATAGCGACACGGCTCAGGTCGAGGCCGGGCACGTTGGCCTCGGCGAGTCGGAGGCCGCGCACCTGGTCGTCGAGCACGCCGTCGGAGAGCGATCCCGCAACGGCCCGCTCGTGGGTGGTGCCTCTCCCGGGGGTTCCCCGCCCGTCAATGACGACCACAGCGAAACCTTGATCGGCGAACCACTGGGAAGTGGTGTGAGCCGAAGAGGCGCGCACCACTCGGCGGGCATGGGGCCCGCCGTACGAGTCGACGATGACCGGCAGGGGGGATCCGTCGTGATCATGGGGGAGCAGCACGGCCACCGAGCACCAGCCGTCGTCGAGGAGGGTCACCCGGGGTCGCACCAGCGGTCGCTCGGAGAGATCGGTCAGGAGCCGGCCGTCAGGAAGCGTCCAGTCGGAGGTCGGACGGTCGAGGGACGCGGTTCGCATGACGTGTCGGCCACCGCCGACGACGGCGCTGATGATCCCGTCGGGTTCCGCCACTGGGGCCGACGATCCGTTGGCGTGCGACCAGAGGTGGAGAACCGTCGGGTCGTCGACGGGGTTCGCGGTGAAGTGGATGGCCTCGGAGGTCGCCGAGAGCACCGAGCGCACCTGGAGGCCGTCGGGGGACACTGGCTCGGAGTCGACGCAGAGGCGTCTGCTCCCGTCGCGCTCCTCGCAGGTGACGAGTCGACCGTCGTCGAGCAACCGGGGGACGCCCGGCACGAGGTCGACCCAGTGGTCGTCAGTGATGGTGTGGACCGCTCTCGTCGACCCGGTCTCGGGATCGACGGTCGCGATGTCGAGGCGTCGCTGGTCGCGGGTCTGAGTGACGAGGATCAGGCCACCGGAATCCCAGATGACATCGGCGAGATACTCGGCCTCCCCGGAACGCCAGTCGACCTCGAGGCGCCGGCCGGTCGCCACCTCGATGATGTGGAGCGTGACCGTCGCGTTGTCGGAGCCAGCGGCCGGGTAGCGGATGGTCCGTGGCGGCTCCCAAGGGCTCGCCACATCGGACAGGTTCCACTCAGGTACGGGTGACTCGTCCGCCCGGCAGGCGGCGAGCAGGGTTCCGTCGGGTGACCACCAGTAGCCGCGCTGACGTCCCATCTCCTCGGCCGCGATGAACTCGGCGAGACCCCAGGTGACGAGCGGGTCGTCGTCGCGGAGGTGGAGGAGGTGCGAGCCGTCATGGAGCGCGACCACCCGGAGGGCTCCGTCCTCAACGAAGGCGACGGAGCGGCCATCGGGGGAGAGCCGGGGGTCGAAGGCCGCCGAGTCGGTGTCGACGGTGCTCACCTCTCCGCTGTCGACCGAGCAGAGGTGCGGTCGTCCGTCGAGGGTGAACACGATCAACCGTCCGGTGCCGTCGGTCGAGAACGACGTGATTCCGCCGGCTTGCTCGCGCCGTCGCTCGCGGATGGCGCGCTCGGCGGCCGACTCGGATCCTGATGCGCGGTTCGGCGCCGTCGGTTGGCGTGGGTCGACGAGTAGTCGCTCGGGTCCTCCATCGAGATCCACGGCCCAGAGGGCGTTCACCGGATCGTCACCGGCTGAGGAGCGGAGGAAGACGAGGGTGCGACCATCGGAGGTGATGCGGAGGTCTCTCGGGGCGCCGAGGGTGAGCCGCCTCGTCCTCGCGTACTGCCTCGGGAAGGTGTCGTCGGTCATGGGTCGTGGCCTGTCGGGTCGTTCATCCGGTCGCTCCGGAATCAGCCCCGGGTCAGCCTCGGGCAGCGGCGATGGCCTCGACGATGATGTCCCAAGCGGCCGGTGCGTCGACCGACTCGAGCACCCGGCAGTTCGGAGCAGGGCGGTCGACCAGGGTGCGTCGATCGATGACGGTCATGCCGCGGGTGAGATCACCCGAATCCACCACGGCGACGAATCGCTCCGCGACGGTGAACAGCGACGGGTGGGTGAGCGCGAGCACGGCGAGGGGATCGTGGACTGCGGCACCCTCGAGGTCGTCATGACGCTCCCGGTAGTTGGCCGAGAAGAAGGTGAAGAGGTCGGAGAGCACGGTCGCGAGCGGTCCGCCGATGGCCCGGACGCGCTCGATCCGATCCGAGGTGGCCTGGAACTGGTGGGTGACATCGAGGCCCGCCATGATGAGTGGGATTCCTGAGTCGACGACTACCCGGGCGGCGTGCGGATCGGCCCAGATGTTGAACTCGGCGGTCGGTGTCCGGTTGCCGAAGGTTCCGCCACCCATGAACGAGATGCCCGCGAGGTCGTCGCGGATCGATGGGTCCTGCACCAGGGCGAGGGCGATGTTGGTCATCGGGCCGGTCACCACCAGGTGGCAGCCAGGTCGGGCGTGGACCGTGTCGACGATGAAGCGAGCGGCGTCGGTGCCGTCGAGTGGGGTGGTGGGCTCGGGCAGTTCGGCGCCGTCGAGTCCGCTTTCCCCGTGGACGTAGCCGGCGAAGGCGGGTGCGACGACCAGCGGTCGGGCGGCACCGGAGTGGACCTCGACGTCGAGGCCGAGCAGGTCGCGCATGACTCGCGCGTTGTGGGTCGTCCGGTCGAGGGGGGCGTTGCCGGCGACCGTGGTGATGCCGAGGAGTTTCGTGTGTCGGGCCGCGGCGACGATGGCGACGACATCGTCGTGGCCCGGGTCGCAGTCGAGGATGACGGCTGGGGTGCTCTCGCTCATCCGGCGATCTTGGCACGCCCGGTCGAGGGCGCCGTCGTCGGCTGAGCGGCGCGATCCGTCAGAGCTGGAGGCGGGCGTCGGCGTCAACGGAGACGAGTCGGCCGACGTGGTCGCCGTCGGCGAGATCGGTGGCGACCGCGGCGACCTCCGAGAGCGCCCAAGCTCGCTCGCCGTCATCGGTGATGACGGTGGCGATGGCGCGCTCGGGGAGTCCGTCGCGATCGTGCATCACCGTGTGGCTCTCGATGCGCGCCCCACCGGCTGCCTCCTCGCCGGTGATGCAGCGTCGGCGGGGCAGAGCGTCCACCTGCTTCTGAGGTGAGTCCCATCTGAATCCGCCGGTCGGCGGTCGGCTGCCGTAGACGCCGAAGGAGTGTTTGGTGACATAGCCGCCGTTCGCCCAGATGAGAGCGCGCTCGCCATCGGCGCGTAGGAGCTCGACGGCCGTCGCGATCGCGTGCATCACGTAGTTGTTCCAGGGACCGCCCATGAACGAGAGCCCCCCGGTGAGCGTGAGCGCTCGCTCGGTGCCGTAGGGGTCGAGGCCGATCGCTTCCGCGCCGAGCTGCACGGCCGACGGGAAGCATGAGTAGAGGTCGATGAGGTCGACATCGTCGATGGTGATGCCGGCGAGGTCGAGCGCGAGGGCGGCTCCCGCCCTCACCGCGGGCACCTCGTCGAGTCGGTCGCGCTCCGAGACAAGAGGGTGCTCGTGGCAGTCGGTGCCCGCCTGCGGGAAGACCCATCGCTCGCGAGGTACGCCGAGGGCGCTGGCGCGCTCCGCCGAGCACATGATGAGCGCTGCGGCCATGTCGACGTCGTTGTTGGAGTTCATGACCTTGGTGTACGGGGCTCCGACCATCCGGTTGGAGTGCCCGGGGGTCATGACCTCCGAGGGTGTCATCGCATGGCGCGACCAGGCGTGCGGGTTCGATGCCGCGACCTTGCTGAAGCGAGCCCACATCGCCGCGACCTGCTCGAGATGGGTGACGGGGTCGATTCCCTCGGCGCCTCGGCGGGCTCGAATCGCTGACTCGAAGAGCGGGTAGATCTGCACCGGCATGTAGACACCGAGTGAGGTCTCGTGATCGGAGTTCATCGTGAGCTCCCCGCCCCACACTTCGGGGGGAGCCGCGGCGATCAGGTCACCGTCGACGCGCGGCCAGTGGAGTTCGACATTGGCTCGACGGGCCCGCATCCGGGTTCGCCAGGTCTCGCCGCCGGTTAGCACCGCGAGATCGATCTCGCCCGAGGCGATCGAGGTCGCGGTCGCGTTCACGAGCGCCTGAGGGGAGTTTCCTCCCATCGGGGTGACCACGCGTCGTCGCGGATCGAGGCCGGCTCGTTCGGCGACGAGTCGGGCCGGGTCGCCGTAGCGCCAAGACAGCGTGTTGACCACGGCGAGCGCGTCGACGCGGCCAAGGGCGAGGCTGCCGGCGTCGCTGAGCGCTCGGTGAATCGCCTCGGCCATGAGGGCCGTGGCATCGGGTGACTCAGGGTCGGGCGGGTTGACCCCGTCGGGTCGTTGTGTCACCTGACCGACGCCGATGATGACGGGGGTTCGGGGGTCGACGGCCACGTCGGCGACTCTACGGTCGGGCTGCCGACCCCCTCGCACTGGCTGACCGCGGGGGGCTGTGGTCGTACACTCGTCGCGTGGCAGTCATCGCGATCGGATCCGACCACGCCGGCTACGAGTTGAAGTCGCATCTCGTCGCTCGCCTGGGCGCTGCCGGTCACTCGGTCATCGATCACGGCACCGACTCGACCGAGAGCGTCGACTACCCGTCGTTCTGCGCGGCGGCGGCGCGCTCGGTGGTCTCGGGAGAAGCCGAGTTCGGCATCGTCCTCGGCGGCAGCGGTCAGGGCGAACAGTTGGCGGCCAACAAGGTTCGCGGTGCTCGGGCGGCGCTGTGCAACTGCCTCTACACCGCCCGGATGGCCCGCGAGCACAACGACGCCAACGTGCTCTCGATCGGTGCCCGGGTCGTCGGCCTCGGCCTTGCCGAGGAGATCGTCGACCTTTTCCTATCCACCCCGTTCGAGGGAGGCCGGCATTCCCGCCGCGTCGCCCAGATCTCCGAGCTCGAGGAGCAGTTCTGATGCCCTTCCCCTCCGATACCGATCCCGATCTCGACCTCGAGGCCCTGATCTCCGAGGAGCAGCGCCGCCAGGTGACGGGTCTGCAACTCATCGCGAGCGAGAACTTCACCTCCCCGGCGGTGATGCGCGCGGTCGGCTCGGTGCTGACCAACAAGTACTCCGAGGGCTACCCCGGCAAGCGGTACTACGGCGGCAACGAGGTGGTCGACTCGATCGAGGCGCTCGCGATCGAGCGGGTCAAGTCGCTGTTCGGGGCCGACCACGCCAACGTCCAGCCGCATTCGGGTGCCAACGCGAATATGTGCGTCTATCAGGCGCTGCTCTCGCCCGGTGACACCGTGCTCGGCCTTGGCCTCGACCACGGCGGCCACCTCACCCACGGCTCGCCGGTGAACGCGAGCGGCATCCTGTACCGCTTCGTCAACTATGGCGTCGGCGCCGAGGAGCGGATCGATATGGATCAGGTGCGCGAGCTCGCCCTCGAGCATCGACCACGCATGATCGTGGCGGGCACCACCAGCTATCCGAGGCGTATCGACCCGGAGCCGTTCAAGGCGATCGCCGACGAGGTGGGAGCGCTGCTCCTCTTCGATATCGCTCATCTCGCCGGCCTCGTCGCCGGAGGGGCGCATCCGAACCCGGTGCCCTACGCCGACGTCGTCACCTTCACCACCCACAAGACGCTTCGCGGACCTCGCGGTGGCTGCATTCTCTCCAAGGCCGAGCACGCCGCCGCGGTCGATAAGGCGGTCTTCCCGGGATGGCAGGGTGGGCCGCTCGAGCACGTGATCGCCGGTAAGGCCGTGGCGTTCCGAGAGGCGGCGAGCGAGCACTTCTGCGACTACGCGCATCGCATCGTGGCGAACGCCTCGGCGCTGGCGGCGGCGCTCGCCGAGAACGGCTTCCGGATGGTGTCGGGGGGAACCGACACCCACATGATCGTCGTCGACCTGCGCACCTTCGATGCAGACCTGACCGGCAAGGAGGCGCAGGCGGTGCTCGATTCGGCCGGCATCACGTTGAACAAGAACACGGTTCCGGACGATCCGCGCAGTCCGTTCGTGACGAGCGGCGTTCGCATCGGCACCCCCTCGGTCACCACCCAGGGCATGACCCCCGACGAGATGCCGACGATCGCCTCGCTCATCACGCGGGCGCTTCGCGAGCGGGGTTCCGCCGATGAGATCGCCGCCGTGCGAGCCGAGGTCGCCGAGCTCTGCGCTCGGTTCCCCGCCTACTGATCGGTTCGTCGGGTGCAGCCCTCACTCGCCGCCCACGTGGTCATCGGCCTCGTCGCGGCGGGGGTGACGTTCATCGCGACCCCGCTCGTCGCCGCGCTGTCCGTGGCGCGGGGCTGGGTGGCACCGCCGAACGAGCGGAGCGTGCACACCGTCCCGATCCCGCACGCGGGGGGATTGGCGATGCTCATCGGACTGGTGGCCGCCCTTGGGGTGGCCTCCCTCACCGATTCGTTCCGGGAGGTGTTCACCGACAGCACCGAGCCGCTCGGGGTGCTCGTCGCCGCGGTGGTCGTGTTCGCCACCGGCTTCCTCGATGACTCCCGCGATCTGCCTCCGCCAGCGAAGGTGACCGGGATCGTCGTCGCCGCCCTCGTGTTGGTCGTGTTCGGGGCGACGATGTTCTATTTCCGTGTTCCCTTCCTCGACGTGTTCCTGCTGTCGGGTGACTGGCAGCCGGTGATCACGGTGCTTTGGCTGCTCGGCATGACCCAGGCCATCAATCTGATCGACGGCCTCGACGGCCTCGCGGCTGGCATCGTGGCGATCGCCGCGGCGGCGTTCTTCCTCTACGCCTTCCGACTCGGTGACCTCGAGCTGCTCTCCCGGCCAAACCTCGGCCCGCTGCTGGCGGTGGTCACGGCAGGCGTCGCCGTCGGTTTCCTGCCGTTCAACTTCAATCCGGCGCGCATCTTCATGGGCGATGGGGGAGCGTTTCTGCTCGGGATGTTGCTCGCGGTGTCGACCTCGATGGTCGGCGGCCGCGCCGATCCGAGTACCCAGGACTTCGTCGGTCAGACCTTCTTCTTCCTCGCGCCGTTGGTGATCCCGCTGCTCATTCTCGGGGTGCCGATTCTTGACACCCTTTTCGCGATTGTGCGTCGCGCCTCGAAGCGTCAGGCGATCGATGTGGCCGACAAGGGGCACCTACATCACCGGCTCATG
The DNA here is from genome assembly GCA_030828465.1 of Acidimicrobiales bacterium. Classification (GTDB taxonomy): domain Bacteria; phylum Actinomycetota; class Acidimicrobiia; order Acidimicrobiales; family Ilumatobacteraceae; genus Casp-actino5. Next base: position 2,151 of record JAURCL010000018.1, on the reverse strand, counting down.
AACCTGGGGCACGGTCACCGTAGGAGCGTGCTGATCCTGTGGACGTGGACGCTCTTGCTCTCGGCCTTCGTGCTGTATCCGGTGCTCAGCTCGAAGAACCCGACGTACCTGCCGTTCGGTATCGGCGCGCTCGGGATCGTGTTGTTCACGGTGCTACACCCGAGTGTGCGACGTCGCCGCGCCGAGGAGATCGAGGACGCCCTCTCGCGTCCCGCCTCCGAGCAGGTTCGTCAGGGGACCTGAGGGGCGGAGTTCGTTCTCCGGGTTGCGACCCCTGCACCCATCGTCTAGTTTGTGCGAGCGTTCACAAGCCGATAGTCGCGCAGTCGTCGTCGGTCCCCCCTCGAACAACGGAGTTCGCCACTACCGATGAAGATGCTGTTCACGAGTGCCCGCGCGTCCCGCGCCAGTGGCTCCGATGACAATCTCGGTCGTGGCATGGACACCGCGCTCACGGTGTTGACCTTCCTCGGCATCGGCCTCCTCGTCGACACCTGGCTCGGTACCCGTCCGGTCTTCACCATCGGTCTCGTGGTCTTCGCCGCTGTCGGTACCTTCGTGCGGATGAAGCTCGTCTACGACGCCACGATGACGCGCCTCGAAGGCGAGCGCCGTGAGAGCTCGCGGAGGGCCGCGTGAGCGCTCCAGACGCGACCGTGATGTCGGGCCCCGTCGCCGGAGAGGCGGTCGAGGTTCGAATCAGCGTCGACATGGTGAAGCGCGGCCTCTGGGCCGCTCCCGTGCTCGTGATCCTCGCTGGGATGATCTGGGATATCGAGGGGTCGCTCTCGGCCGCGTTCGCCGCCGGTCTCGTGCTCGTCAACTTCCTGCTGGCCGCCGGGCTGATCGCCGGCGCCTCCCGGATCTCCCTCGGCCTCGTCATGGCCGCCACCCTCTTCGGCTACCTGATCCGCCTCGGATTGATCATGGTGGCTGTACTTCTCGTCCGCGACGCGTCCTGGATTTCACTTCCGGCACTCGGAGCGACCATCATCGTGACGCATCTCGGACTCCTCGTGTGGGAGCTCAAGTACGTCGCCATCTCGCTGGCTCACGCCGGCATCCGACCCGCCCGTCCGTAACGAATAGGAACGAAACGTGTTCGCACTCGAATTCCCGCCGATCAACGAGATCCTGCGTTGGACAGATGTCGTCCCGAGCGTCAACAAGATCGCGCTCATCGCCATCGCCGCAGTGGTGGTCGCCTCGGTCATCTTCCTCATCGCCGGTAACGCCGACGGCTCCACCGCCCCCCGTGGGGTCCGCAACCTGGCCGAATCGATCGTCGAATTCATCGAGGGGCAGATCATCATGCCGACGATGGGACGAGACGGCCTCGGTTGGACGCCGTTTCTCCTCAGCCTCTTCTCGTTCATCTACCTCTGCAACGTCCCCGGCGTCATCCCCATCATCCAGATGCCGGCGACGGCCCGTATGGCGATCCCGCTGTTCCTGTCGCTGCTCGTCTGGGTGATCTTCATTGGCGTCGGCTTCAAGCACCAGGGCATCGGCTACTTGAAGAACTCCCTCTTCCCGCCTGGGGTTCCCGCCGCGCTCTATCTGCTCGTCACCCCGATCGAGTTCATCTCGACCTTCCTCGTGCGGCCGTTCTCCCTCACCGTGCGACTCTTCGCCAACATGCTCGCGGGCCACATCCTGCTCGTGACCTTCGCGCTCCTCACCGAGGAGCTCGTGCAGGGAGGCTCGATCGTGCTGAAGCCGGTCGGCATTCTCCCGTTCTTCATGCTCGCGTTCCTCACGGCCTTCGAGGTGCTCGTCGCCTTCCTGCAGGCCTACATCTTCACCATCCTCGCCGCCGTGTACATCGGCGGTGCCGCCCACCCCGAGCACTGATCTCGGGCCGAATCTCCCTCAACCGAAACAACCAGGAGACAACCCCAACATGGAAGCATTCAGCATCCTCGCCCAGCTCACCGACGAAGGCGCCAAGGCCGCCGAGGCCGCCGGCTCCGCCGGTTTCGCCTATGGCCTCGCCGCCATCGGCCCCGGTATCGGCATCGGCTACCTCGTCGGCAAGTCCGTCGAGGCCATGGCCCGCCAGCCCGAGGCCGCCGGCATGGTGCGCACCACGATGTTCCTCGGCATCGCCTTCACCGAGGCGCTCGCCCTCATCGGCTTCGTGGTCTTCAT
>JAURCL010000017.1 GCA_030828465.1 Acidimicrobiales bacterium | reverse complement strand
TCGGACGCACCCAACGCACGAGGTGGGACTCGACCACTGACCGCATCACCGCGGCGCTCAGCCACGCGGCGTCCCTCGCGGCGCGCGACACCGAGGCCACCGCGATCCTGTGCTGCACGAGGTCGGGGAGGACCGCCCGGGCGATGGCGCGCTTCCGGCCGACCGCCGCCCTGATCGGTCTGTCTCCGGAGCCCTCGACGGTGAGGGCGATGTCGCTGTCATGGGGTGTCGACCCGATCCCCGTCGACACCTACTCGAGCACTGACGAGATGGTCTGGTACGCGGTGGAGACCGCCGTTCGGTGGGGAAGGGTCGCCCACGGCGACACGGTTCTCGTGTTGGCCGGGGCTCCCGATCGAGCCAGCGAGGCCGCGGCCGATGTGCTGCGCATCGTCAGGGTCGGCTGACTCGATGCCGGAATCGAACCCGGAGCCGATCACCGCTGGAGGGATCTGGTCGACGGTCTCCGGTCCGCTCGACGGACCGGCAATCTGCATTGTCCACGGATCGATGGACCGGTCCACCGGCATGATGCGCCTCGCGCGTCGAGTCGATCACGCCGCGCGCGTGGTCCGATTCGATCGGCGCGGCTACGGACGGTCCCGGGCGCACACCGGACCGTTCACCCTCGCCGGAAACGTCGACGACCTGGTCGCCGTGCTCGACCTCCACCTGCCCGATCGAGCAGTCCACCTCTTCGGGCACAGCTATGGCGGCGACGTGGTGTTGGCCGCCTGTCGACGACTCGGTGACCGTGTCGCGAGCATCGCGGTGTTCGAACCTCCGCTCTCGTGGACACCTTGGTGGCCGTCGGGCAGCGCGAACCTGCTGGTCGACGGCCACGGCCAGCCGGTTGATGACACCGACGACGCGGCGGAGCGGTTCATGCGTCGTCTGATTGGCGACGACCGTTGGCAGCGCCTCCCTCCGCGCACGCGAACTGAACGCCGGGCCGAGGGTCGGGCCCTCGTCGGAGAGCTCGCCGACCTGCGGGAGCGTCCGGCATTCAATGCCGGCGACATCTCGGTGCCGGTGCTGGCGGTGTGCGGCTCGCGCGGCGCGGACCACCATCGCCGGGCCGCCCGTGAACTGGAGGAGATGCTCCCCGAAGCGAGATCGCTCGAAATCCCCGGCGCCCGTCACTTCGGGCCGAACACCCACCCTGATGAGGTCGCTGAGGCGTGGCTCGCCCACCTCGGTGTTGACGGCCTCAGCGTCGGGAGAGGATGAGGCAGCCGAGCCCACCGACCATCGCGATGGTCGAGAACACGAGCGGGCCCGTCACGCCGAACCACTCGAAGAGTTGACCGCTCGATGCGAGGGCGAGCGCCCGCGCGACGGTGCCGATGGCGTTGCCGACCGCGATCGCCCGGCCGCGAGCCTCGGGAGCCGCCTCGGTCATCAGCGACAACGAGGAGACGAAGCCGAACTCGAACCCCATGATCAGCAGGAGGAGTCCCGTCACGCCGAGCGCGACGACCCCGGCAGTCGACCCCGTCGCTCGGTCGGCGAGCCACATCACCCCGGCGCCGGCCAACAGCACGACGCCGCCGGCCGCGACAGCGCGACGCTTCCCCAGCCGATCGGCGGCGAGGGCGACCGAGCCGGAGGAAGCCAACTCCACCGCTCCAATGGCGGTGGCCACCACACCGAGCCCCCCGGTCGCGAGTGCGAACCGCTCCTCGAGCCACGCTCCCGAGATCACGAAGACGCTGAGTCCTGAGGCGGAGATGAGCGCGGCTGAGCTGAGTGCCGCCCAAGCGGCGCGGGGGAGAGGCGCGGCGCGTTCGACGACGGCGTCGGCGCGTCGCCGGAGCGAGCCGGCGTCTGGCGGGGTCGGCACCCAGCGGGCGACGACGAGCATTCCGAGGGCGGTGGTGCAAGCGAGCGCCAGGTAGGCGGCGCGCCATCCGAATCGGTCGATGAGGATCGCGAGGAGGGGAGCGACCGCGAGGAGCGAGAGGGCCCAGGACGTCTCGTAGGTGCCGACCGCGCGGCCGCGGGCGGAGAAATCGACCCGGTCGCCGATGAGTGCGAGGCCGGCGACCGTGAGGTTGGAGACACCGAGAATGAGGAGCACCACGGTGAGGGCGAAGGCCCAGACGGTGCCAACGAGCGCGACGAGCGATGACACGGTGACCAGTCCGAGCGCCCCGAGGAAGATGGTGCGATGTCGGCCCCGATCGAGAGCACCGCCGGTCAACGTGGTGCTGAGACCGGCGAGTTCGGCAGCCCCCATGATCCCCGTCAAGGTGCCGACACTCGCGTCGAAGGCCCGACTCAGTGTCGGGAGGAACGGAGACATCCACCGCAGGGCGGCGTTCGAGGTCGCCTTGCCGAGGGTGAGGGCCGCGAGCGTCGGCCCGAACGGCGGTCGGGTAATGGGTGATTCGGTGCTGACCATGGGGAGGCTCAGGGTGCGAGCGTGACCGGCACGTCGATCTGCTGGCCGAAGAACCCGCATTCAGCGATGGTGTCCGATGACCCGACCGCTGCGCGCACGCGCTCGACGCAATCATCGAGAGCGCTGCGCTGTGTCCAAGCGGCGAGAGCGATCGCCGTCAGCACGAGACCGAGGACGACCTTCTTCACGACCGCGCGCACGGCGAGCACCGCGATTACGGCGATGACGAGGAGCCCGATAGGAACGGCGGTTCCGAGGGCCCTCGCCTGCTCGAGGTCGAGCCCGAAAAGGGCGCCGCTAGCGGACATGGCGGTCACCCTAGGTGGGTGGGTCGACGTCGCGGTGGGATCTGGGTGGGGCGTCATCGGAGCGGGTCTCGGGCGCAATCGGCCAGAATGGGAGGGTGAGTGACCCCTCGACCCAACCGATCGGTCTGTCGACCGGACTGCCTTCAACGACCATCCCGCCGCTCGGGGCTGCCGAACGTCACCTGCTCTCGCAGGCGCTCGCCGCTGACCCGGGGTCGCGGCGGTCGGATGTGGCGGCCTTCGTCGCCGATCATCCGCGCACACTCGATGGTTGGGCCGAGCTCGGTGGTCTCGGTCGCGATGCGATCGAGGCATACGCCGCGTTTCGCGTCGGGTACCACCGAGGCCTCGACACCCTCCGGGCGAACGGTTGGCGGGGGTCCGGGTACGTGCGGTGGGATACCCCGTCCAATCACGGGTTTCTCCGGTGCTTGCTCGGCCTCCAGCGGCGGGCAGCCGAGATCGGAGAGGTCGACGAGGCGGAGCGCTGCGCTCTCTTCCTGCTCCAACTCGACCCGACGGGCGTGCCGGCGGAGTTCGGGGAGATCGCCTCGGTCGGAGCCTGAATTGGGAGACGGATTCCCGACGCTGCGCGTCCTCGATGCCGTCGTGCTCACCGGCGGAGCCGGCCGTCGGATCGGCGGACGCAAGCCGTTCGTCGACATCGGGGGCCGTCGCCTGATCGAGCCGGTGCTCGCCGCGGTTGCGCCATGCCGAAGTGTGCGTCTGGTCGGCGGCGACGCCAGGGAACTCGCCGAGTTCTCCGGCGAGGTGCTCCCTGACCGATGGCCCGGGGAGGGGCCTCTCGGCGGAGTGGCGACAGCCTTGAGCGCGCTCGGATCGGATGTACTCGTGGTCGCTTGCGATCTCCCGGGGGTCGACTCCGAGGTGCTCGAACTCGTGGCCGCGGCGGGCGCGGATCCGAGCGTCGACGTGGCCGTCGCACGTTCTGACCGCCGTCAACCTCTGGTGGCGCGGTGGAACCTCTCCGCCCTTGCCTCCGTGGAGCAAGCGGTCGCGGCCGGTCAGCGGTCAGCGATGGATCTGCTCCGCCACCTCAGCGTCGCCGAGGTCCCGGTCGACCCTCGATCCGTGGTGGATGTGGACGATCAGAATGACCTCGACGTGTGGCGCCGGGCACATGCGGGCGCGGAGACTCACGCTCGTAGGATCGCTGCCATGGCTGTCCGCGATGTGACCGTTGAAGAACTCGAGGCGGCGCTCGCCTCAGGCGCCCGACTCATCGATGTGCGCGAGCCCGCTGAATATGAGGAGATGCGGATCGACGGGGCAACCCTCATCCCGCTGTCGACGGTTCCCGAGCATGTCGACGAGTTCCGATCGGATGAACCGGTCTACGTGATGTGCCGTTCGGGTGGACGATCGATCGGCGCCTGCGAGTTCGTTGCCGCGCAAGGAGCCGCGGTACTCAACGTCGAGGGCGGGATCATGGCGTGGATCGCCTCTGGCCGGCCGGTCTCCTCGGGCGGATCGTGACCGCCACGACCCACGAGTGGGTCGACGACCAGGTGACGTTCGAGGCTGTCCTCGACGAATTGTCCCGGGTCGACCGCTATGCGATCGACACTGAGTTCCACCGCGAGCGCACCTACTTCCCGGCTCTCGCTCTCGTCCAGATTGCCTGGGCGGATCGGATCGTGCTCATCGACCCGCTCGCCGTGGACGTCGTCGCGATGGCCGACCTCTTCGCGAGCGGAGTTGAAGCGGTGTTCCACGCCGCCCAGCAGGACCTCGACGTGCTGACTCACGCGGTCGGCAGCGTTCCCGCCCAGTTCTTCGACACGCAGATCGCCGGCGGTTTCCTCGGTTACGGGACGCCGTCGCTGGTCAGCCTGCTGAGCGCCGAACTCGGGGTGACCCCAGCGAAGGGGGATCGCTTGACCGACTGGCTACGTCGACCCCTGACTGAGGCCCAACGCTCCTACGCCGCCTCCGATGTGGCGTACCTGCTCGAGGCGCGCGAGCGCCTGGTCGCCCGCCTCGATGATCGAGGGCGTCTCGGCTGGGTCGCCGAGGCCTGTGACGAACTTGCCTCCCGGAACGCCGTCCGCTCCGAGCCCGAGCAAGCCTGGCTTCGACTGAAGGACGTCCGCTCCCTCAAACCCCGTGGCCGAGCGGTCGCTCAGGAGGTCGCGGCCTGGAGAGAACGGCGGGCGATGGCGCTCGACGTCCCGGTTCGACAGGTACTGCCTGATCTTGCGGTGCTCGGTGTGTCGCAACGCCAGCCCCGCGATGAGCGCGATCTCGCCCAGGCCAGAGGCGTGGATGGACGGCACACCAAGGGTGTCGTCGCGACCGAGTTGTTGGCAGCGGTCGAACGAGGGCTCACCAACGACCCGCCGCAGGCTCCGACCGGCGGTGACGAACTCGGGCGCGACCTTCGTCCCGCTGTGGCCCTGGTGTCCGCCTGGGTCAGCCAGATGGCCCGTGACGAGGCGATCGACACCGCCCTACTCGCCACTCGGGCTGATCTGGTCTCCCTGCTCTCAGGGGATCCCGAGTCGAGGCTGGCCTCGGGGTGGCGGGCTGAGCTGCTCGGGGACGGCATCCGATCGCTCGTCGAGGGCCGCTCGGCGCTCACCTTCGATCGCTCGGGTGGTCTGCGTCTCGTGGCCATCGATGCGGTAGGGTGACGCTGCTGCGTCGGCATCCCCCGATGGCCGGCCGGTTCTAATCGCACCAACGTCACAACACCTGGGAGCCCGACTGTGAAGAAGGGTCGACACCGTCGCTTCGAAGAGGCGAGGAAACTGAAGCAGGCAGGGCCCGGAGCCTTCGATCTCGGATTCGGCGATCGTTCGCCGCGTTCCGACGAGGCCGCCGACTCCGACGACGATGACGAGTACGCCGCGCTCGCTGAGAAGTACGGCGTCACGTTCGACGAAGACGACGACAGCGACGACTGACGGTTGAGGTTCCGGCGTCAGCTTCGGCCGGTGTCGCCTCGCCGCACCGTCGGGTGCTCAACGGGTACCCAGTCGGCGCGTTTGAGGTGCGTGACCATCCGGTCGTAGACCTCACGTCCGACCAGTTCCACGATCTCGTCACGCGACGCGATGTAGACGGGGTCGGACCCGCTGAAAGCCTCGGTGGCTTCCGTGCACCACCAGTGGAACTCGGAGCCGCCCTCACCCCAGTCGCGCCGTTTCCACTCTCGGAGGCGGGAGATGACGTGTCCCTCGTCGTCGGTGGAGTGCTCGAGTCTGATGGGGACCTGCCAGCAGACGTTCGGTTTCCAGTCGAGCGGGCGCTCGCCGGCTCGCATCGCCGCGATATGCAGTGAACAGCCAGCCCCGGCGGGGAATCCCGGCCGGTTGAGGAAGATGCAGGCATCGTCGACCAGTCGGGTCGTGGTCACCGGTGAACCGTCATCGGCGTTCTCACCGGAGGCGAGAAACCCCTTCTTGACGGCTTTGGCGTGGAACTGCATGACGTCGGCATCGAGACGGGTGAACGCCCGTACGACGTTTTGCACGTCATCGTCGTCGACGAAGTGCGCTCCGTAACTGCAGCATCCCTGGGCCATGTCGGTCGCGTCGTCGTCGAGGATCCCCTGACACCCCTCGCCGTAGATGCAGCGATGGTTCGATCGCAGGTAGGTGGCATCGAACATCCAGGTGCGGTCCTCGGTCGAGTCGCCGAATGAGATCCATTCGTGCACGTCGTCGATGTCGTCGACGGGTTCGGTTCCCGGTCGTGAGGCCTGGGGGCTCGCCACGGGGCCGAGGGTACCGGCGTCGGTAGGATCAGCACTCCGATGTCCAGCCCGCTCAACCTCTCCTCGGTCACCGCCGACAGCTTGCGCGCCTCCTTCCTCGAGTTCTTCCGTGAGCGTGATCACTCCGTCGTTGACTCGGCGAGCCTGATCCCTCATGACCCGTCGATCATGTTCACCGTCGCGGGAATGGTGCCGTTCAAGCCCTACTTCGTGGGTGACGAGGTGCCGCCCTACTCGCGGGCGGTGAGTTCGCAGAAGTGCGCGCGAGCCGGAGGTAAGCACAACGACCTCGACGACGTCGGTCGCACGAAGCGCCATCTCGTGTTCTTCGAGATGCTCGGCAACTTCTCGTTCGGTGACTACTTCAAGTCGGAGATCATCCCGTGGAGTTGGGAGCTCGTCACCGAGGGCTGGGGCTTCGACGGGGACCGCCTCTGGATCACCGTGCACGAATCCGATGACGAGGCGGAGGAGATCTGGCACGAGCAGGTTGGCGTGCCCCTCGATCGCATCCAGCGCCTCGGCGACAAGGACAACTTCTGGCAGATGGGAGACACCGGGCCCTGTGGCCCGTGCAGTGAGATCCACATCGATCGCGGACCGGCGTTCGGCCCGGAGGGCGGCCCCCTCACGGACCCGACCGGTGACCGCTACATGGAGTTCTGGAACCTCGTCTTCATGCAGTTCAACCAGGCCGAGGACGGCTCGCGCACCCCGCTGCCGAAGCCCTCGGTCGACACCGGAGCCGGACTTGAGCGGATCCTCGCGCTGCTCCAGGGGGTCGACTCGGTTTGGGAGACCGACCTCATGGCCCCCCTTCTCGATCGGGCCTGCTCGCTCACCGGTCGCACCTACCGTCCGGGCGTCTACGACGACCGCGACTCGTTCGCCATGCGCGTGCTCGCTGAGCACGCTCGGTCCGCGACGATGCTCGTCAACGACGGGGTCTTCCCGTCGAATGAGGGCCGTGGATATGTGCTTCGACGCATCCTGCGTCGCGCGGTCCGATACGCCTTCCTTCTTGGCACCGAACGTCTCGTGATGCCGGAACTTTCCGCTGAGGCGATCAAGGTGATGGGCGGGGCCTATCCGGACGTCGCGCGCAACGCTGACTTCATCACCAGCGTGCTCGGCAAGGAGGAGGAGCGCTTCCGTCACACGCTGAAGACCGGTCTCGGCATCCTCGACGGGGAGTTGAGCGACGGTGGAACGCTGTCCGGATCGACCGCCTTTCTCCTCCATGACACCTACGGGTTCCCGTTGGAGCTCACCGAGGAGATCGCGGGGGAGCGCTCCGTGTCCGTGGATCTCGAGGGCTTCACCGCTGAGATGCAAGCGCAGCGCGAACGGGCGAAGGCGGCACGTCGCGACGGCGCCGCCGGCGAGTCGATGGTGGAGGCCTACCGCGAGGTGCTCGAGCGCTTCGGCACCACCGAGTTCACCGGTTATGTGGAGGATGTCTCTGAGGCCCGTGTTCTCGAACTGCTCGACGTCGAAGGCCCCGACGGGGAGGCGCTTGTCGAGGTGTTCCTCGATCGCACCCCGTTCTACGCGGAGGCTGGAGGTCAGATCGGCGACACCGGAACGATCGTGACGACGTCGGGCACCCTCGAGGTGCTCGACACCACGTACGCGTTGCCGAACCTGCGTCGTCATCTGGCTCGCCGGGTGGCCGGCGCGGTCACCGCCGGTGAGAGCGCGACCGCCTCGATCGACGTGAGTCGGAGATCGGCGATCCGCCGCAATCACACCGGTACCCATGTGTTGCACTGGGCGCTCCGGTCAGTGCTCGGCGAGCACGTCAAGCAGGCGGGTTCCCATGTGGGGCCGGATCGCTTGCGTTTCGACTTCTCGCACTACGCCGCGGTGACCGCCGAGGAGATCGCTGAGATCGAACGGCTCGCCAACTCCCAGACGTTGTCGAACAACGCCGTGCGGGCGTTCGAGACGACCAAGGACGAGGCTGAGTCTCTCGGCGCGATCGCGTTCTTCGGCGACAAGTACGGCGACGTGGTCAGGGTCCTCGAAGCTGGTTCCTCGGTGGAGTTGTGCGGCGGCACGCACGTGCGCGCCACCGGCGACATCGGCACCATCAAGATCGTCGCCGAGTCGTCGATCGGATCGAACCTGCGACGCATCGAAGCGGTCACCGGCGAGGCTTCGGTGGCTCTCCTCCAACGCGACGAGGCGCTCCTGGCCGAGGTGGGCTCGATGGTCGGCGCCACCGGCGGCGATGTTCTCGAGGGGGTTCGACGCAAACTCGACGAGGTCAAGGCCCTCAACGACGAGTTGAAGGCGTTGAGGTCGCGCCTCGCAGCCGGACGGGCCTCAGAGATCGCAGCTGCAGCCGTCGACGGGGTCGTCGTCGATCGCGTCGATGTGGAGAGTCCCGGCGACCTTCGCGAACTCGCCCTCGCCGTTCGCCAGCAGGGCGCGCTCCGCCGGGTGGTGCTGGTCGGAGCTACCGCGACCGGGGGAGTCGCGCTCGTCTCGGCGGTCGGTCCCGATGCCGGGGTGGAAGCGGCCGCGCTGATCCGCGACGCGGCCAAAGCGGTCGGCGGCGGTGGTGGCGGCAAGGGCGATGTGGCGACCGCCGGAGGTAAGGACCCTTCGGGCATCGACGAGGCACTCAGGCTGGCGCGCGAGGCCGCCACGGCGTGAGCGAGCCGCGTCGTCCGGTGCTCCGGACGCTCGGCATCGACCCCGGTGCGAAACGGATCGGACTCGCGCTCGGAGTAGGCGACGTCGCGAGTCCCCACCGGGTGGTGGTCCGCACCCGCGACCTGCAGGCCGATCTCCGTTCGATCGTTGCCGACATCGACGAGTTCGAGGTCGCGGTGGTCGTCGTCGGGCTCCCGCTCGGCCTGGATGGTCGGGCCGGGACCGCCGCCCGCGCTGCCACCAGCCTCGCCGAGCACCTCGCTAGGTTGACCAGCGTGCCGGTGGAGATGCACGACGAGCGTCTGACGACGGTCACCGCGGAGCGCTCACTCCTCGAGGCCGGGCTCGATGGTCGTCGACGACGCGAGGTCGTCGACAAGGTTGCGGCAGCCGTCATGTTGCAGTCGTGGCTCGACTCTCGGGGCGCTCGATGAGCGGTCGGGACGTGTTCACCGAAGGTCGTCGCTTCTCCGCCGACGATCAGGCCCGGGTGTCGTGGCGGGTTGATCCGTGGGACGACCCAGATGAGGTGCCGGTCGTCGAGGTACCGCCTCGTCGAGGGTTGCTGTTGCGCTGGGTGGTCGGCGCGATCGCGTTGACCCTGATCGCCTCAGTGCTCGCCGCAGGCTGGACCGGGTGGTGGCTGCTCGAGCGGGTGTCTCCGTCCGGAGCGAGCGGAGAGCTCGAGCGCTTCGATGTCTCCGAAGGTGACTCGGTCGAGACCATCGCCGGGAGGCTCGAGTCTCGGGGGCTCATCAGCGACTCAGGGGTGTTCGAGTGGTACGTCTCGCAGCGAGGCGGTCTCGAGCCGACGCCCGGCTTCTATCGAATCGCGCCCGGATGGCACATGGGTGACGTGCTCGGGGTGCTACGGACCCCGCCGAGTGAGACGTATGTGCGCATCACCTTCCCCGAAGGGTTCACCGTCGAGCAGATGGCCGAGCGGGCCGGAGAGCGGATCGAGCAGATGGAGTCGGACCGATTCCTCGAGAACACCCTCGACCCGACGCGGACCGTTCCATATCGTCCGGGCGATATTGCCTCCTTGGAGGGTCTGCTGTTCCCCGACACCTACCAGGTGTCGAACGCCGACAACGAGGGTCAGCTGGTAGAGCGCATGATCGAGCTCTTGGAGCGCGTCGCGCTACAGGAGGAACTCGACGCTGGCGCTGAGCGGCTCGGTTACACGCCGTATGAGGTGCTGACGATCGCCTCCATGATCGAGCGCGAGGCGAAGGTGGATGCCGATCGCGCGCGCATCGCCCGGGTGATCTACAACCGACTCGCGATGGGCATGAACCTTGAGATCGACGCGACCCTTCGTTACGGCCAGGAGCCCGATACGCCGTTCTCGGTGCTGCGCTTCACCGACTCGCCGTACAACACCTATCTCTACGGAGGCCTGCCGCCGACGCCGATCGCCAATCCAGGTCGGGCATCGATCCGCGCGGCGCTCAACCCGTCACCCGATCCGGCCTCGGGAGATCCGCTCTGCCAGGTGCTCGACGATCCGACCACCGGATGCCGCCTGCTCTTCTACGTGCTCGCTGACTTCGACGGCGGACACGCCTTCGCGGTCACCTTCGAGCAACACCAGGAGAACATCGCAGCCGCCAGTCGCGCCGGAGTGCTCCCGTGATCCGCTCGCGTGAGCGGGTAGCGGTTGTCGGCCACCCGGTGTCGCATTCGCTGTCGCCAGCGATCCACAACGCTGCCTTCGCCGCTGCTGGACTCGACTGGGAAATGGTGGCCGAGGACGTCGCCCCTGAAGATGGGCCGGGTCTTGTGGCGGCGGCCCGCGGCCGGGGGCTCCGCGGTCTCGCGGTGACCATGCCGCACAAGGTCGTGGTCGCGGAGTCGGTCGACTCCCTCGACCCAGCCGCGGCTGCCTTGAGGTCGGTGAACACGGTGGTCTTCTCCGACGGGGCATCTCGCGGATTGAGCACCGACGGCGACGGCTTTGTCGATTCGCTGAGAGCAGCCGGTCACGATCCGGCCGGCGCCGTCGTCACGCTCATCGGGGCCGGTGCCGCGGCCCGATCGATCGTCGATGGTCTCGGACGGGCCGGTGTAGCCCGCGTGCTGATCTCGAACCGGACACCGGCCGCCGCGGAGGAGGCGGCCCGGTTGGCGCCGATGGCCGAGGTGGTGGAAAGCGGTGGCGCCGGATCCGCCATCGCTGGTGCCGACATCGTCGTGAACACGACCTCGGTCGGGATGGGAGCCGACTCGCGGTCCTGTCCGATCGAGCCGTCGTCGCTGGCCGCAGGTCAGGTGGTCGTCGACATCGTGTATCACCCGCTCGAGACAGCGCTGCTGCGCGCCGCGGCCGAGCGGGGAGCGGCCACGGTGGACGGCCTCGGCATGCTCGTGCACCAGGCCTGCCGGCAGCAGGTCGCGTGGACCGGTATCGCGCCCGACCCGGTCGCGCTCCGCGCGGCCGCCCTCGCCGAACTCGCCCACCGGTAGCCTCTCCACGATGTTGCGCCTGCTCACCGCCGGTGAATCCCACGGTCAGGCCCTGGTCGTGGTGCTGGAGGGTCTCCCTGCAGGTCTCGAGATCACCGTTGAGGACATCCAGGCCGAGATGGCGCGTCGCCGGCTCGGTTACGGCCGTGGTCCGCGCCAGCGGTTCGAGGTGGACGAACTCACGCTGGTGGGCGGTGTCCGCCACGGGCGCACCCTCGGCTCCCCGCTGGCCATCGAGATCCGCAACACGGAGTGGTTCCGTAGCGACCGCTGGCACGACGAGATGTCTCCAGCCCCCGGTGAGACCAAGGAGCCCCTCACCCAGGTCCGCCCCGGTCATGCCGACCTCGCCGGCATGCAGAAATACGGTTTCACCGACGCGCGCGACGTGCTGGAGCGCGCCTCCGCCCGCGAGACGGCGGCGAGGGTTGCCGCGGGGGCGGTGGCCAAGCGTCTGCTCGGTCATCTCGGGGTGGAGATCATCTCGCACGTGATCCAGATGGGTCCGGCTCGCGTTTCCGCTGAGGCCCCTCGTCCCACGCCGGCCGATCTTGACCTTGTCGACGAGTCGCCGGTGCGCTGCTTCGATCCGACCGCTGCCGAGGCCATGATCGCCGAGGTGAAGGCGGCGGCGAAGGACGGTGACTCCCTCGGCGGCGTGGTCGAGGTGTTGGCCTTCGGCGTGCCGATCGGTCTCGGCTCGCACGTCCACTGGGATCGCAAACTCGACGGGCTGATCGCGCAGTCGCTCATGTCGATCCAAGCTGTGAAAGGTGTCGAGATCGGAGACGGTTTCGAGGTGGCTGGTCGTCGCGGCTCGGCCGCGCATGATCCGATCCGCTGGAACTCCGCCGACGGTCGATACGAACGGCTCTCCACGCTGGCTGGAGGCCTCGAGGGTGGAATCACGAACGGGGAGTTGCTGGTCGCCCGCGCGGCGATGAAGCCCTTGGCCACGCTCAACGTGCCGACTCTCGAGACGGTCGACACGGCAACCAAGGAGTCGGCGGTGTCGTTTAAGGAGCGGACCGATGTGACCGCGGTTCCGGCGATGGGAGTCGTGGCCGAGACCATGGTGGCGCTCGTCCTCGCCGATGAGGCGCAGCGCAAGTTCGGCGGCGACTCCATCGATGAGTTCGTGCGCAATGCCAAGGCGGCGGCCGCCGCGACTCGCGATCGGGACGCCTGAGCGATGGGCGAATCGACGCCGGAACTCGCCACGATCACCGTCGATCTCGGTGCGCGCTCCTATCCCGTCCATGTCGGGCACGGCGCGGTTTCGCGGCTCGACGGGCTGCTTGGCGAGGCACGCACGATCGCGCTCGTCACCCAGGAGGGCATCCCTGCTCTCGTGGACGCTGCGGTACTCGGCGGTCGACGGGTCGAACGATTCCTCATCGGTCGGGGAGAGACGGCCAAGACCCTCTCGACCGTCGGTGAGCTCTGTTCGGGGTTCGCGGCCGCGGGCATGAACCGCGCCGATGTCGTCGTTTCGGTGGGCGGTGGCATGGTCACCGATGTGGCCGGGTTCGCCGCCTCGGCGTTCCACCGCGGCATCGATGTGGTGCATGTGCCAACCACGTTGCTCGGCATGGTTGACGCCGCCATCGGCGGCAAGACCGGGGTCAATTTGCCTGAGGGCAAGAATCTTGTCGGGGCCTTCTGGCAGCCCCGCGGAGTGATCTGCGATGTCGATGCCCTTGCCACGCTTCCTGAGCGGGAGGTGCGCTGCGGTAACGGGGAGATGGCGAAGTACCACTTCCTCACGGGCGACGATCTCGCCGCGCTCGATGAGGTCGAGCGCATCGCCCGCTGTGTCGAGATCAAAGCCGAGGTGGTTGCCTCCGACGAGCGTGAGGGAGGCCGTCGAGCGATCCTCAACTACGGGCACACCCTCGCCCACGCGCTTGAGACCGCGTCCGCACACGATCTCGCCCACGGTGAGGCCGTCGGTATCGGCCTGGTCTTCGCCGCTGAGCTCGCTCGAGCCCTCGGGCGTATCGACGGTGAGCGGGTGGACGCCCACCGCGCGGTCGTTGGTGACCTCTACGGCCTCGGGGTCGACATCCCCGACGTCGCCTCGGTCACGGAGTTGATGGCCCTCATGGGTCGCGACAAGAAGGCCATCGGAGGGTTGACCTTCGTGCTCGACGGCCCGAACGGTGTCGAACCGGTGGCCGGCGTCGATCCCTCCACCGTGTCGGATCTGCTCGCGTCGCTCATTGGGCGATGAGCCTGACGGCCGGTCGGCCGGAGGTGGTGCTGCGCCAGTTCGCCGAGGACGATCTCGATGCCTTTGCGGAGATGAACGCCGATCCGGTGGTGATGGCGACCATCGGGCCGGTGGCCGACCGGGCGGCCTCCGAGCTGCTGTTGCGACGGATCGCAGCCCATCACGAGGAGCACGGATTCGGTCTCTGGTGCGTCGATCTCGACGGTGAGTGCGCGGGCTTCTGCGGGCTGACGCGTCCCTGGTTTCGTGACGGTGTCGAGATCGGTTGGCGACTCCGCTCAAAGTTCTGGGGCCGTGGCATCGCGAGCGAATCGGCGCGGTCGGTGCTCGACCGGGCGTTTGGCCCCCTTGGTCTCGAGGAGATCATCTCCTTCACCGCGGCATCGAACACGCGGTCACGAAGGGTGATGGAGGCGATCGGTCTCGCGCGCGACCTCGACGGCGATTTCGACCATCCGGCGATCGCCGAGGGGGACCCCCTGCGACCTCATGTGCTGTATCGGATCGATCGGGGGCGGTACCGTGCTCTCCGTGAGCCGAACCGTCCTGCTGCTTCATGGACCGAACCTGAACCTCCTCGGTGACCGCGAACCCGAGGTGTACGGCACGGCGACGCTCGCTGATCATGTCGGCCGGGCTCGCTCGACCGCGGCTGAATTCGGCCTCGAGGTCGAGGATCTTCAATCCAACGCCGAGCACGAACTCGTGGAAGCGGTCCACGCCGCCCGCGGGCGCTGCGCAGCGATCATCGTGAACCCAGGTGCGTTCACCCACTATTCGTGGGCGCTGCACGACGCCCTCGCCGCCTTTGACGGGCCCGTGGTCGAGTTGCATCTGTCGAATCCCGATGCACGTGAGCCGTGGCGCCGCACCTCGGTGGTCGCCCCGGTCGCCACCGGGAGCATCATGGGCTTCGGCGGCGACGGCTACGAGCTCGCGGTTCGCGCGGTGGCCGCGCGTCTCGCGTGAGCGCAACGCTCCCACCGCTGTCGACCGCTGGGCGGATCGCCCGACTTCGCGAGGCGCTCGCCGATCACGGCATCGACCGAGCGGTCATCTCGGGGGCCAGCAGTCGATGTTGGTTGAGCGGCTTCACCGGTTCGAACGGCGACCTCGTGGTGACCGGTGATCGGGTGGTGCTCGTCACCGACGGTCGTTACGTCGCCCAGGCCGAGCGGCAGCTCGCCGCGAGCGGCGCCGGAGTCGACGGGGTCGAGATGGCGACGACGGTGGTGGAGCAGCGGCACCGCGTGGATTCGCTCTGCTCGGGTCCCGGTCGGGTGGGGTTCGAATCGACGGTCTGGACTCATGCCGAGTGGTCGGCCCATGGCTCCCTCGATGACCTCGTCCCGATCGACTCGGTGCTGACGGGCCTCCGGCGCCGTAAGGACGCCGCCGAGGTGGCCCGGATGACCGAAGCGGCGCGCCTGGCGTCGTTGGCGCTCTTATCGGCGCGCATCGAGGCAGGGGTGACCGAGCGCGATATCCGCGACGAACTTGAGTCAGCCATGCGAGCCCACGGCGCCGACGGGCCGAGCTACGAGACGATCGTCGCCTCGGGCCCCGAGAACGCGGCCATGGCGCATCACCGTCCGACCTCGCGGACCCTGGTGGAGGGTGACACGGTGGTGATCGACGTCGGGGCCCTTCTGGATGGCTACCACTCCGACATGACCCGCACCTTCATCGTCGGTGAGCCGACGTCGGAGCAAGAGCGCTGGTATCGGGTGCTCGCGCGGGCCCAACAGGCGGGCCTCGACGCGGTGCGAGCCGGGGTGGGCACCCGTGACGTCGATGCCGCCTGCCGGGCTGTCCTCGCCGAGGAGGGCCTCGCCGACCTGTTCTCCCACGGGACTGGCCACGGGGTCGGCCTCGACATCCACGAGGAACCCTTTCTCGGACGCAGCACCGAGTCGGTTCTCGCCGCCGGTGACGTGGTGACGGTCGAGCCCGGGCTCTATCGTGTCGGGGCCGGTGGCATGCGGATCGAGGACCTGGTTCTGGTCACCGAGTCGGGTCACCGATCGCTGACCGATTTCCCCAAGGACGACCCATGCCCGCCATCACCACCAATGACCTGAAGACCGGGATCACCCTCGAGCTCGACAATGGGCTCTTCCAGGTGATCGAGTTCCAGCACGTTAAGCCCGGCAAGGGCGGCGCGTTCGTGCGCACCAAGCTCCGCAATGTGCGTACCGGCAACGTGTTCGACAAGACCTTCAACGCGGGCATCCGCGTCGAGCAGGCGATCATCAACCGCGAGGAGATGCAGTTCCTCTACCGCGACGGTGACGACTACGTGTTCATGAACAACGAGTCGTACGAGCAGATGAACGTCGCGCCGACGGCGCTCGGCGAGGCAGCTGACTTCATCATCGAGGGGATGACCGCTCAGGTCGCCTTCTTCTCGGGTGAGATCATCTCGGTGGAGATCCCCGCCTCGGTCGAGTTGGCCATCGCCGAGACCGAGCCGGGTGTGCAGGGCGATCGCGTCTCCGGAGCCCGTAAGCCGGCCACCCTCGAGACCGGCAAGGTGATCCAGGTCCCTCTCTTCGTTGAGGTGGGCGACCGGGTCAAGGTCGACACCCGATCGGCCGAGTACATCACTCGAGTCTGATCGTGACCGACGCCGATGAACGCTCCGACTCTCGGGAGCGCGCCCTCAACCTCCTCTATGAGGCCCGGTCGAAGGGTGTTCCCGTCGCTGAAGTGATCGACGCGCTCGTGGTGCGTCCCGACGACCTCGCCGAGCGTCTCGCGCGGGGGAGCGACGACTGCGCCGTCCGCGCCGATGAGCTGATCGCGGCGAAGGCTCGAGGCTGGACCCTCGCGCGGATGCCGCTGATCGATCTCGCGGTGATGCGGATGGCGACGTTCGAGTTGCTCGAGCGGCCCGAGGTGCCGACGGCGGTGGTGCTCGATGAGGCGGTCGAGTTGGCGAAGCGCTACTCGACCGACGACAGCGGTCGCTTCGTGAATGGAGTGCTCGCCGCGATCGCCGCCGAGGTGCGAGCGGCCTGATGCCCTCGGCGACGCGCCGCCTCGGAACCCCCGACCTCATGGTCGCCGGTGCTGTCGCGGTGTTTGCCCTCTATTTCTCGGTGCTCACCCTCGGGGTGCACCACGGTCTCGGCACCTCGAGTTACGACTCAGCGCTCTACGACCAAGGCATGTGGATGCTGTCGCGGTTCGACGCGCCGTTCGTCACCCTGATGGGGAGGAATCTCTTCGGGGATCACACCTCGTTCATCTTGCTGTTCTTGGTGCCGTTGTACTGGGTGGCTCCCGGCGCCTGGATCCTCTTCGTCTCACAGGCGACGGTGGTTGCGCTCGGTGCGCTTCCGGTCTACTGGCACGCTCGACGAAGGCTCGGTGTCGGGTGGCCCGCTGCGACGATGGCCCTCGTCTACCTCGGACATCCGGCGCTCTCGTGGACCGTGATGGAGAACTTCCACCCCGACGCGTTCAGCGGGCTTTTCGTGGCCGGTGCCATCTGGGCGGCGACCGAGCGTCGTTGGTGGCCGTACGCGGTGTGTGTCGTGCTCGCCCTCCTCGTGAAAGAGGACGTCTCGCTTGTGGTCGTGCCGCTTGGCGTATGGGTCGCGCTCGAACGTCGCTGGCGCGTCGGGGTTCTGACCGTGCTCGGCTCGATCGCGTTCATGCTCGTGGCGATGTTCGCGGTGATGCGATCGCTGATCGGGGTGCCGACGCGGAACACCTGGCGGATTCCGTTCGACGGGCCGACTGGCCTCATCCGCACGGCACTTACCGATCCAACCGAGGTGATCGACCACCTGCGCAGCGACGGCCGGCTCTGGTACCTCTGGCAGATGCTCGCGCCGGTCGGATTCGTGTTCCTTCGGGCACCCGGTGTGATGTTGATCAGCGCATTGGTGCTGTTCACCAACATCTTGAGCACCTTCTGGTACCAGTACCAGATCGAGTACCACTACAGCCTGATCGCCGTGCCGGCGATCGTGATGGGCTCCTCATGGGCGCTGTCGTTCCTCGGGACGGTGGCGAGACGCAGGGCACTGGTACTCGTCGTCTCGGCGACGGCGGTGACCTCGGCGCTCTGGTCACCGATGCCGTGGTCGCGGGTGCAACCCGGCAGTTGGGGTCGTGACCATCCGGTCGCGGTCTCGGCCCGCGATGTGGTGGCTCGGGTCCCTGACGGCGTCTCGGTGGCCGCGCATCACCGGCTCACCCCGCACCTCGCCTACCGGAGCGAGATCTACCAGTTCCCGAACCCCTTCCGGGTCGTGCTGTACGGGGTGGACAACTCTCTGGAGGGCACCCGCCTCACCGAGCGCGCCGACGGCGTCGACTACGTGGTGGTGCAGCGGGTCCGAGAGGGCGCGGAGGCCTACGACTTCGCGAGCATTGAGGTCGCCTTCGATCTCGAGTACTCGAACGAGCATTGGGAGATCTGGCGCCGCGACCGAGCCGTCGATCTTCCCGCGCCCTGAGGCAGGACTCAGACCGTTCCGGAGTCCTCAGGGGTGTCCTGCTCGAGCGAGTCGAGGAGGGCATCGACGTCGTCAGGAGCGCCGCCGATCAGCCAGACCCCCTCGTCGTCCGGATCGGCGCCCTGCCAGGGGAACACGCCGTCAACCGGGTAGCGGTCGACCGTCACGTTGTCGTCATCGGTGAGGGGTGAGACGACGGCCAGTTCGACCTCGGCGTCCGGAGGTTGGTCGCGGAGAATGTCGATCAGTTCGTTCACTCGCATGGTTCCCCCTTGCGTATCGTGGATTCTGGTCGCTTATGGAACGTCGAGCCAGGCATCGGCCCGCTCCAGCAGGTACAGGCTGACGAGCTTGCAGCGCTCGAGGCTTTTCGCGATCGAGTCGTCGTTGGTGGTGTAGACGTCGGCCAGGTCGACGGTGAGGCGAGCGACCATCGAGAGGCTGCGTTCGGGGGCATCGGTCACGCTCGGGAACGAATCGATGGCCGACACCTCGACCGGCAGGTCTGGGCCGCCGACCCCGGCGATCTCGGTGGCGAGCACGAGCAGATCAGGTGGGCGGGGGAGGGGCGGCAGGGTCCACGTGAACAGGAGTGGGAAGGTGAAGCCGGTCGGCGGGTCGGCTTCCATGTCATCCATCTTGAGGACCTCGTCCTCGAACCCGAGGAGCGCGCGCGGGTCGACATCAAGTGAGAGGTGCAGGTCGATCGGACCGGAGCAGGCCTCCTCTGGGTGCAGGTCGACCTCCCAGAGCTGGCGGAGCGAGTAGGTCTCGACGAAGTGCCGTTCGTCGTGGACGTGGAATCCGGTGTCGATGGCCTGGCTCTTGATATCCGCGACGAAGCCGGCCACATCGATGACTGCCACGCCTCGGACACTACCGTTGTTCGTTGTGAGCCCTTCCAGTCAGCGTCCTGATGAGGGTGGGCTCCATGTCGGCGACGGTCGCCATGAAGTGCTCGACCTCTTCGATACCGCGGCCGATGCGGTCGCCAAGGTGCTCGCCGCCACGACCGACTGGGGGCCTTCGGGGCAACGCCATAGTCAGTACGCCTTCGATGTCGCTGCCGACGAGGCCTGCCTCGAGGTGCTCCGTGCCGCTGGAATGGCGGTGCTCTCCGAGGAGAGCGGCGTTACCGGTGATGCCGCGGCGCCGGTGGTGATCGTCGACCCGGTTGACGGCTCCACGAATGCCTCTCGCGGCGTGCCGTGGTTCGCGACCGCGTTGTGCCTCATGGTGGAGGGGCGAGCGGAGGTGGCCTTGGTGGCGAATCACGCGACCGGTCAACGGTGGCGGGCTGTCGCTGGTGAGGGGGCGAGTCTCGACGGTCGGCGCATCTCGACGTCGGGTCAGACGCAACTGTCGAAGTCGGTGGTGGCGATGTCTGGCCTGCCGAGTCATCACTACGGCTGGGCGCAGTTCCGCTGCCTCGGGGCGTCCGCTCCCGACCTCTGCCTGGTGGCGTCCGGTGTCACCGATGCCTGGTGCGACATGAACAACGGTGGTCACGGCGTGTGGGACTACGCGGCGTCGATGCTCGTTTGTCTCGAGGCGGGTGCGGCGATCGCTGAGGCCTACGACCGTGATCTGTTCACCCTCGATCATCGGGCTCGCCGCACCCCGGTGGCGGCAGCAACCCCGGAGTTGCTCGAGGCGATTCTGGAACACCGCCGCGCCGATGCCTGAGGGGCACACCCTTCATCGGGCGGCCCGCCTGCAGGGCCGACGGTTCGGCGGGCATCGTCTCCGAGTCGACTCACCTCAGGGCCGTTTCGACTCCGGAGCCGCCATGGTCGACGGCCGGACGCTCGATGGTGTGGAGGCGGTCGGCAAGCACCTCTTCCACCGATGGGATGGGGGTGTCACGGTGCACGTGCATCTCGGCCTTTTCGGTCGCTTCCGAACGTTCACGAAGGAGGCACCCGAGCCGACGGAGGGCACGAGGATGCGCTGGCGCGGTGAGCCGGGCACCTTGCACCTGTCGGGGCCGACGGCATGTGAGGTGATCGACGCCGATGAGGAGGAGCGTCTGCTCGCGCGCATCGGTCCCGATCCGCTCGCGGTGCGAGCCGGTGATGAGGGGCGACTGGTTGCCTCCTTCTCTCGCCGTCGGGTGCCGGTCGCGCAATTGCTGCTCGATCAGGCGGTGGTGTCGGGGATCGGCAACGTCTACCGGGCTGAGTTCTGCTTCATTCTCGGCATCGACCCCTTCACGCCGGCCAACGAGGTCCCGGTCGAGATCGTCGGGGACATCTGGCGCCTGGCGATCGAACAGATGAGGGTGGGGGAGCGCATCGGTCGAATCGTCACCGTCGAGCCGTCGGAGGCCGGGGTGGACCGGCACCGCGATGTTCCGGGGAGGGACCGCCTCTACGTGTACAAGCGCGATGGTCTCCCGTGTCGACGGTGTCGATCGACGATCCGCGTGGGCGAGTTGGCGGGTCGGAAGGTCTGGTGGTGTCCGAGGTGTCAGGGCTGAGGTTCAGAGTGGCCGGGCGAAACTCAGGTCGTGACCGCTCGGGTCGGTAATCGCGAACATCCGCTCACCCCAATCGGCATCGCGGGGCGAATGGCGCGGGCTGAGTCCGGCCTCAACGGCTCGCTCGTGCAGGGCGTCGACGTCGTCGACATGGAAGATGACCCGACCCCAGGGCCCAGGGGAACCGGTGAGCGTCAGGTTCACATGGCAAACACCGGCGCTCATGGTGGTGAACGATGCGCCGTGCCCGCCGAAGGACACCTCGAAGTCGAGGGCCTCGTAGAAGGCGATCGAGGCTGACATGTCGGTGGTGGCGAGGGTGACGGCGTCGATCCGCATCGGCGGAGGTGTCGCGCGTCGGTCAGACATCGATCACTCCGGGTGGTCCACCTTCGCGCTGCGCTGTTGCATGGCGACGGCGCGCTCGCCGGGCGAGGAGTCGGAGCACGAGGTTGAGTCCGATGACCGCGACGGCCGCCTGCACCCACCAGGACGTGCCTCCGGGGAAGATGGCGTCGAGAACAAGGCCGACCACCCAGACGAACCCGAGGAGCGCGAGCAGCGGCATGAGCGCAACCAGACACCCAGCTGAGGCGCATCCGCGGTTGACCAGCACGACGGGAGCCTGCACGGCTCCACCCTAGGGTCGCGATCCGGTGCCCGTTGGCTCGCCGGTAGCGTGCTCGGTTCCGGGCGCATAGCTCAGTTGGCTAGAGCGCTTCCCTTACAAGGAAGATGTCGGGGGTTCGAGTCCCTCTGCGCCCACTCAAAGTGCTGCGGCGAATCCTCGCAACAAATTCGCAACCCTGCTGTGGTGGCCTCCCGGGGGACCGTTGTCGGCGCCGGTCGTGTGGGAAGGTTGCACGCATGTTTGACATCAACTCGCTCGTTCGTGGCAGAGCAGCGCGTCGTGCCCTCGCGCTCCTCGTCGTGGGAGTGCTCGGAGTGTCTTGCTCGAGCGCGTCGATCTCCGATGAGGCGGATTCCGGAACTGATCCACCGGCTGATCAGACCGGAGAGACCGACAGCGACGAGCCGGCATCGCCGGAGAATCCCGCTGATGACGCCGACGCGGCGGAACAGGACCCATCTGACGACGGGGGCGCGGATGGCGAGGCGACTGGTGAGGGGCAGAACTCGGGTAGTGGTTTCTCGTTGGACGGTGAGCCGATCGTTGTCGTCTCGGACAATGTCGACTGCGTCATCAGCCCGCGGGTGATCGTCGAACCTGCGAACGCCCCATCCATCGCCGATGTGCAGCGCGGAATCGGCATGAATGTGCCCAAGTCCGACCCGGAGCACTGCTACCTCTTCTCAGCCGAGATACCCGATGACCTCCGCCGGTATCACGCCGATGTGCACCAGAAACTCATCGACTACGTGGGCGGATACGACCGCTACATCCACATCACCTACGAGGTCGAGGGGGACAACGCCGAGGCCCTCGAGATCCTCGATCAGTTCGGCTACTTCT
The DNA here is from genome assembly GCA_030828465.1 of Acidimicrobiales bacterium. Classification (GTDB taxonomy): domain Bacteria; phylum Actinomycetota; class Acidimicrobiia; order Acidimicrobiales; family Ilumatobacteraceae; genus Casp-actino5. The sequence goes on along the minus strand of JAURCL010000017.1, from coordinate 12,080 downwards.
ACGACAACAACGGTCAGCCGGTTGAGCCCTCGATCGATCTCGTCTACGACCGGCGAAGCTGTCTCAGTGGTTTCGGTCGGGACGGCCAATGGGATGGGTACAACGACTTCTCGTTCTGCAATCAGCCGAATCCGCTGACCGACCCGATGTGGGAGTGGGACGTCGAGAACTTCGGACCTGAGGTGTTCATGTACAACACCATCAACGGTTGGGTGCACGAGTACTACCACCACGTGCAGGGCGCGCACACCCTCGGTCGCTCCCTCGGAATGCCCGCCGATTGTTGTGGAGGGAGGAACCACACCGGTTCGCCCGCCTGGTTCGTGGAAGGGCAGGCCCAGGTCTTCCCCACGTTGTTCCTGCGCGACGTTTTCGACGACCTGCAGATCACCAAAGACCTCGGTTTGGAGGGGGCATGTGCGGGTGATCCCCGGCTGAACGGCAACGGTCCGGGCCAGCCGTTGTGGGAGCGGGTGTCGTGGCAGACGAACTGCAACATGACCCAGAAGTTCGAGTCGGCGAGTCGGGCGATCCGCGGTGAGGGTGACGAATGGGAGGAGTGCACTGGGTTCAGCGCCCTCGACGAGATGCGCGAGACCTGGATCTGCCCGGGCCACATGGAGATCCTCAACTTCTACCTCGCATACCTGACCTCGTTCGAGACCCTGTTCATTGGTCTCCACGAGGATGTCTGGGCCCTCGGATTCGAGGGAGCCCTCGACAAACACTTCGGGCTCACCAAGGACGAGCTGTACGAGCAGTTCAACAAGTTCATGCGCGACAACCCGTCGCCTCCCGAGGACTTCTTCCCGACCGAACGGCTGGACGAACTCGTCGACTTTTGGGGTATCGACTCGGGCGTCGGTGGCTCAGAGGACGAGGGGATGGGTTCGGAGAACGAGAGTGCAGCCGGGACGGACAGCGACTCAGGAACCACTCCCGCTGCGACCCGTACCGACGGGATCAGAATCCTCGCCGCCACGTCAGTCGACGATGAAACGCTCGAGTACCTCAACACCTACATCGACTACTCCGTCGAGCACTTCTTCTCCGACCCGCGTCTCGTACAGGACGACCTATATCCGATCATCGTCTTGCAGTACGACCGGAACAACCTCGAGACCATCTACGACCTGGAGGACCGCTACTGCTCGTTGATGTCGACCCTCTACACCGACACCTTCCTCAACTCGCGATGCAATCCGAACAACCGTGGCGACTGCACGGACAACATCTGCCTGCTCACCCACGACGGTGAGCCCGTCGGATCGTCGATCTCGGGAACACCGGGGCCGACCTGCTGCTACTTGTTCATCAGCGACTCGTTCGACGCCAACGACCGAACCTCTCTCGCCTACGTGACGCTGCATGAGATGTTCCACATCTTCCAGATCTCCAACTTCGTCGAGTACGAGAGTTGGGAGCACGACGACGCCTACTACATCTCAGGAAAGATCAGCGGTGACGGAACCGAGCACAAGCCCTGGTGGATGGAGGGCAACGCCGTCTACTTCTCCCACCTGCACTACTCGCGAGCAACCGGGGACTTTGAGCACCTCAACAACGAGATGCAACGCGGACTCTGGACCCCCTATGGGCCCTCCGGTGAGGACGTCATCGATCGCTACTTGAACGGACCTGAGCTCTACAACGTGACCTGGGACGGCGACTGGGCGGTCGGGTATCAGGTGGGTGCCTGGTTCGTCGCCTACGTCGCCCATCACGAGGGCGAGCAGGCAGTGATCGACTTCTGGATCAACACCCAGGACGGCACCCGGTTCCCTGAGAACTTCGAGCAGACTTTCGGCGCGGACTACCGGACCTATGTCGATGAGTTCGAGGAGTTCATCCGCACCAGCGACCGGTCAGAGGTGATGGGGATCCTTCCGACGTCCTGAGCGAACCAGATCTGCGGTCACGCGCCGAATGACGCGATCGTGGCACCGTCGAGATACTCGTCGATGCGTGAGATGAGCCCATCACGCACTTTCACGACGACGCAGCCGGGAAGAGCGCCGGAACCCGAACCCCACTCGAGGTTCAGAACGTGCTGTTGGACGAATCCGTTGTCGATCGTGTAGCGGCGGACATCGCTGAACTGGCGCGCCGTCGTCATGGCGGTCAGGGCGTCGAGGCTCGCGAGATTCTGCTCCTTGGTCATCTCGACCTGGTCGGTGTTGTGCCAGATCATCACGTCGTCGGCGTAGAGGGCACCGAGAGCTTCCCGGTCACCTGCTTCGATCGCGCTGATGAGTCGGTCGGCGATGGTGTCGACGCTGTCCATGGGCGGAACCTAGCCACCCGGTTGCGGCAACCCGGCTCCCGTCGCTTACCGAGCGTCGATCTACGATCCGGCGATGGCCGAACTCTCAATCTCGCGGGCGATCTCGCTCCACGCCGCTGAGCGCCCGCACGAGCCCGCCCTCACCTGCGGCGACACGACATTGTCGTGGCTGGAGTTCGACCGGCGGACGAACCGCCTCGCTCGCGCCTTCGCCGCCATGGGAGTTGTGCCCGAAGATCTGTGCACCATCGCCCTTCCGAACTCGACCGCGTTTTTCGAATCCGCCTTCGCGCTGTGGAAACTCGGGGCCACCCCCCAGCCAGTATCCGCGAAGTTGCCAGGGCGCGAACTCGAGGAGATCGTCGAACTCGCCGACTCACGACTCGTGATCGGCGTCGATGAGGGACGCGTCCCCGGACGTTCCTGCGTGCCGGTCGGGTTCGAACCTGACCTGTCGATCGACGACTCCGAACTGCCCGATGCCGTCACCGAGTTCTGGAAGGCGCCCACCTCGGGCGGTAGCACCGGCCGGCCGAAGATCATCCTCGCCTCGGTGCCGGGTCGCTTTGACACCGACGCCCCCGGGTTCTTCCTGCCGACGACCTCGTGCTGTGTGATCCCTGGGGTGCTCTATCACAACGCCCCGTTCTCGATTTCCTCACTGGCTCTCGTCGGTGGCAACCACGTGGTGAACTTCCCGCGCTTCGTCCCCGAAGAGGTGCTCGCCGCCGTCACCGAGCATCGCCCGTCCTACCTCTATCTGGTGCCGACCATGATGAATCGCATCTGGAAGCTTCCCGAGGAGGTCCGCGCCGCGGCCGACATGAGCTCGCTTCAGATCGCCGTGCACATGGCCGCGCCCTGCCCCGCGTGGTTGAAAGAGGAGTGGATCAACTGGGTCGGGCCCGATGTGCTCTGCGAGCTCTACGCCGGCACCGAGGTCCAGTCGATCACCTGGATCACCGGCCGCGAGTGGCTCGAGCATCGCGGCTCGGTCGGCCGTCCGTTCACCGGGCAGATGAAAGCGGTCCGCGACGACGGAAGCGACGCTGATGTCGGCGAAGTAGGCGAGATCTTCATGCGGGCCGATGGCGGCCGGGACTCCACCTACCGGTATCTCGGAGCCGACGCCCGACGGCTTGGCGACAGCGACTGGGAGAGCATCGGCGACCTCGGCTGGCTCGACGCCGAGGGCTACGTCTACCTCGCGGATCGGCGCAAGGACTTGATCCTGCGCGGTGGGGCCAACATCTACCCGGCCGAGGTCGAAGCCGCGATCGAGGAGCATCCGGCCGTGCGGTCCTGCGCTGTCATCGGCATCGCCGATGACGACCTGGGCCAACGGGTTCATGCTGTCATCGACGCCCCCGATGGTGTCACCGTCGAGGAGATGCGGCTTCACATGGGGGAGCGGCTCGTGTCATACAAGTGTCCCGACACCTACGAATTTGTCGACGAACCGGTCCGCGACGACGCCGGCAAGGTTCGCCGTTCGATGTTGAGCGCCGAGCGGTCGTGACCGACGAGGATCGCGTTCTCGGTGCGGCGGCCGCCGTTCTCGATGACCGCGACATCGTCGTCGATCGCGACATCCTCGGCTCCTACCGCCACGACCGTTCCACGGGGTCGCCCGCGGGTGAGCCCTTCGCGGTGGTGTTCCCCCGTACCACCGGGCAGGTCGCAACGATCATGGCGGCCGCCCATCGGCATCACGTGCCCGTCGTTCCGCGTGGCGCTGGCTCGGGGCTAAGCGGCGGGTCGAATGCGATCGACGGCTCACTCGTGATGTGTCTGGAGAGGATGCGCGAGGTTCTCGACGTGGACACCGTCAACGGCTACGTCGAGACTCAACCCGGCATCATGAACACCGAGTTGCGCGAGCATGTCGCCGACTTCGGTCTCTGGTACGCGCCTGATCCGGCCAGCAAGGATTTCTGCTCGATCGGGGGCAACGTGAACACCAACGCCGGTGGGCTCTGCTGCGTCAAATACGGCACGACGCGAGAATCGGTCCTCGGCCTCGAGGTAGTGCTCGCTGATGGACGGGTGACCAACCTCGGACGCCGCACCGTCAAGGGCGTCGCCGGCTACGACCTCGCCGGGATGATGGTCGGCTCGGAGGGAACGCTCGGCATCGTGACGATGGCGAGGCTCCGGCTCCGTCCGTTGCCCCCTCCACCGGTGACCGCGGTTGCGGTCTTCGCCGACACCGCCGACGCGGGCCGCGCCGCTGCCGACGTGATGTCCGCGGTCACGCCGAGCGTCCTCGAACTCATGGATAACGCGACCATCCGCATCGTCGAGAACTGGCGTCCGATGGGTCTCGACACCTCCGCCGGTTGTGTGCTCATGGCGCAGTTCGACAACGGGGCCGGGGCCGCTGAGGCCGACGCCGACCGGTTCGTCGCCATCGCCGAGAGCGCAGGGGCTGCCGAGATCCACCGATCGGAGACCCCGGAGGAGGCTGAACTGCTGCTCGGAGCTCGGCGTATGGCGATCCTCGCCATCGAGGAGGCTGGCGACTGGCTCCTCGACGACATCGCCGTGCCGAGGGCGCGCCTCGCCGAGGCGCTTCGGCGCATCGAGGACATCTCGGCCCACCGGGAGGTGTCGATCTGCACGTTCGGCCACGCTGGCGACGGCAACCTGCACCCAACCATCATCACCGAGCGCGGTGACACTGACGCGCGTGGTCGAGCGATGGAGGCCTTCGACGAAATCCTTGAGGTCGCGCTCGACCTCGGTGGCACCATCACCGGGGAGCACGGCATCGGCAACCTGAAACAGCGCATGCTCGCTCGAGAACTCGACGAGGTTGCCCACGACCTGCACGCGCGAGTGAAGGCCGCCTGGGACCCGGACAACATCTTGAATCCGGGCAAGTCGCTGCCTCGCTGGTGAGAGCGGGCGCCGTCTCAGGACGGGGCGCCGGACGGTCCGTCGGCTAGAAACATCCCGTGACCGACCATCGAATCGCCAGCACCCACACCGGCAGCCTTCCTCGCCCCGATGACCTCATCCAGTTGATGTGGGCGGTCGGCGACGGCATCCCGGTCGACCGTGAGGCACTCGAGAGTCGGATCGCCTCGTCGATCACCGAGATCGTGCGCCGCCAGGTCGATGCCGGGGTGAGCGTCGTCAACGACGGCGAGATGTCCAAGCCCTCCTATGCCACCTATGTGAAGGACCGTCTGTCGGGATTCGGCGGAGAATCGGTGCAGGACTACCACTTCCAGGATCTGGTCGATTTTCCGCGCTCCGCCCGAGGAGGTGCTCGACAACCCCGGTCGCCGCAAGCGGTCGGCTCCAGCATGCACCGGGCCGATCGAGGTAGTCGATCCCGAGGCCGCGCGCCGCGACATGGTCGAGGTCGTCCGAGCGGCGCGTGAGGCCGGTCACAACGAGATCTTCTCGAGCGCCGCGTCGCCGGGTGTGGTGTCGCTGTTCTTCGGCAACCAGTACTACGACAGTCGAGAGGAGTGCGTGTTCGCCATCGCCGAGGCGATGCGTCACGAGTACGAGGCGATCGCCAAGGCCGGTGCGGTCGTCCAACTCGACTGCCCCGATCTCGCCATGGGCCGCCACTCGGCCTACGCCTCACAGACGGTCGAGGAGTTCCGATCGACGATCGCGACGAACATCGAGGCGCTCAACCACGCGGTCCGCAACATTCCGGCCGAGCAACTGCGGATGCATCTGTGCTGGGGCAACTATCCCGGGCCTCACAACCACGACGTCCCCATCGCCGACATCATCGACATCGTGTGGGGTGCGAAGCCGCGCACCGTGCTGTTTGAGGGCGCGAATCCCCGTCACGCCCACGAATGGGCAGTGCTCGCCGAAATTGGGGTTCCCGATGACAAGGTGATCTGTCCGGGGTTTTCGAGCCGCAGTCGAACTTCATCGAGCATCCGGAACTCGTCGCCCAACGGGTTCAGAAGTGGGCTGAGGTCACCGACCCGGAGCGTCTGATGGCGGGGGTCGACTGCGGGTTCAGCGTGCACGTCGGCATCAAGAACATCGACCCCGATGTGGTGTTCGCGAAGCTCGCCTCACTGGCCCAAGGGTGCGAGATCGCTACAAAGCGAATCTTCGGCTGACCCTCAGAGCCGCGCGAGACGCCACACGAACCGGTGGTGGCCACCGGGCACGATGACATCGGTGTCGGGCCCGCAGGCCGCCGTGCCGACTCCTCGCAGTGCAGCGTCGATATGCAGATGCACTCGGTCGGAGGGCTGGAGCTGAGCGAGCGTTGACGCCCGGGTGAGCGCGTCCGCGGAGAACTCCGATGCGTCGAAGGCAAGGCCGTCAAGCGCGAAGACCCACCCGCGCCCACGGCGATTGGTCAGCGTCAGCCACCGAGTGTCGATATGGGTTCCGTGGTGCTGTGGCGTCACGTAGGGCACGAACTGCTCGGCCACGCTCGACGACCACACACCGAGAGGCGCGGCCTCGCGGTCGACGGCGGTCTCCCACGGGCCGCGCCCATACCAGCGGAGACGATCGAGGTCCGCCGGCAGTCCGAGCGCGATCCCGACTCGTGGAAGATCAGTCCATGCCCGTGGCAGGTTGAGGTCTTCCTCAACGACGACCCAGCCGTCCACGACGCTGATCCGTCGGCGATGCGAGAACCGCTCGCCGCTGGCGGTCACGCAGTCGACGACCAACTGCTCGGAGGCGTCGCCGAGTCGATGGGAACGCACGGTCGACTTGATGCGGTTCAGTCCGAGTCGACGCCAGAGCGGACTGACGCCAGCCACACCCGACAGCGGACCGACCTCGACACCGTCGTTGTCGATCGGGGCGCGCCAAAGCGACACCTCGCCCGACCGAGCCAACTCTCGTGCCTCATCGATCGCTTCCACTGAACCTCTCCGCCGCACCGGAGGGTCGATCGCATCGACTTCGGCGAGCACCGTCTGGTCCCATGCGACGCGGTGACCGGCCTCGGCCCACGATGAGCGACGAACGGTCCTCCACTCGACGGTGGCGGTGATCTCGCCCGATGCCTTCGGCATCGCGCCGATGGTGAAACTGCGAGAACGTCCTGGTCGCAACCGCGAGGCGTCGATGGAGCGCTCGGAGACCACCTGACCGTCAACGGCGACCGTGACCGCGCCGCGCAAGTCGGCGAGATCGTTCCACGAGCGACGGTTCTCGACCTCGACGACGACGCGCCCATCCTTCACTCGCGCGGTGGACCGCACGGGCCGGGTCAGCCAACGATGCTCCTCGACACCGGGGTGCGGCGTACCGTCCCAACCGACGATCCCGTTGCAGCAGAACGCTGCGTCGTTCGGATCATCCCCGAACGCGCCGCCATAACCGGGGTACGGACGCCCTTGGTCGTCGATGGTCATGAGCCCCTGATCGCGCCAGTCCCAGACGAAACCACCCTGGAGTCCGCGGTGGGTCTCGAACGCCCGCCAGTAGTCGCGAAGGCCGCCGTTGGAGTTCCCCATCGCGTGGGTGTACTCGCACAGGATCAGTGGGCGCACCGGATCGCCATCGGTCACCCACCGCGTGATCGCGTCCACCGAGGCGTACATCGGGCACTCGATATCGGTGGTGGCGTTGTGGCGATCGGTGGACTGCCCACGCCAGAACCGGGTGATCGCCCCCTCGTACTGAACGAACCGTCGTGGGTCGGTGCGACGTACCCAGGCGCTGGCGGCCTCGTGCACCGCGCCGTGCCCGGATTCATTCCCGAGCGACCACCCCATGATCGAGGGATGGTTCCGGTGGGTGAGCACGGTGCGCTGAACGCGCTCGATGAACGCATTGGCGAACCGCGGGTCGTCCATCACCTCGTTCCAGCGCGCATGGCTCTCCACGTTCGCCTCGCAGATCACCCACAGACCGATCTCGTCACAGGTGTCGAGCACCACCGGGTCGGGCGGGTAGTGGGAGGTCCGGATCGCGTTGAAACCGCACCGCTTGATGTTCTCGACATCAGCCCGGAGGTCAGCGTCGCTCGCCGCCTTGCCGCCGAGATGGTGATGGTCATGTCGGTTCACACCGGCGATCAGCAGTGGCGCGCCGTTCAACAGCAACTCGGGACCGACGATCTCCACCCGAGTGAATCCGGTGAGGACGGGCACGACCTCACGCACACGCCCCCTCGGATCGACGAGGCTGACCATGACGCGGTAGCGGTCGGGGGCCTCGTGCGACCAGGCCGCGGGGCGATCGACCCGCACGCGGGTTCGCGCGATCGGCCCGGGATGCCGATAGCCGTCCGCTTGGGCGGCGATGTGCGACGAGACATCCAGCGTTGACACCGGGGCCTCGCTCGCGGTCCCCGCGACCCGCCGTCCACCCACGGTCTCGAGATGGGTTCGCACGCTCCAGCCGAGCACCTCGCCGTCGACCCGGCAGCTCACCTCGAGGGACCCGCGCCGTAGTCCGCTGTCGAGGCGCGCGGAGACCGAGACGTCAGCCAGGGCCGTTCGGCCACAGGTGCGCAGGGCGATCCGACGGGCTATCCCACCGTGGAACCAGTGGTCCTGATCCTCGATCCAGGTCCACGCCGACCACCTCACCACCATGACCGCCAACTCGTTCACCTCGGGGCGGATCAACTCCGTCACGTCGAACTCCGAGGCGAGTCGACTGTCGGAGGCGATTCCGACGAAGGTTCCGTTCAGCCAGATCGCGGTCGCGCTCTCAGCTCCGCCGAGGTGGAGGATGACTCGGTCGCCGCGTCGATGGCCTGCCTTGCGCAGGTCGGTTGAGGTGATGCGACGTCGGTGGAGGCCAGTCGGATTGTGTTCGGGCACCGTCGGGGGATCCCCGGGAAACGGCATGACCACATTCGTGTATTGAGGGAGGTCGCCGGTGTCCTGCATGGTCCAGTTGCCCGGCACCTCGATCGGTCGCCAGCCCGCCGCCTTGGTCGGGCGACGCACGGTCCAGCCAGATGGGGCCTCGAGGGGGGAGTCGAGAAGGCGGAACCACCAGTCCGAATCGAGGTCGCACCATCGAGCGCTCGCACCCGAGCGCGCCTCATCGAGGCTGCGGTGGCTGCGGGTCGACGCCCGCGCGGCAAGCCGGTTGAGTCCGGTGAGGGTGGGGTCCTCCCACCAACGGCGAACCACGTTGGTCAGTGCTCGATGCTCGTCAACCTCTCGGGGCTTGGCCATCTGGTGACTCCTGTCAGAGCGATCGCAGCTGAGCCGCGAGCGATTCGGGGACGATCTCGTTGATGTATTCATCGGTCGCCAACTCGGCCGCGGCGACGAAGCGCATGAGTCCCTTCCCTCTCCACGGGGAGACGATCCGAATGTGGAACCAGGCGTCGTCGTAGCCCTCGTCGACGGTGGGTCGCTGGTAGAGCCAGAGCATGTAGGGGAGCGCCGCATCATGGAGGCGGTCGAGCCGACCGAGGACGTCAACGAGGAGCGCTGCCAGATCGTCCCGTTCGTGATCGTTGAGGTCACCGAGGCCGCCCCGACGGTCGATCGGAGCGAGTTGCAACTCGATTGGGAACGTGGGGGCGTGGGGCACCCAGGCCGACCACGAACCCATGCGCGCGACGGCGCGCTCACCAGGATCGGCGTCGGGCTGCCAGCCGGCTGCCAGCACACGCGCGGGACGGTCAGGGACGTGGTCGAAGGCGTAGATCTGTCCGTGCGGATGGGTGATCGTCGCGCCAACCGCCGGTCCGCGGTTCTCGAAAATCAGCACATAGTCGACGTCTGGGGCGGCTCCCAACGCGGCGGTGCGCTCGGTCCAGAGATCGACCACCTCGCGAGCGCCACCTACGCCAAGTGAGGGGAACGTCGCGTCGTGGTCGGCGGTGTAGAGCACCACCTCGCAGCGGCCCGGGCCGAGCGCCGGCCAGCGGTTGGGGAACGACTTCACCCGGTAGGGCTCGGGTGACTCGAGCCCTCCAACGCAGAACGGGCATCCGGTGGTGGGCAGCGTCGGGCGCTCGAGGCGGCTGCCGTCGACGAGGACCCGGGTGCCGATGAACGGATCGCGCCGCAGTTCAGGCAACGCCGACTCCTCCTACTTCGGACGCGGTGAGCACCACCACGAGATCTCGCACCTGGCTGGAGAGAAAGTCGATGGTCGGTTCCGCGAGTCCAGCGTCGGTGACCAAGGTATCGACCTCCTTGAATCCGGTGATGGTGGCGAGGCCGGTCACCCCCCATTTGGCGTGATCGGCGAGCACCGTCACCCGGTCTGCGGCGGCGATAAACGCGCGGTTCGTCTCGGCCTCGTAGAGATTTGGTGTGGTGAACCCCGCCCGTTCGTGCATGCCGTGCACACCCATGAACACGTGGTCGAGATGGAAAGAGCCGAGGGAGTCGACCGCCACCGGCCCGACGAGGGCCTCCGACGGCGTGCGTTCCCCGCCCGTGAGGATGACGGTTCGGTCACTTCGAGGGCTGGTCGCGAAGGTCTGGGCGATTCGGATCGAGTTGGTGACCACGGTCAGGTCGGCGATTCCCGCGAGCTCGGACGCCATCCGAGCGGTGGTGGTGCCAGCGGTCATCCCGATGGAGGAACCGGCGTCGACCGACAGCGCCGCTGTGCGTGCGATCGACTCCTTCTCGGGCGCGTTCATCATGAATTTCGCGTCGAACCCGGGCTCGTCGGTCGTGTGGCGGAAACGGAGGGTGGCGCCTCCGTGCACTTTGTCGGCAAGTCCGGCGGCGTCCAGGGCATCGAGATCACGGCGGACGGTCATCTCGCTGACGTCGAGTTCGGCAGCGAGTTCGGCAACACGTACCGCTCCGTTGCGACGGAGTTCTCCGAGGATGATCTCGCGACGGTGGCGGGCGAGTGTCCGGCGACCGAGGTGATGGGTGGGGCCGCCGGGGGAGGGGCGTCCGCGAGGCGGCTCAGGCATCACGCACAGCATGGAACGCCGATGATTGGAAGTCAACAGAATCGAACACATTGGTGCGAGATGTGGACACAAACGCGCCCTCGACGCCCGTCCGCGCCGGTGAAAGTTGTGGAACGCGAGTCCCCACGGGGGTTGCCGAGACGATCCCGTGAGCTGGAATGCTCCTTTGGCCGGGCATGAGCGAACATGGGCCCTGTGCGATTTCGTGACAAAGAGAACAAAACCCTTGACCGCGGATGCTGAAGAGGGAAGAATCCGCGGAACTCAACCGACTCCAAGGGGGAATCACATGGGAGATATGGATCGTTCGGTACTGACGTCGCAGGGCTTCCGCCCGAACCGGCGACAGTTCCTTATCGGCGCGGCGGGAGTGCTCGGCGCGGGAGCCTTCATGTCGAGTTGCGGCGGTTCGTCGTCGCTCTCGTTCGGCGCCCGTACCGTCGACGAGTCGCCCACCACTCAGCTGAAGGGCCTCATCTCGGCCTACGAGGCGGCATCCGGCGACACCGTCGTCTACAACGCGACCGAGTCGAACGCCTTCCAGAACAACCTCTCGCAGTACCTCCAGGGAACCCCGGACGACTGCTTCCAGTGGATGGCCGGCTTCCGCATGCAGTTCTTCGCCGAGCAGGGCCTGCTCACCGACATCAGCGATGTGTGGGACGAGATCGGCGACCAGTACAACGACTCGTACAAGATCGCCTCCACCGGCCTCGACGGCAAGCAGTACTTCGTGCCCCAGTCCTGGTACCCGTGGGGTCTCCACTTCCGCAAGTCGATGCTCGCGGACCTCGGCATCGATCCGGACGGCATCTACGACTGGGACGACTTCCTGGGCATGCTCGACGGCATGAAGTCGAAGGGCCTCGTCGGATTCGCCGCCGGTGACAAGGGCGGCTGGGAAGCCATGGGCACGTTCGACATCCTGAACGCCCGCAT